>URXI01000042.1 GCA_900551775.1 uncultured Eubacterium sp. | reverse complement strand
TGTATTTTTAAAGAAAATCAGAAAAAATAGGGTTGATGTTTTAAACTAGGAGGAATCAGAGATGGCAAAAAGAATTATTACGATCAGCAGGGAATTTGGAAGCGGTGGACGTTTTATCGGAGAAGAAGTGGCAAAGAAACTCGGAATTGCCTATTATGATAAAAATATCATTGGTCAGATTGCAGAAAAGTCCGGCTTATCACCGGAATATATTCAGGAAAATGCGGAATTATCTCCGAAAAAAGGTTTGTTCGCATATGCATTTTCCGGTCGTGATATCACAGGAAAATCTGTGGAGGACATGGTGTATGAGGCACAGAGAAATATTATTTTAGAATTGGCTGAGAAGGAGCCTTGTGTGATCATTGGAAGAAATGCAGACTATATCCTGAAAGACCGGGATGATGTGCTGAATGTATTTATTCATGGGGACATGTCGGAAAAAATAAAGCGTATCACTGGTTTATACAATGTAAAAGAGAAGGAAGCTGTGAAAATGATGGCAGACACAGATAAAAGGCGAAGAACAAATTATAACTTTTACACAGATCAGAACTGGGGAAAAGCCAGCAATTACACACTGTGCCTGAACAGCTCACAGCTTGGATATGACAGATGTGAGATGATAATTATGGAATGCGCGAAATAAAAACAGCTTGTATCACTCAGACATTGTGTTTTTCCAACCATGACGGAGAAACGACAGAGTATGCAAAAAAGACGATTGTACAGGAGTGTGAAAAGTATAAAGCGCAGCTGGAAAAGAGCGGGACAGAGTACAGAATCTTATCAGAAAAAACAAATGAGGATGGTTCTATTGTGATTGAGATTAAGAAACAGTATAATACATCGCCGGTTGGTGATTATCTGAATTAAATAACCTGCAAAATTTGATTAAAAAACAGGAAACTTTGCTGTGAAAAGTGTGTATCCTGTCAGCGTAAGTCCAGCTTATGTGACAAGGTACACACTTTTTTTGTGTAGAAAAAAGAAAGCACTTTGCAACTGTCTGTTTTTGGGGTATACTGTATTGTAGCGTTTTAATCGGATATTTTATTCCGGTCTGACGTGTGATCCGGATAGATTTCGGATTACCATAATGAGGAAAAAAGATAATGACATCAGGAGGATAAAATGATAGCAATAATCGACTATGATGCCGGAAATATTAAAAGTGTGGAAAAAGCACTTCATTATCTTGGGGAAGAAACAACAGTAACCCGCGATCCACAGATTCTGTTAAATGCAGATAAAGTCATTCTGCCGGGCGTGGGAAGCTTTGGACAGGCTATGGAGAATCTTCATACATACGGACTTGTGCCTGTGATCCATGAGATTGTAGAGAAGAAGACTCCGTTTCTGGGAATCTGTCTGGGATTACAGCTTCTGTTTGAAAGCAGCGAGGAGACACCGGGTGTGGAAGGTCTTGGAATCCTGAAAGGGAAAATTGTTAAGATTCCGCCTGCGCCGGGGCTTAAGATTCCACATATGGGATGGAATTCCCTGCATTTTCAGAATAATGGCAGACTGTTTCAGGGAATCCCGGAACAGACCTATGTATATTTTGTGCATTCTTATTATCTGCAGGCAGAGGAGCCTGAGATTGTAAAGGCTACTACAGAATACAGCACCTGTATTCATGCTTCCGTAGAAAAGGACAATGTATTTGCCTGCCAGTTCCATCCGGAAAAGAGCAGCAAATGGGGACTGAAGATACTTGAAAATTTTGCTGCTGTGGGAAAAGACGGCAATACTGAGAAGGAGGGAAAATAAGATGTTTACAAAGAGAATTATTCCCTGCCTGGATGTAAATAACGGACGTGTGGTAAAGGGCGTAAATTTTGTGCAGCTTCGCGATGCGGGTGATCCGGTGGAGATTGCCAAAGCCTATGATGCAGCAGGAGCAGATGAACTGGTGTTTCTCGATATTACAGCATCCTGCGAACAGAGAGATACGGTAGTTGACATGGTAAGACGGGTTGCTGCCAATGTATTTATCCCGTTTACAGTAGGCGGCGGTATCCGTACTGTAGATGATTTCAAGAAACTGCTGAGAGAAGGAGCAGATAAGATTTCCGTAAATTCTGCAGCAATTGACAGACCGGAACTGATCAGTGAGGCGGCTGACAAGTTTGGAAGCCAGTGCGTAGTTGTGGCTATTGATGCCAAGCGCAGAGAAGACGGCGGATGGAATATTTACAAACATGGCGGAAGACTGGATACAGGAATTGATGCCATAGAGTGGGCAAAGAAAGTGGAAGCTTTGGGCGCAGGGGAAATTCTTCTCACCAGTATGGACTGTGACGGTACAAAAGCAGGATATGACCTGGCTCTTACCAGAGCAATCGCTGATGCTGTCTCCATTCCTGTGATTGCATCAGGGGGTGCTGGGACACTGGAGCATTTTTATGATGCACTGACCGAAGGGGGAGCAGATGCTGCACTGGCTGCGTCTTTGTTCCATTATAAAGAACTGGAGATTTCTCAGGTGAAGGATTATCTGTCTGACAGGGGAATTTCTGTCAGACGATGACCACGAAAAATACAAGAGGTGAAGGATAAGGTATGTCAGCAATTTCAGGTGACTGGCTGGAAGCCCTGAAGGGAGAGTTTCACCAGCCGTATTATGCAAAATTATATAAAACGGTGATGACAGAATATCAGACCAGGAAGATTTTTCCTCCTGCAGATGATCTGTTTAATGCATTTCATTTTACACCGTTAAATGAAGTGAAGGTAGTGATTCTGGGTCAGGATCCCTATCATAATGACGGACAGGCTCATGGGCTTTGTTTTTCCGTGAAGAGAGGAGTGGAGACTCCGCCGTCTCTGGTGAATATTTATCAGGAGCTCCATGATGACTGCGGATGCTATATCCCCAATAACGGCTATCTGGAGAAATGGGCAAAGCAGGGGGTGCTTCTTCTGAACACAGTTCTGACTGTACGTGCCCATCAGGCAAATTCACACAGGGGGATCGGCTGGGAGCAGTTTACGGATGCTGCGATCCAGGTTCTGAATGAGCAGGACCGTCCTATTGTATTTCTGCTCTGGGGACGTCCGGCGCAGATGAAAAAATCCATGCTGAATAATCCGAAGCATCTGATTCTGGAGGCACCTCATCCAAGTCCTCTGTCTGCTTACAGGGGATTTTTCGGGTGTAAACATTTCAGTAAAACAAACGAATTTCTTGTTGCCAATGGTCTGGAACCAATCGACTGGCAGATAGAAAATATATAAGAAAAGAGGTAATGTGTAGTCAGGTAAAAGACACACAGTGATAACATGAATCAGAAAAATAATTTAGTAAAAAATGCATCCTTTCTGATGATTGCAGCTATGATCTCCAAGGTGATCGGTCTTCTGTACAAGAGTCCCCTTTCCAATATTATAGGAAGCCTTGGAATGGGCTATACAAGTCTTGCGCAGAATGCCTATATGATCCTTCTGATGATCGCATCCTTTAGTATCCCACAGGCGGTATCCAAACTGATTTCCGAGCGTATTGCCCTGAAGGATTACAGAAATGCACATAAGTTCTTTAAGGGTGCCATGATCTATGCCATGGTGATTGGCGGAGTGGTCGGTTTATTCTGTCTCTTTGGAGCAGGACTGATCATCCCTCAGAATCAGAAGGATGCAATTCCGGCACTTCAGATTCTGGCTCCGACGATTTTTTTGTCCGGTATTCTTGGGGTATTCAGAGGATATTTTCAGGCATACAGAAATATGATGCCAACATCTATCTCCCAGATCATTGAGCAGGTATTTAATGCGGCAGTCAGTCTTCTGGCAGCCTGGGGATTCATCAATGCATTCTCAGATGGAACAGAGAACAGCATTGCAAAATGGGGGGCAGCAGGTTCCACAGTAGGAACCGGAGCCGGAGTGGTGACTGCATTGGCATTCATGCTTCTGGTATATGGTGTAAACCGCAGAAAAATCCTGCACCGGGTAGAGAGAGATCACAGACATCAGGAAGAGTCCTACAAAGAGATTTTTCGTGTGATCATCCTGGTTGTTTCGCCGATCATTCTCAGCGCCTTTGTTTATAATGTAAATGCTTATATCAATGGGTATCTTTTCTCGGATATTCTGGGAAGAAGAGGTGGAGATGCCGCACAGATCGGTATTTTATATGCAGAGTATGCCACTTACTTTATGACAATTATTAATATTCCTCTGACCCTGTCCAGTACGGCACCTACTTCCATGATTCCGGAAGTTTCTGCCCTGTATGCCACCGGAGATATTGAAGCGACCAGAGAGTGCATTGACCAGACCGTACAGCTTTCGATGGTAGTTTCCGCTCCATGTGCAATGGGACTGGCAGTGCTTGCACAGCCGATTGTATTTTTGCTTTACGGAAATTCCACAGGACTGGCAGCCAACCTGCTGATCCTTGGTTCGTTTTCAATTCTGCTCAATGGAATGTCAAATATTTCCAATGGAGTTCTGCAGGCAATCGGACAGCAGAGGATTCCGGTGATTACGGCAGCAATCGCACTGGTTGTGGATATTGTGGTAGTGGTAGTGTTGCTGTTTACTACAAACCTTGGAGTTTATGCACTGCTGATCGCAATGGTGATCTATTCTGTGGTTGTATGTGTATTAAACGACAGGGCGATGAAGAAGTATTTGCAGTATAAAAACCCGTGGAAAGAAGGATATCTGTATCCTGTTCTTGCATCTGTTCCCATGGGAATTGTTGCAGGCTGTATCTGCTATGGCTTGAATATTTTTGTAAAATCCAATTTCATTTGTCTGATCGTTTCCATTCCTGTTGCTGCGATTGTTTATTTGTTTGCTTATCTGGTTATCAGCAAGCCGTCAGAATCACAGCTTAGAAGAATTCCGGGTGGAAGCTATCTGATAAGGATTGCCGAGAAACTTCCGTTCTGGCAGAATAATTAAAAAACAGAAGTTATAAAAAATAAAAGAGTTATATTTCATGGTTTAAATGTATTTCTGAAATAGAAACACATTTAAAATTTCTGAAATATAACTCTTTTTTTGAGCGCGTTTGAAAAATGCTTTTCGCAAAGCAGGATATGTAGATTGCGGGAATGATTTTTCAAATACGCTCTAAGGTGGATATATTGCAAGGTAAAATACATTGCAATATATCCATTACGGTTATTTATGCATTTTTTCTTCTACTTTTTTCAGATTCTTCTGAGCTGTGGAGAGCATCAGTTTGATTCGGTTGAGCTGGTTAACTTCACTTGCACCCGGATCATAGTCGATGGCTACAATATTGGCTGTCGGATATTCTCTGCGGATTTCTTTGATAACACCCTTACCTACAATGTGGTTCGGCAGACATCCGAAAGGCTGGATACAAACAATATTCGGAACATCTCCATGGATCAGTTCCATCATCTCACCTGTCAGGAACCATCCCTCACCTGTCTGGTTTCCGGTGGAAACGATCGGAGATGCCATTTTTGCCAGATCTCTGATATCAGCAGGCGGTGCAAAATGGCGACTCTGTGCAAGAGCTTCGCTTGCAGGCTTTCTCACCCATTCGATTGCTTTGATTCCCCAGTTTGCCATGGTTGCCTTGGACTTCTTGAATCCAAGATTTTCTACCTTAAAGTTCTGATTATAGAAGCAGTAGCACATGAAATCGATCAGATCCGGTACAACTGCCTCAGCGCCTTCAGATTCCAGAAGCTCTGCCAGATGATTATTTGCAGCAGGCAGGAACTTGACAAGGATCTCACCTACGATGCCCACACGAGGCTTCTTCACATCACTGATCGGAATGGTATCAAATTCGTGAACCATTTCGCGGCACATTTTCTTAAACTGGCTGTGGCTGACACTGCTTCCGCTTAAGAAAGAGATTACACGCTGTTCCCAGATTTTATGTTTCCTGTTTACGATTCCCTCTTCCAGTTCATAAGGACGCATACGATATACGCATTTCATCAGGATATCTCCGAATACGGCACCGTAAGCAACTTTCTTCACTAATGGAAGCGTAAGTTTGAATCCGGGATTGCTTTCCAGACCGCTTAAGTTAACAGAGATAACCGGAATCTGTTCCATACCGGCTTTCTTTAATGCGCGTCGTATAAATGCGATATAGTTGGAAGCACGACATCCGCCACCTGTCTGTGACATGACAACGGCCGTTTTGTTCAGGTCATATTTACCGGAAAGCAGAGCATCCATGATCTGTCCCACAACGATCAGAGACGGAAAGCAGGCGTCATTGTTTACATACTTCAGACCAACATCCACTGCATGCTTATTGTCATTCGGAAGCACCTCCAGGTTGTATCCGCAGGAATTGAATGCTGCCTGCAGGAGGCTGAAATGGAACGGTGACATCTGCGGGCAGAGGATGGTATAGTCCTTTCTCATTTCCTTTGTAAAGGATACTTTATCAATAGAAGCAGGTTTGACAGTACGTTTCTGTCCCTGTGCCTTCTTCGCACGGATCGCTGCGATCAGGGAACGGATACGGATTCTTGCAGCACCAAGGTTATTTACCTCGTCAATCTTTAAGCAGGTATAGATTTTGTCACTTCCGTCAAGGATTTCATAAACCTCGTCAGTAGTAACTGCATCCAGACCACATCCAAAAGAGTTGAGCTGGATCAGATCCAGGTCATCGCGTGTCTTTACATAGTTTGCAGCAGCATACAGTCTGGAGTGGTACATCCACTGGTCATTGACGCGGATCGGGCGTTCCACAGGTGCCAGATGAGAGATGGAATCCTCGGTAAGTACGGCAATACCATAGCTGTTGATCAGATCCGGGATACCATGATGGATTTCCGGGTCAATATGGTATGGGCGTCCTGCAAGGACAATACCATGGCGTCCTGTATCTTCCAGATATTTCAGGGTTTCTTCCCCTTTTTTCTGTACATCGCGGCGTGCAGCAGCCATTTCCTCCCAGCCCTTATGCACAGCAGCTTTGACTTCTTCTGCCGGGATATCCTTAAATTCCTCTACCAGACGATTTGCCAGAATTTCCTCAGAAGTAAATGCAAGGAACGGATTGCGGAAGGTAATGGACGGATCATTTAATTCGTCTACGTTATTTTTGATATTTTCGGCATAAGAGGTAACGATCGGGCAGTTATAGTGATTGACTGCATCCGGGAACTCGTTACGTTCATATGGGATACATGGGTAGAAAATAAATTTCACGCCATTGCGGATCAGCCAGGTTACATGGCCATGGGCAAGTTTGGCAGGATAGCATTCAGATTCACTTGGAATGGACTCAATACCCAGCTCATAAATCTTTCTGGTGGAAGTAGGAGAGAGCACAACCTCATACTTCAGTTCTGTAAAGAAAGTATACCAGAAAGGATAATTCTCAAACATGTTCAGAACACGGGGGATACCTACTTTACCTCGCGTTGCCTTATCAGCAGTAAGCGGTGCGTAGGAGAAAATACGCTTATATTTATATTCATAAAGATTCGGAATATGATCTTTATTCTTTTCCTTGCCAATACCACGCTCGCAGCGGTTACCGCTTACATACTGGCGGCCGCCGGAGAATTTGTTGATAGTCAGACGGCAGTTATTGGTACATCCACGACAGTTTGCCATAGAAGTTGTATATTTCAGCTCGTTGATCTTATCAATGGAGAGCATACTAGTTTCTGCGCCTTCCTGATGGCGTTCGCGGGCAATCAGTGCAGCACCGAATGCACCCATGATTCCGGCGATATCCGGACGGATAGCTTCGCAGCCTGCAATCTTTTCGAAGCTTCGCAGAACTGCATCATTGTAGAAGGTACCACCCTGCACAACAATGTGTTTGCCAAGTTCGGAAGCGTCAGAAACCTTGATAACCTTATACAGAGCATTTTTGATAACAGAGTAAGCCAGACCTGCGGAAATATCGGAAACCTCGGCACCTTCTTTCTGCGCCTGCTTTACCTTGGAATTCATAAATACGGTACATCTGGTACCCAGATCAATAGGATGCTGTGCAAAAACAGCAGCTTTTGCGAAATCCTGTACTGTATAATTTAGGGATTTGGCAAAGGTTTCAATGAAGGAACCGCATCCGGAGGAACATGCTTCATTCAACTGTACGCTGTCAACGGTTTTGTTGCGGATCTTGATACATTTCATATCCTGTCCGCCGATGTCTAGAATGCAGTCTACATCTGGTTCAAAGAAGGAGGCTGCATAATAGTGAGAGACGGTTTCTACTTCGCCTTCATCCAACAGAAGAGCTGCTTTAATGAGCGCCTCCCCATATCCGGTGGAACAGGAGTAGGCAATCTCTACGCCCTCCGGTAATTTGCTATAAATATCCCGGATGGCGCCAATGGATGTGCCCAGAGGATCCCCCTCGTTGTTGTGGTAGAAGGAGTACAGAAGAGTACCGTCTTCACCTACGAGAGCGGCTTTGGTGGTAGTGGAACCGGCATCGATTCCGAGGAATGCTTTTCCTCGGTAGGAAGCTAGATCCCGAATCGGTACCTGGTGTTTTTCGTGGCGATTTATAAATGCCTGATAGTCTGCTTCCGATGCAAATAGTGGTTCCATACGATCTACTTCAAAATCCATTTTAATCTTATTCACCAAGCGTGTCTGCATATCCTGCAGGGACATGCGCAGATCTTTTTTGGAATTCATGGCAGAACCAATGGCAGCAAACAGATGGGAGTGGGACGGCGCGATGGTATGTTCCTTATCTAAATTCAGCGTCCGCACAAATGCAGCTTTTAATTCGGATAAGAAATGAAGCGGTCCTCCTAAGAAGGCAACGTGTCCGCGAATTGGTTTTCCGCAGGCAAGCCCACTGATGGTCTGATTTACTACGGCCTGGAAAATCGAAGCGGCTAGGTCTTCTTTGGATGCACCTTCGTTGATCAGTGGCTGAATATCCGTTTTGGCAAAGACGCCGCAGCGGGCAGCGATTGGATAAATCATCTTCTCCCGCTTTGCCGCTTCGTTGAGCCCGCCAGCGTCTGTGTTGAGCAACACTGCCATCTGGTCAATAAAAGCGCCGGTACCGCCTGCACAGGTACCGTTCATTCGTTGTTCTATCGTTGCACCATAAAACGTAATCTTTGCGTCTTCTCCACCCAGTTCTATGGCAACATCAGTTTCAGGAATCAAAGTTTCTACTGCTTTGCTGCAGGAGATGACTTCCTGTTCAAAGTGAATGCCGAGAAGCTTAGCCAGAGACAAGCCGCCAGAACCAGTAATAATCGGTCTGATATCAATATCGCCGTATTCCTTATACATATTTTCTATTAATTCTTTGACCTTGTCAAACACGTTGGACATATGACGCTCGTATCTTGAAAATACAATCGAATCACTATCGTCCAGCAATACAAGTTTGACTGTAGTTGAACCAATATCAATTCCTAGTTTCATCGTTTACCTCTTAATTAATTATCCATTAAATCTATGAATCCAATAACCTGTTTATTTTAACACTATTTTTAAGATTTTTCACTATATATTTGCATTTTATTGTATAATAACGTATGTCACGTTAAACGAAAGGAATCAACGTAATTATGAAAAGCACAATCAGAAAGAGCACCTATTTGGCGATCTACAGACTTCTAAACTCGGTATCTCCCGTTCCCTTTGACTGCGGCACCCTCTGCGAAGCTGCCTGCTGTAACTGCGACAATGATGACGAAACCCTGGGAATCTATCTGCTCCCAGGAGAAGAGAAGGTGCATCTGCGTGATGAGAGCTGGCTCAGCTGGAACAGTGAAAAGGCGGAAGATTTTGATTTTCCAGAATCCTGGAAAGGCAAAGTTTACTTCGTTCGCTGTAAGACGCCGCCAATCTGTCCTAGAGAAAAAAGGCCCATGCAATGCAGAACCTTTCCTTTGACTCCTCATATTGATGAAAACGAGGAATTGTCCCTCGTGTGGAATGACATAGAGCTACCCTATCAATGCCCACTCATCGAGGAAGAGTTTCCGCTCGACCCCAATTTCATAAAAGCAACATATACATGTTGGAAACATTTGATCAGAGATCCGTTGATCTATGATCTGGTAAAGCAAGATTCTGAATACAGAAACCTTGCAGAGAGAGACCTTGAAGAGTAATTACAAGGTCTTTATTTCTTTTTGGTATAGAACCTTCAGCATCACTGCTGAATAGATGAGTCCAATAATTTCTGCTAATGGGAAAGATGCCCAGGATGCCGTGATTCCAGCCATATGATAGATGATGTATGCAAGTGGCAGGATACCGACAAGCTGTCTGATTAGTGATCCCATTAAACTATATACACCATGACCCGTTCCTTGAAACAGGGTCGAGGTCATAATTCCGAAAGCAGCCGGTATGAAGCAGATACTGATCAGTCTTAATGCCGGGATCCCCATCTCCAGCATCTCTGCATCAGCACTGAACATCTTTAGAAATGCTCCTGGGAATGCTTGGAATAGAATGGTTCCAATGGTCATGATTACAATCGCCGTAATCAGAGCATTCTTGTAGACCAGCATCAATCGCTTCCTATTCTTTGCCCCGAAGTTGTATCCCATAATTGGCATTGCACCTTGATTGAGACCGAACACAGGCATGAAGATAAAGGACTGCAGTTTAAAATATACACCCAGAACAGCTACTGCCGTAGGTGATGCTGCTAAAATCGCGTTATAACCTAACAGCATGATGGAGCCGATAGACTGCATGATAATAGAAGGAAGTCCGACACCATAGATGTCCTTTACGACTCGCCAGTCCATCTTAAAACCTTTTAATTGTATTTTTACATCGTGTTCTTTTTTAAAGACCATGAATACAGCTACACATAGAGCTACCGCCTGGCCGGTAACTGTTGCAATGGCAGCTCCGGCAATCCCCAGTTTTGGCGCGCCAAGAAGACCGAAAATCAAGATTGGGTCTAAAATCAGATTCGTCACAGCGCCGCTGAGGCTGATGAGCATCGGGGCAATCATGTTGCCAGTGGCCTGCAGTACCTTTTCCAGTTGTACCTCTACCATGCTGAAAAAACAAAAGATCGTGATAATCTGCAGATAAGTCACCCCGCCGTCAAAGATTTCCTGGTCGGCAGTATATAAATTCATAAACGGTTTTGCTAGGAAAATGCCTACACAGGCGAAGATAATAAAGTTAAAAAGTCCGATTCTGATACTGGTTCCAGCCGCTTTATCTGCTTCTTCAAAACGTTTTGCACCAAGTCTTCTAGAAATCAGTGAGTTTACACCGACACCGCTTCCGATTGCCAAAGAAATCATCAGAAGCTGAATTGGTAATACCAGGGACACTGAAGTCAGGGCTTTCTGGCTGACCATGGCTACAAACATGCTGTCTACTACATTATAAAGCGCATTGATGGTCATAGACAAAATCGCCGGCCAAGCCATAGATGCGAGGAGTTTGCCGACCGGAGCAGTCCCCATTTTGTCTGCTTCGTTGTCATTCTGTAATTTGTTATCTTTATTGTCAATTTCTGTCGTCATGCAAAATCCTCACTTTCTTGTTTATTATTTATTGTTTATTGTTTATTGTTACGACTAGCACCTTTATACGACTAACGCCTAGCCAATCGAGCCTTGCTCTCTTGGGGCATTAAAGCATAAGGTTTGTCTTGCCTCTCGCTTCGCTTGCGGGACAAAACCATTATGGGCAAGCCTATAAGCCGGGTTCTGTATTAGACAATCATCTATCTATGGCGTAACATTACTGCACGCTCATGCGGCCTACCTCTCGGGCGGTGACGGGCAGCCACCTTTTGTGCCCATTTTGGCCTTGCTCCGGATGGGGTTTACACGGCCGTCATGTCTCCATGACGCCGGTGAGCTCTTACCTCACCATTTCAACCTTACCACGGCATTACCCGTTTCGGCGGAATGTTTCTGTTGCACTTTCCCTATAGTTACCTACGCCGGACGTTATCCGGCATCCCTGCCCTGCGGAGCCCGGACTTTCCTCATGCAATCCTGCACGCGATTGTCTGGCTTACCCATAACTATATAATTTTATCACATTTAAAATAAAAAATCTACTATTTTATAGAAACGGATTTATATCTGTCATGGATTCTAAAATCTCGATATCGTCGTCCTCACAAGCAACCCGTAAAAAATCCGCCATATTCTCTGCAAAGATCTTTTCACTGCCATAATGACCCGCGTCGAGGATGCAGATACCCATCTCTTTTGCCAGCTGTGCTTCATGATATTTGAGATCGCCTGTGATATAGAGGTCGCAGCCTTCTTCTGCCGCCGCCTTGATGAACTCGCTGCCGGCACCGCTGCACCAGCCGATGGTATCGATGGCCGTGGTCGGATCTCCAACACACTTAAAATATTTTTCATCGATATCAAAGCATTCTGCTGCTTTATGGACCACTTCAATAAATGTGGTTTCGAAAGGAGTGTTCCCCTTTCGGCAGAACCCGTTGTCATCGTCAAAAGGTCTGACATTGGAAAGTTCTAAAAGCTTGCCGATATAGTCGTTGTTTCCACCTGGCAGCTTATCAAAGTTTGTGTGGCAGGAGTAAACAGAAATCTGATTTTGGATTAAACGAATCAAATAGTTTCCAATAACATCGTTATCGTCAATCTTTTTGACTCCTTGAAACAACAACGGATGATGGGTGAGAATAAAATCCGCCCCCTCTGCTATAGCCTCGTCAATAATTTCGTTGGTCACTTCCAGTGAAACTAATACACATGCAATCTCTTCTTTCCCGCAATTGACCTGAAATCCGCAGTTATCCCATGCTTCTGCTGCAACAGAGGGACAAAAAGATTCTATTGCTCTTATCAATTCCTTCCTTTTCATTTCTGTATCTCCTAATCCTTCTTCAGTAAATGTCTCAATCTGCTGATTCGTTCTCTGCAGATTGTGGCGTCCGTATCTGCAGATTTGCTGTGTTCTGCAATATTTTTGTAAATATTCTCTTCTATAGCTAATTTTTTTTCCAGATATTCATCTGTCAAATCGTTTCGATCAGTTAAGAGGCTGTCCGGATAATCAAAGGCTGCAGAATATGGCTCCTGCTTTTTCTCTCCCGGAAAGCCGCTATCCACCGTCAAAATCTCACAGATAAACTTTCCTTCTCTGACCAGGTTCTCCTTTGTAATGACAAATCCGTTTTCAGTGAGCCAATGCCTCAATCGGCCTACATTATTTCTCGGCTGCAGGATGTACCGTTTAATGGAACGACTTTTTGCCAGATCCCATTCCAAAATATCTGCGATCAGAAGTCCGCCCATACCTGCGATGACTACCACATCTACTTCTCCGTGACGCAGGACGTCGATGCCGTTGCCCAGACGCAGATCATACTCCCTCTCCGGATGAAGTGCCTTGCAGTTGTCTTCCGCCTTTTTCAAGGAGCCTGCACTGATATCAGCCATCACTACATGGGGACATTTACCCGTTTCCAGCAGATATAACGGCAAAAAACCATGGTCAGTACCTATGTCGGCCATGGTTTCTCCTTTATTGATTTCGTCTGCTATCAATTGTAATCTGTCACTAAGCTTCATCAAATTTACTCCAAATAGTCCTTTAGCTTCTTGCTTCTGCTCGGATGTCTTAACTTTCGAAGTGCTTTCGCTTCAATCTGTCTAATTCTCTCTCTGGTGACGTCAAATTCTTTTCCCACTTCTTCTAAGGTTCTGGATCTTCCGTCTTCCAGCCCAAATCTCAGCTTTAGGACCTTCTGTTCTCTATCTGTCAAAGTGTCCAGCACTTCTACAAGTTGTTCTTTTAACATGGAAAATGCCGCTGCTTCTGCCGGTGCAGGAACATCATCATCTGGTATAAAATCTCCAAGGTGGCTGTCTTCTTCTTCACCGATAGGCGTTTCCAAAGATACAGGCTCCTGAGCGATTTTTTGAATTTCTCTCACTTTGTCGACAGAGATGCCCATTTCCTTTGCGATTTCTTCCGGGGTCGGTTCTCTTCCATAAGTCTGCAGCAACTGTCTGGAAACGCGAATCAGCTTATTGATGGTCTCTACCATATGCACAGGGATTCTGATCGTCCTCGCCTGGTCTGCAATGGACCTGGTGATGGCCTGTCTGATCCACCAGGTAGCATAGGTTGAGAACTTGTATCCTTTTCTATAATCAAATTTATCAACAGCTTTAATCAATCCAAGATTTCCTTCTTGAATCAAATCCAAAAATAGCATTCCTCTGCCCACATATCTCTTAGCTATGCTGACAACCAGTCGTAAGTTCGCTTCGCAGAGTTTTTTCTTCGCTTCTTCATCCCCTGCTTCCATCTTCTGTGCCAGGAGGATTTCTTCATCGGCGCTTAGTAGAGGTACTTTTCCGATTTCCTTTAAATACATTCTCACCGGGTCGTCCACTGCGATACCTTTTGGCAGAGTCGCCTCGATATCGATTTCACCGGATTCTGTAACGACAATGCCGTCGTCTTCGTTTGCATCCAAATCGTCGTCATCACCATCTAAGATGCTGGCAAAATCTTCGGGTTCTGTTTCACTGGCAATTTCAATATCTTTTGCGAGAAGTGATTCGTAGATTTCGTCAACGACGTTCTTGTCCAAATCAAAAGCATCGAGATAATCAGCCATATCCGTGTAAGTCAAGACATTCTTTTTGGTCTTTGCTTTTTTGGTCAGCTGTGCAATCAACTCTTTCTTGATCTGATCAGGCGTCATGTTGGCAAATGCTTCATTTAAATTGTTAACTTCTTTTTTTCCATCTGTGCTCATTCTATATCCCCCTACTATTGGTTTTTCGTTCTTTTTGCACTTTCATTAACTGATCTGTCAGTTCTCTTATTCTTTCCTGATTATCTTCCTCATCTGCCATAGACAGCAAGCTAATCAGTTTCTGTTCTTCTTTAGCTAAGTTTTTGTCTTTCCAGGTTTTGATACAGTCTTCAAAGACCTGTTCTTCGTTGCCGCCCACGATGATATGTTCCATAATTTCCTGAAGTCGAGCGGCACCTTCACTGGTCAAGCCATCCATAATCTTATTTAAATCAATAAATTGATTTCGTTGGTATTCCTCGACCAAAGTCTCATATATTCTGACAGCAAAATCACTTTCTAAAATTTGTGGAAATTTAGCAATCCTGCTGATATATGATTCGTCTGTCAGCATGACCTTCAATAAGGTCTTTTCAATTGGCGTAATCTCAGAGGCGGAAATTTCTTTTTTTTCTTCCCGTGTCTGGGTAAATGAAGCTTTTTCAGTACTATCATTGCCTAAAAGTTCCATTCTAATCGCACCTTCGGCAATCTTGAGGTCTTTTGATAGCTTCTTTATATAAATTTCCTGCTCTACAGGGCCGAGCTGTCTTATAATATCCGTGGCTTTTTTTATATAATCAATCTTATCTTCATCCTTTGACAAGTCATAGCCGGCCTTTGCTGATTCCAGCTTGTAGTCGCCATAGGGAAGCGCCTCTTCGACCAATTTCAGGAATGCAGTCTTGCCGTTTTTCTTTATATACTCGTCAGGATCTTTGCCATCCGTCACATGCAGAACTTTTACTTTGCATTCTTCTTTGCGCAGGATATCCAATCCCCTAAGGGCAGCAGCTCTGCCCGCGCCGTCAGCATCATAGGACAGGATGACATCTCGAGTATATCGTTTAATCAGCTTCGCCTGGTTTTCTGTCAGAGCAGTGCCCAGGGAGGCAGCTACGTTTTCTATACCGCTCTGATAGAGGGCGATGGTATCCATATACCCCTCCACCAGGATGATGAATCCCTCTTTTCCCACACTCTGCCTGGAAATGTTCAGGCCATATAGATTATATTTCTTTTGGAATATCTTACTCTCTGCAGAATTCAGGTACTTGGGATTATCCTTTGCATCAATCGCCCTGCCGCCAAAACCGATGACTTTGCCGCTGGTATTGATGATAGGAAAAATGACACGATTTCTGAATTTGTCATAATATTTGCCTTTGCTCTCAGAAATCAGTCCCAGTTCTACCATAATTTTTTTGTCAACGCCCTGTGAGAGCAGATACTTATACAGGCTGTCCCACTCTGCATCGGCATAACCGATGCCGAATTTCTTGAGAATAGCCGGCGAAATGCCTCTTCGTTTCATATAAGCGTAACCTTTATTAGCTTTCTCGGTAAATGCTTTATAAAAGAAATTGGCGGCCAGTTTGTTCACCTTGTAATAAATTTCCCGATTATCATTGAACGTGTTTTTCTCTAAAGCAATGCCGTATTCTCCCGCCAGCTTTTCTATTGCTTCGGAAAAATCCAGATTATAATATCGTTTGACAAATTCGATAGCATCACCTGTCGCTCCGCAGCCAAAACATGTGAAAATCTGTTTTTGCTCTGAAACAACAAAAGAAGGTGTCTTTTCATTATGAAATGGACATACACCTTTATAGTTGCTGCCCGCCCTCTTCAGCGGGACAACCCTTCCGACTACATCGATAATGTTGATCTGGTCTTTCAAATTTTCAATTGTATGATTCGAAAAAGAAAAGCCCATGATTGTCTCCCGATTGCTTTGTTTCTATAATGAAGGTTTCCACTTCCCTCATAGTTTATTATTCTACAAAATAAAGGCTTTTCCTTTATTTTTTTAGAAATATTTCTGAATAAAGATTTAGCGCATATCTGTCTGTCATTCCGGCGATATAATCTTTCACTACCACGTGGGTACCGTCTCTCATGAGCAGTTCATAATTATCTTCAGGCAGTTTTTCGGGGTGATTCAGAAAGTAATCATAGAGAGAACTGATCACTTCCTCTACTTTCGTCAAATCCTCTTCCCGCTTTACCTTCTGACTCTTATAAACGTTGGAGAACATGAAGCTGCGCAGCTGATTCAATTGTGCAGCATGCTCTTCGTCCATAGATACCCGGTCTTTGCCGTCACTGAAAGTCACCACATTGGAAACCATGCAGTCAATACGCTCTCGATGTCCCCTGCCAAACAAGGCAATCGGTTCCGCAGGAAGGTCTTCCAATGTAATGACGCCGCTTCTGATGGCATCGTCGATATCGTGGTTGATGTAGGCAATCCGGTCGCTGATTTTCACAATTTGTCCTTCCAAAGTGGCAGCAGGCAGACTGCCGGTATGATTGAGAATGCCGTCCTTCACTTCAAAAGTCAGATTCATTCCCCTCCTGTTCGGGGTCGACTCAAGTACCTCTACGACCCTGAGACTTTGCTCATTATGTCTGAAGCCGCCGGGATGAATACTGTCGAGTACCATCTCTCCGTTGTGGCCAAAGGGTGTATGTCCCAAGTCGTGCCCCATGGCGATGGCCTCGGTCAGATCCTCATTGAGTCCCAGGTTCCTTGCGATGGTTCTGGCTACCTGCATGACTTCCAGTGTATGGGTCAGCCTGGTCCTGTAGTGGTCTCCCTCCGGCGCCAGAAAAACCTGTGTCTTATGCATCAGGCGGCGAAAAGCCTTGGAGTGAATGATTCGATCTCGATCTCGTTGAAACTCTGTTCTGAATTTACAGGGTTCCTCATAGATCTCTCTGCCCTTGGACTGCGATGATCTGCAGGCGAAAGGGGCTAAAAGTTCTTCTCTCTTTTCTAAATCTTCTCGATACAGCATATCTAAACTCCCGTATGTCCGAAACCGCCAGTGCCTCTTTCTGTGCTGTCCAAACTCTCCGACAGTTCAAACTCAATTTGTTCATACTTGTTGATGACCACTTGGGCAATTCGATCACCATCTCTTATGGTAAACTCCTTTTCTCCCCAGTTGATCATGGGGACTAGCAGTTCCCCTCTGTAATCAGAATCTACGGTTCCGATGCCGTTCACTAATCCAATCCCGTTTTTAATAGCCAGGCCGCTTCTTGCTCTCACCTGCGCTTCATATCCCACGGGGATTTCCATGAAGATTCCTGTGGGAACGAGTCTTCTTTCGCCAGGTTTCAGCGTAATCGGCTCTTCCAGATATGCAGGTAAGTCGAAACCCGCTGAACCGGAAGTCTCATATTTGGGAATAATCCCGCTTTTGCTGATGATTCTTATCTTCATAAAGATCCTTTCATAATGCGTTTCAAATCTACATGCTTCTTGGACACGACCACGGCAGAATAATTGGAAAAATCGCAGATGAGTTTCTTCATTTCCTCGATATCCTCCATTGTCACATCGTCAAAGCCTTTGACGACTTCTTCCGGGGTACTGATCTTGCCAGTGAGAATGGTGTTCTTTCCGTTTTTGAACATTCTGCCTGCCACGTTTTCCTGCCCAAAGACGTAAGCTGCCTTCAATTGTGCCCGGGAAGATTCCAATTCTTCAGAACTGATGCCCTTCTCTTCGAGAAGTGCCAGTTCCTCTCTAATGCCAAGAATGGCGTCTTTTACCTTATCGTGACTGACACCTGCATATATATTGTAGTACCCATCACCGCTGAAGGAACCACTCATAGAGTAGACGGAGTAAGCAAGCCCCTTCTCTTCTCTGATATTCTGGAAAAATCTCGAACTCATACTGCCGCCCATGATGTTGTTCAAAATGGAGAAGGCATAATACCTGTCATCGCCCAGAGGGATACCCTTTGTGGCAAGGCAGATGTGGGACTGCTCGATATCCTTTGTAATGCTCTTATACGCTGGAACATAAGGCGCCCGTGCAGGCGTTTTCTCCTCTTTGGACGGCATCAATTCCATGAATTTATCGTCAAAATATTCGCAGACTTCATCGACGTTAAAATTCCCGGAAACGGATACGACGATGTGATCTCTAGTATACTCTTTTGCAAAATAGTCGCTCATGACATTGCGCGTGATACGCTTTAAGGAACTTGGTGTTCCGATGATGGACTTTCCCAGATCATTTCCCTTAAATATCATCGAGGTGATGGTATCATGTGCCAAATCGTCAGGCGCGTCCTGGGTCATTTTGATTTCTTCACAGATGACCTGACGTTCTTTATTCATCTCCTGCTTATCCAGCAGAGATCTGGTGAGCATATCGATTAAAACGTCTGCGGCTTCTTTGTAACTGCTGTCGATGGCTTTCACATAGTAGCATGTGGCTTCTTTGCCGGTGAACGCATTGATCTGCCCGCCAATTTTGTCAATGTCTTCAGCAATTCTCTTGGCGCTTCTGCTTTCTGTCCCTTTAAACATCATATGCTCGATGAAATGTGAAATACCTGCGTATTTTTCGTCCTCGTCTACTGCTCCGGTCTTGATCCAGATGCCGATGGCGATAGATTGAACATAGGGTATCTCTTCCATCACCATTCTGATGCCAGAACTTAATTTTTTATTGATGATCATAATGATTTTAACTCCTCTTTGATTTATATAACATAACTGCTAAGATGACAGCTATGATAATTAATACGATATTTTCTGCCTTCTTACCAAAAAAATTACCCAGAATTCCGGTAAATAAAACAATTGCAGCAAAAATAGCTAGTACGATCAGGATGATTGCTATGCTGGCATGCCTGGCCCCATGACGTTCGTCTTCGTCATTTAAAAGTTTTTCGTCTTTTTTTTCATCTTCTCTGTCCATTTTGTTATCCTTTCACCATGGTCTGCCATATACTAATATATAGAGTTTTTTGTTTTCTTCTTTAATATTCTATTGTAACACAAAAACTCTCTAATTCATATACTAATCACGAAAGATTATGTAACCTACAAGGAGGTAAAATTATGAGTTGCTTTGGCACTAGAGTAACACCGGACCTCTATCAAAACTGTTGTAATGCCAGTAATTTGTGTGAGTTCGACGGAGACATGAGCAACATTGTCACTGCGCCAATTTATGTGCAGCAGGTGTTCGATGCTGTGAAGTTCAACCTACAGGGGATGAAAACATTTAACGATCAGGTATTTACGCCTTGCATTCCTGTCGGACACAGAATTAAACGCGTGATAGATATCAGATGTAAGAGGTTTTTCAATCCAACAAATGTCGAGGATCCAAAGAATTTGACTTTGGATGTGGATACCAGCATTTCAGGAGCTTCCTTCCTGAAAGATGCGAAAGGTAATTACTTAAGCGTAGTCGGCGCTGACGGTACATATTCAGAGAGAATCATGTATGCAGAGACTTCTGACTGCGATGAAAAATGCATGGGTACGCCGGTTTTCGGCACGCAGACAGTGTGCATCCACGGTAACGTGCTGATCGAACTGGATCTGCTCCTCTGCGACAGCTGCAACAACGAAGTCATCTTCACAGTTTGTGCAAACGTAAACATCGCGACAAAAGATCAGCCGATGGTACTTACCAATTTCTTCGAGATCTGTCTTCCATCCACTATCGACACGGCCTTCCTGCCGCGTTTTACAGAGTTTTGCAATTCAGCATGTGAAGCAAGACTTGCAACCAACAACTTTGGAAGAGATCTTAACATCGAGCCGGATGGAAATGTCTGCGGTAATTTGATCGTAGCAATCTGCCTGACTTGCGAAAAGAAAATCGTCGTTCCTGTTCAGCTCTGCGTCCTGTCTACAGGTTATGCAGAAGCGCCGCTGCAGAGAAACTCCATCTGCACGACCTTCCCAAGTCTGTTCCCTGCAGGAATCAAGGAATGCGATACCAAAGACTGCGAAGACGACAAAGACTGCGAATGCGAATGTGAGTGTCCCCCACCGAAGAGACCCCAGCCTAGAAGATAGCCAGCATTGATTGTAAAAGCCGACCTGTAAAAAACAGGCCGGCTTTTCAATTGCTATAAATTAACTTGAAAGAACTGAATCAGTTCCGATGTCAGTTGTTCCTTCATCTCAGATTTTTCAAAGCTCATCTCATATCCGTGAGGACTTTTCTTGGAAGTCACTTCTGTAATTTTCACATCTTCATAAGCCCCGGCACATTCCAAACTCGTCTCAGGCAGCACCACGTAGTCTTCTGTATTATAGATGACCAAAACTGAATGCGGAAAACGTTTGCCCGTCTTTGAAGGATCATTGTCTTCAATAGATTTGAAAAAGTCTGGTGTCAAAACAACGCCTTGATGGGTCACGCTGCCCCTTTCTTCAGCAGCAGCTTTCATCTTCTGCCACTTTTTCTCTCCGCCCATGTAGTGCTGCAATGCATTTTCATTGCCGGCGGGTGCGATCA
>URXI01000041.1 GCA_900551775.1 uncultured Eubacterium sp. | reverse complement strand
GGTTTCCATTGCAAGTATGGCAAATACCATTGACTCCTTCGCTGCAATAGAAGAGTGCGTATTTAACAAAAATTACCTGACCATGGGAGAACTGATTGACCTCCTTGACAGCAACTTTGAAGAGAAGGAAAACATGCGCCAGATGCTAATTAACAAAGCACCGAAGTTTGGCAATAACATCGAGCAGGTGGATAAATATGGATACTATGTAGTTAATACAATAGATGACTCGTTACATAGATTTAAGGATGCTCATGGTGGACAATGGACAAGTTTACATGCAACAGTTGTATATAATGTCGAGATGGGTAAAAAGGTTGGAGCCCTTCCCGATGGCAGACTTGCACATACGCCTCTTGCAGACAACGCTTCTCCAATGATTGGTATGGATGTAAACGGTCCCACTGCTGTTGTAAATTCTCTGGCATGTTGTGACGAGATGCTGCCACAGAGCGGTATGCTTCTTAACCAAAGATTTGATCCGGCAATTGCATCGGGCGAAAAAGGATTGGACATTATTGAAACCGTATTTCGCGCCCACTTCGCACAGCACGGTTATCACATTCAGATTAATGTACTGGATGATGAAACCCTTCTTGCAGCACAAAAGGAACCGGACAAATACAAGAATATTGTTGTGCGTGTTGCAGGTTATTCCGCCTACTTTGTTGAATTGGGCAAGGAAATCCAGGATAATATTATTGCTAGAACCATTCAGAAGGGTCTTTAATCCTGATAATATGACCGGAATTCCTGGATAAAATAAAGAAAATGATTATATGTAAAAGTAAATGCATTAAAGGGAATCAGATAAAAACATCTTCTTCTTTCGGAAATTGTAAATGCCACTTTCGTGGTCATGGCTGCTGCAATTTTTTCGCAATATCTTTGGTGCATTTACTTTTTTCAATTGAACAAATCAAGAAAAGTTTGTATGTGAAGTCCTATTTAACGGGAGAATATAACATGCGATTAGTGTATTAAAGGAGGTACTATGACGAAGATAGCATTAAAATTCAAAGAAGCCGTTTTGCAAAGCACTCCAATATTAATATGCGGACAGAATCAATTGGCATATGATCTTTTCAAAGTTTTTGTAAAGCAGACTAAACATAGTCTTCCTCTGATGGTGCTTACCACAACAGGCGGAAGAGTATTGTCTTTTTTGCACAATGGGGTAGAAGATGAAGCCTTTTCAGGTCGTTTTATTCTTCCGGAAGAACGTAAGAAAATATGTCCTGAACTGACAGAATTTAAGTGCAGCGAAGAGTTTTTATTACTGTCAGAACCTGATAATCCTGCAGCTGCAGAGATACAAACTCTTATGTCGGGAGCACTGGCCTCAATTGCTGCAAATGAGCAGCAGAATGCAAAGATTTTGAAATCTCTCGATGTAGTAGGTAATGCAATTTCAGTTTACGATGAGGAAGCAAGACTTCTCTTCGCCAATAGAAGGTTTTATGATGATTTCCACATAAGGGTTAAAGAAAAACCAATTGGGATGAAGATCACCGACATTACAGAAGAATTCGGGCTAAACTTTAGAAATTTTGAAAAAACATCCTCTGGGCGATTTAAGATGTTTGATGTCCTCGCTGAAGGCAAGAAGGCTCTTGACTGGGAAATCCGGCTGGAATTCACCAAGAGCGGGGAGCCGTCCAGATTAGTGTCAAATGATATGTATCCCATTAAAGATGAAAATGGGAGAGTAAAGGGTCTTGTGGAAATTACGCGTTCCAGACAGCAGGACGTAAAGACTGCTCATAAAATTGTAGGCTTGTCTGCAGACTACACCTTTGATGATATCATTGGATCCAGTAGGAAGATGCAGCAACAGATTCACGTAGCAAAGGAATATGCAAAGTCTTCATTTAGCGTCCTGATTACAGGTGAAAGCGGAGTTGGAAAAGAACTTTTTGCCCAGTCAATTCATAATTACAGTCCGAGGAGAAAAGGGCCTTTCATTGCCATCAACTGTGCCAACTTTCCTGAGAATCTCATTGAAAGCGAATTGTTTGGATATGTTGCCGGGGCGTTTACCGGTGCATCAAAAAATGGGAATATTGGTAAGTTCGAACTTGCAAATCACGGCACGCTTTTTCTGGATGAAATTGGTGAGCTGCCTTATCATTTCCAGTCAAAACTGCTTCGTGTTCTTGAGACTATGACTGTTACCAGAATCGGCAGCAATCAGAGCCTGCCAGTAGATGTACGTATAGTAGCGGCAACAAACAGGGACTTAAGGCAGATGGTAAAGGATGGCTTCTTCCGTGATGATCTTTACTTCCGCCTTGGCGTATTAAATGTCGATATTCCTCCGCTTCGCAACAGAAAGGAGGACCTTTTCCTGCTTGCTGAAGCACTTTTGGCACAGGGAAAAGATCCCGCTTCTTCAGGTGCAAAAAAATTGAGCGAAGCTTCCAAAAAAGTTCTGGAAGCCCATGACTGGCCTGGAAACGTGCGTGAGCTGCGTAATGTTCTAAATCGTGCCAGCATTCTAGCGGGAAGTGATATTATTTCAGAAGAAACTCTCAGGAGATGCATTGACCCAAGCCAGTTGGCATTGGAGCCAATAATGGAGGACGTGCCCGAAGGGGGAGAAAATACTGCAGAATTGTTTTATAAGGCATATCAGGAGTATCTTAATTCAATTGTACAAGAGATTGGGGATGATGATGACACAAGTCTGTCAAAGAGAATTCACGAGACCCAGCAAACTCTTATGGAGATTCTGATACGAAAAACTCTGGAGCATACCGAAGGAAATAAGAAAAGGGCAGCGGAGCTTTTGATGATATCCCGTAAAACCTTATACAATATTCTTAACAGAGAAAGCTGGGATGTGTAAAATCATCGCACATAACCTTGAAACTGTAAAAAAATTATACATGTATCCTATTAAGTTGAGAAAATCCATGCGGCACAGATATGAATCCAAGCTGAAAATCCGACTTATGCGAAAATGAAGAAGTTGGCATGAATGTTGCATATCATTTATTATAGAAAATGAATCATGAAAATTGTGAGGAGAAAGAAAATTGATATTCAACGTTCAAAAGTGTTCTATACATGACGGAGTTGGGCTGAGAACCATCGTATTCTTCAAGGGATGTCCCCTTAGATGCAAGTGGTGCGCCAATCCGGAATCACAGTTATACTCTCCGGAAATAATGGAGCATCCGCGAAAATGTGTCGGAGACGGGAACTGCGTTAAGGTTTGTCCTTCAAGTGCTATTTACCCCGCAGAGGAAGGCCTGATAATCGATCGTGAAAAATGCATAAAGTGTTTTAAATGTACTGAGGTTTGTTATGCGTTAGCAAAGGAAGTTTGCGGAGAAGATAAGACTGCAGAGGAATTGTTTAAGGAAGTCAACAAAGACCGGCATTTCTATCACCTCAAAGGTGGTGGAGCGACCTTTTCCGGAGGGGAACCTCTTACTCAGCCGGAGCTTCTGACAGAACTTGCCCAAAAGTGCAGGGTCAATCGAATCGGTACTACAATTGAGACATGTGGATATGGTGATTACGAAAAATTTAAGGAGGCAATTCCTTACATTGACCATATCTTCTTCGATCTTAAGATGATGGATGGGGAAAAACACAGGGAACTTACTGGTGTGACAAACGAAGTAATATTGGATAACCTGAAAAAGATTAATTCCTTCGGTGTTCCAATCACAATCCGTACTCCCGTAGTTCCGGGCAGCAATGACTCAGTGGAAAATATTCAGGCCATAGCAGAATTCATCAAGGATCTGAGCAGTGTAAAGGAATATGAACTTTTGCCCTATCACAATTTAGGTGAATCCAAGTATAAAGCCCTTGGAAGGAAGTACGAATTAGAAGAAGTTAACCCTCCCGAAGATGAGTTTATCAGAGAGCGGGTTAAAATTGCCAATAAAGTATTAAAACCGTGTGGAAAAGAATGTTTCTATACAAAGAAAAATGCAAGGGAAGTTGTCTTGTAATGTATATGAGATAATACCATATAAACATATAAAGGAAGCGAAAGGAGTAAAAAATGTTATCGGAAAGAATTCAAAGATTAAGTAATAAGGTGAGAAACACTCAGCCCACCATTGATCTTAACAGAGCAAGACTGTTTACAGAGTATTACAGTCGTCCATCTATGGACAATTACATTTTAAGAAGGGCTAAGGCATTCCGCCACTACCTGCAGGAGAGAGAAATCTTTATTGATGAAGATTCCTGGTTGGCAGGACATCAGGGAGGTCAGTGGGAATCGGTTGTTATGTTCCCAGAATCAACAAAGTGGCTTCGCGACGACTTTGCCACCTTAGATAAGAGACCTTCCGACCATTTCCAATTCAGAAGTGAAGAAGAGAAAAAAGAGCTCAGAGATATCGTTGAGATTTGGAAAGATCAGACAACCGGCGATTTTATGGACAGTCTTTTAGACGACAATATGAGACCTATGCTGGAACTGGGTCTTATGACTCACGGTATTTCACAGCAGTCAACCATGAATCATTCTCCTGATTATGATAATCTAATCAAGAGGGGATATCGCTACTACATTGATCAGTGCAAAAAGAATCTTGAAGAGCTTAGAGTCAATGATGTGGCTGATTTTGAAAAGAGAATTGCCTGGGAATCCATGATAATCGTTATGGAAGCAGTTATCGCATTCTCACACAGGTATGCGGATTTAGCTGAAAAGCAGGCAGCAGAGTGCGCGGATGAAAAGAGAAAGGCAGAACTGCTTACAATGGCAGACAACTGCAGATATGTTCCGGAAAATCCGCCTCGTACATTCCTGGAAGCAGCACAGTTTGTATGGATTAACCACCTTGCTCAATCTCTGGAAGCAGCTGGCGGTGATCACTGCCTTGGCAGATTTGACCAGTACATGTATGCATTCTGGCAGAAGGAAAAGGATGATCATTCTGAGCAGTATTTCAAGGACGTCATTCATGAACTCAAGCTGAAAGTAGCAGAAATGTGGAATGCACGTTGTTACAAGGAATCCGTAGCTGATCCCGGTAACCCGCTCTGGATGCACATCATCTTAGGTGGAGTAAAGGAAAACGGCAAGGATGCATGTAATGAAGTTACAAGGATTTTCTTAAGAGCAATGAGAGATCTGCAGACAGACGAGCCTTGCATTACTTTCCGTTATCATCCGAATATCGATGAAGAAACTTTCCGTCTGGCAATTGAAGTTGCAAGAGATAACGGTGGACATCCGGCATTCTACAATGATACCACTGCGATTACATATCTTCTGAGCTTAGGATTCACATTGAAGGAAGCACGTAACTGGGGTATTTGTGGATGTATCGAGCCCCACGTACTTGGAAAGACAGACTTCCAAAGTAATCCGGGGTATTTCAACCCAATCAAAATTTTAGATCTGACACTGCATAATGGTTTCAGCCCTGAGATCAACATGCAGATAGGTCCGAAGACCGGCGATCCGAGAGACTGGACCGATATAGAGGATGTAAAGGCAGCATTTACGGAACAACTGGAATTCTTTATGGAACGTTTCGTATCCATGTATAACAGAACACTTGCCGCACATGCATATACCTTCCCTACAGTTCTCGGATCCTGCTTCTCGGTGGGATGCTTGGAAAAGGGTAAGCTTCTTCAAAATAAGGGATCGGATCACCACTACTCTGCAATAGCAATGGCTGGATTTGCAGATATGGTAGATTCTCTGGAAGCCATAGATAAGTGCGTATTCAGAGATAAAACCATGTCCATGGATGAACTGATTCATCTCCTTGACACAAACTTTGAAGGTGCAGAAGAGAAGAGGCAGATGCTGCTTAACAAGGCTCCAAAGTTCGGCAACGATGTTGAAGAAGTGGACGAATATTCATACTGGGTAATAGATACATTGGATACTTGTATGAAACAATATCACGACGCACAAGGCGGACCGTTCACAGTATTGGTTGCAACACAGGCGTACAATGTAGAAATGGGTAAGTGGGTTGGAGCAACTCCAAACGGCAGACTAGCTTTCACGCCCCTTGCTGATAATGTATCGCCGTCTGTAGGTATGGATACACACGGTCCAACTGCAGTTGTGAACTCATTGGCTTGTTGTGACGAACTCGTTCCACAGAGCGGACTTTTGTTAAATCAGAGGTTTGACCCTGCAGTTGTTGCCGGTGAAAAGGGACTTGACATCATCGAAACTGTATTCCGTGCTCACTTCAATCAGAACGGATATCACATTCAGATTAACGTATTTGATGATGAAACATTGAGAGCCGCACAAAAGGATCCGGACAGCTACAGAAATATTCTGGTTCGTGTTGCAGGATACTCGGCTTATTTCGTAGATTTAAGTGAAGAGGTTCAGAATAACATCATCGAAAGAACTATTCAGACCGGACTGTAAAACAATCGGTATTTATCATATCTGCGTGAGCCCATCTGTGGGCACACGCAGGTATGGTGTTTTCTTAAGTGAAGTGATGAAAAATATTAAAACCACATTACAGTATTCCGCTGCCTTTGGTGCTTTTTGGGCGATGGATTGCATTCTTATCGGTTATGGCTCTGTTTTTCTTCAGGCACATGGTTATTCAAATACACTTATAGGAATCATTATCGCCGCAGCAAATTTGCTATCCGCTATAATTCAAATTGGAGCAGCGGACATAGCCGACCGTTCAAAGAAAGTGAACTTATTTGATATTGTCATTTTTTTTGCAGTTGTTATTATGGGAATAGAAATACTGATTTTTCTTCAGAAGGGGAAATCTGCGATCTTGTTTGTCACATATACTGCTGTAACAGGTATACACCTTGCACATCAATCGCAGCTAAATGCAATGAGTGGTATACTGGCCAGGAGAAAACTGGAGGTGGAATATGGAATCTGCCGAGGAGTCGGTTCGCTATGCTCAGCGGTAACCTCATATTTGATGGGGAGTATGATTGCAAAAAAGGGCGTCAGCATTTTGGTAATCTGTGGAGAAATCATAATGTTGATTTTCGTCATAGCCAACGTTTTGATGAACTCGGATTATTCCAAAAGGGTGAAGGCAGATGAAAACCAAGCCGATGAAGACAGGGATATTACCATGAAGGAATTTATTTCCCGTCACAAAATATTTTTGATAATGTGTCTGGGCATCTTGATTATGTTCTACCATCAACAGATGATAAACAATTTCATGCTTCAGATTTTCCAATCTACAGGTGGAGGTGCAAGGTCACTAAGCGTTTACTTTTTTATTATGCCATTGATAGAAACCGTTGTACTGCTGAACTATTCCAAGTTTAGAAAGTACTTTGGTTCGAAGACAATTTTGAAATTTTCGTCTTTTATGTACATCGTCAGGGGATTGCTCATGGTGCTTGCAGTATCGAAAACGGGTATAATGCTTTCGCTGATAGCACACCCATTCTGTCATTCTTTGTTCCTTGCATCAATTGTCCAATACATTGACGAAATAATGGATTACAAAGAAGCAGTTCGCGGACAATCCCTCTATGTGATAGTTATCACACTCAGCGCATTGATTACCAGCCTTACAGGAGGTATGATTATCGATGCATGGGGAGCCCATAGGCTTTTGATAACAGGATTTATCTGCTGTATTGTTGGATTTGTAATTATACTGTCGTCGGTGGATGGAGCAGAATTGGAAGCTGCAAATAATTGAGAGGTATTGTTAAGAATTGCTATTAAGCAGGAAGGAAGTTTATAGGAGGATTTAATATGTTACTTAAGGATAAAGTAATATTAATTACTGGAGCAGCTACCGGAATCGGCAGAGAAACTGCGCTGCTCTTTGCAAAGGAAGGCGCTGATTTGGCGCTTCTGACAGGAAAAAACCAAACCGCCCTTGAGAAAGTTGGAGAGGAAGTAAAGAAACTGGGAAGAAAGGTTTACTACGGTCTTGCTGATGTTGCCAATAAGGAGCAGGTTGAAGACTTTGTTAAAAAAAGCGTGGAGTACCTAGGAAAGCTGGATGGTCTGGTATGCTGTGCAGGATTGTTTGAGCCGACTCCATTTTTGGAGGGTGACGAAGGTGTTTTGAAACGTGCCATTGACGTAAACATGCTGGGAGTATGGTACGTGACAAAAGCGGTGGCTCCTTATCTGATTGAACAAGGAGGGGGATCTATGGTGGCGATTACATCTTCAGACGCATTTACAGGCTGCATTAACTATGCGCCATACTCTATGGCTAAAGCTGGTGTTGTAGGAATGTATCGCACTGCTGCACTGGAACTTGGTCCCCAAAATATCAGATGCAATATGATTGCACCGGGAATTACAGATACCGCCCTTGTACACGACAGAATTGTTGAAAGGAGAGATGTATATCTGGATGGATCTGCATTGAGAAGAATAGGTGAGCCAATTGATATTGCAAATGCATGTCTGTATCTGTCATCAGATATGAGTCTGCAGCTTACAGGGCAGGTTCTTCATATCAATGGAGGGTGCTATTTCTAAAGAACAAGGGTATATTAAGCAAAGAGGTAAAAGAAATGAGAGCAAAGAAAACAATCAGAACTATTGAGACACATACACTGGGCATGTGCACTCGAAACGTTGTAAGCGGACTTCCCCCTATACCTGGAAAGACGATGGAAGAAAAGTTTCTGTATCTGAAGGAAAATTATGATTCTTTCAGAACTTTTGTCTGCTGGGAACCAAGAGGAAACTCCGATATGTCTGCAACAATATTCACAGAACCATGCACCCCAGGGTGCGACATTGGAATCATTTATTTTGAAGCAAGCGATTGGCTTCCAATGTGCGGACACGACACCATTGGTGCAACGGTAGCCTTAATAGAAGGCGGTCTTATTGAAGCAAAAGAGCCAATTACAACAATCAAAATTGATACGCCGGCTGGTGTAGTGGAAGTTACGGCAGAGGTCAAGGATGGAAGCGTTACAAAGGTTTCCTTCCTGAATGCGCCGGCTATGCCTTTACTGCGTGATGTAGTAGTTAAGACTGAGGAGTACGGAGATCTGAAGCTGGATGTTTCGTGGGGCGGCAATGTATATGCCATTTTACCAGCAGAATCAGTTGGGATTCCAATTGAACCCTGCAATGCAGACGCCTTTATCACGGCGGCTAATATCATTGGTGCACGCTGTAATGAACAGCTGACAATCAAGCATCCTGAGCTGGATTTTGTAAATAAGGTAACTCATGTGGAATTCTATGGACCGCCAAAGAATGAAAAAGCAGACATTCAAAATTGCGTTATCGCACTTCCAAAGGTAGTAGACCGCTCACCATGCGGAACCGGAACATCGGCGAAAGCTGCGCTGTTATGTGCAGAAGGAAAGTTAGGTGTCGGAGAAAGTTTTGTACATGAAAGCATCATTGGTTCTTTATTTGAATGTACGGTTGCTGAAGTATGTGATGTGAACGGTGTCCAGGCGATCAAACCCATTGTATCTGGAAACGCGGCTATCTGTGGTTTTGCCACATGGATTTTGGATCCCAAGGATCCGTTCCCAGAAGGATTCCTTTTGATTTAATGGTAGGTAACATTATTTGCATTTCATGGCAAAAGATATGGATATACTAGAATATGAAGAATAATTTTTTTACAAAACCTCTGGTTGTAGCTGTACTGGCACTTTTTACCTGCGCATTGTGGGGAAGTGCTTTCCCGGCTATAAAAATAGGGTTTGCTTTGATGAATATAGAAACAGCCGGCAGCAAAGTTTTATATGCCGGATGCAGATTTATGCTGGCAGGTATAATGACGTTAATTCTGGCCAGCATTATTGAAAAACGAATTGTAACTATTAAAAAAAGTTCCATACCGGCTATTTGCATTCAGGGGCTTATTCAGACGGCTCTGCAGTATTTTTTCTTTTACATAGGGTTGTCCCTTACTTCTGGAGCAAAGGCTTCCGTTATCAATGGTGCTAATACTTTCTTTTCTATCATTGCAGCCCATTTCCTGATAAAAGGAGAAAAAATAAACGGGAGAAAAATAGTGGGGTGTACCATAGGCTTTATTGGAATCATCGTTGTAAACATGAAAGATGGCAATTTGTTTGGAGACTTCAGCATTATTGGCGAAGGTCTGATAGTAGTGTGTACGGCCGCTTACGGCGTTGGCTCAGTGACTCTCAAAATATTTTCCGACAAGGAAAGCCCGGGAGCACTCTCGGCATATCAGCTTATTTTCGGTTCTTCTCTGCTGATTATAGCTGGATTGCTGATGGGAGGAAGATTAGGAACCTTTAGCGGTCAAGCCGTTCTGCTGCTTTTTTACCTTTCTGTGCTTACCACTGTTTCTTTCTATTTGTGGGCTACCCTTCTCAAATACAATCCGGTAAGCAAGGTTACGGTATTTGGTCTTACGATTCCTATTTTTGGAGTGATGCTCTCTGCCATTACATTAGGGGAAGATGTGTTTAAGATTACCAATATTATAGCACTTTTACTGGTGTGTGTTGGGATTATAGTCGTTAATTATATACCTGAACATAAGAAATAAGGAGGATATTATGAATTTTGAATTAACACAAGAACAATTACTGCTTCAGAAGACTGCCCGTGAGTTTGCTCAGAACAAACTTCTGCCGGGCATTATAGAAAGAGATGAAACATCGGTTTTTCCTATGGATCTTTTTAAGGAATTCGGTAAAACAGGCGCATACGGTCTACCTTACCCTGAAGAATACGGCGGCTCCGGCGGCAGCTACATGGACTACGTCCTTAGTGTTGAAGAGATTTCAAAGGTTGACGGCGCATTTGGTATTTCCTATTCGGTTAACACGTCACTTTACGGAGGCAGCATTATGAACTCCTCCGCATCAGATGATATCAAAAAGAAATTCCTTGCTCCCATCACTTACGGAGAAAAAGCTGGTTCTTTCGGTCTTACTGAACACAGTGCTGGATCTGATGCTGCAGGACAGACTACTGTTGCGGTGAAGAAAGGTGACAAATACATAATCAACGGTTCCAAATGCTTTAACACCAACGGTCCCTTTGCGGATTTTACTGTAATCTATGCACTGACAGATCCGGCTTTAGGAACTAAGGGAATGTGCGCATTTGTAGTAGAGAAAGATACAGCGGGATTTAGTGTAGGAAGGATCGAGAACAAGATGGGCATCCGTACGTCACCTGTTTCAGAGCTTCATCTGGAAAACGTTGAAATTCCAGAGGAACAGATGATTGCAAAACCAGGCGAAGGCTTTAAGCTGGCTATGAAAACCTTAGACGGAGGCCGAATCGGGGTAGCTGCACAGGGGCTTGGAATAGCAGAAGGTGCTTTTGAGATTGCTCGCAGCTATATGATGGAAAGAGCCCAGTTCGGAAAGCCTATTGCAAAGCAACAGTACCTTGCATTTAACTCCAGACAAAGATTGAATCTGCCAGAATGATGGTTTACAGAGCAGCGTGGATGAAGGATAATGGAAAGTCTTATACAGTGCCTGCTGCCATGGCAAAGATGACATGTACCAATGTGGCAATGGAAGTCACAACCGAAGCAGTGCAGATGCTTGGCGGAAACGGATATATGAAGGAATACCATGTTGAAAGAATGATGCGAGATGCTAAGATTACTCAGATTTACGAAGGCACAAATGAAATTCAGAAACTGGTAATCAGCGGACAGTTGTTCCGTTAACAAAATAGCCAACCTAAACTATCGTGTGGGTGCTGAATTAAAAAAGGGAGCATTTGAGGCTGAAATGACAGCTGAAAATGTTCCCTTTGAATTTGCGGTATTCTTCCTTCAATCCGTATGCCGGTTTAAGAACCGGGAAAGTTTCCATAATCATATTAAAAATATCTCTGCGATTAAGGACCATGCCAAATCTGTGGTTGTATACTTTGGCGTTGTCAAGCTGGATATCATCATTCATCTTTGTAGGGCTGCCACATGTCAATGGTGACATAGGAGTCAATGATAGGGAATGGCGACTTTGAAGACCGCTAGGAAATGTTCTGCTATGTGGGCGGCGCATTTACAGGGGCGTCAAAGAACGGACAGGTGGCGCAGTCCAACGGCAGATTGTCAAAGCTGCTTGATTATAGTGCGAAAAAGACTTTGACCGCATATAACTGGTTGGGGAATGATGGAAAAATATATGGGATAGGCATTGGCTATTGAAAAAGAAGGAAAGATATAATAGAATACAAACTGAAAAGGAAGGAGATACACCAATGGAAAGAACAATTATGATTGCGGGAGAACAGGATCAGTATCATTTCTCGCAAGGGTGCGCTGAAGCAATTGCGGAATTAGGCGCAAAAGCCTTTATCTCTTATAATCCTGCGGATTTTGACAAATGCGATGCAGTATTGCTGCCGGGCAGCTGGACAGGCATCAATGCCAGGCTCTGGGGAGAAGAAAACGTGGGCTGCGATATCTTGGACGACCATCTGGATGCCTGCCAGACGGAAATCCTGCAGAAAGCTGCAGCTGCCGCAAAACCCGTCCTGGGCATATGCCGCGGTTTTCAGATGATCAATGTCTTCTTCGGCGGCAGCCTGTACCAGGAATTGCATCACAAAGACCACCACAAGGGAGAGCATATTCAGGAGAAGTATCACGATACTGCCTGTGTTCCAGACACATTGCTTTACCACTTGTACGGGGAGCGCCTTTGTACAAATTCCATCCATTATCAGGCCGTCAGAGCGGTGCCTTCTTGTCTGAAGATCGCCCAGGTCTGGTTCAGCCCGCAGGTCACGGAGGAAGAGCAAGTTCATTTTCTCCGTCTCTGCCAGGAAGGTGCCATTACGGAGACTCCTTCTGACTGTATCATCGAGGCGGCTGTCCACGAGAGCCTGCCTATCGTCGGCCTGCAGTGGCATCCGGAGATTTTGCTGAAAAATCCGGCTCACGCTGCCGATGCAAAGAAGATCCTCCAGCGTTTTCTGGAAATGTGAGGGGATCAGCCCAGATGCTTTTGCATCAGATCTATAAAAATTTTCATCTGAGGGGTGATCCATTTATTCTTATGATGCACCAGCTGGGACCAGATATAGGGTGCCGGATAGTCCGTATCGATGATGGCTAGTTCGCCGGCATCGACATATTCCTGAATTACATATTGGGGTAAGAAGGATACGCCGGCATTAGCCCGCAGTAATTTTATGATGACCTCTGTTGACCCGGTTTGCAGAAAGGGGTGGAGGTTTGCATATTGCTCGGCAAGAAGAGGTTCGAGCTCATAGCTGTCCTTCAGATAAGCATGCGTGCCAGCGTCGCTTTTTTTCAATAGCTGCTCTAAGTCATAGGTATAACTGGAACTTTGCGTGGTCTGGATAAAGGGTTCCTGAATGATTCTCTCGATTGTCACCTTGCCGGCGAAAACAAGGGGATTTTTCACGCTGGCGACGAATACAATCGGCTCGGGCCGCTCTGCCACTTTTACCCATTCAGGAACATCAATTCTCTTGTCGATAAAGTAAAGCAAATCGACGTCATTTTTTCTCACCATATTCAAGAGGTCGCTCATATAATCTGATATCTGCAGGCTTGTCTTTACCCTGGGACAAAGCTCTTTAAATTCCATCAAAACCGGCGTGAGGACGCCTGTAGAAAGAGAAGAGATGGAAAGAAGGCGCAGTTCCCCCTCCGGCTCGATGCTGTGATGGGTGAAGGCCTTAGCGTCATCAGCCGCTTTGATGACCTTTGTTGCGTAGGGGATAAACTGTTCGCCGCTTTCGGTAAGATCGACGTGCTTTCCGATCCGATTGAACAATTGCGTGCCCAATTCTTGTTCTAACTGCTTGATCTGAATGGTTACAGCTGCCTGAGAGTATCCCAGTTGTCTGGCCGCATTGGTAAAGCTTTGCAGCTCAGCAACCTTCAGAAAGGTCACGATATTTCGAATTTCCATAGTATCCATGCCTCTTTGATTTAAAAATTTTTATCGGTAAATAAAATCTATTAATTTTACATATTGATATTTCGATGGTACACTACTTTCATAGAGAAGTCAACGACACTTAAAATAGAAGGAGAACATTTTGGCTGGATTATTAGTAGATGCTGTTTCAATTATTACAGGCAGTTTCATCGGCTTACTGCTGAAAAAGGGAATAAGCAAAAAAATCTCCGATGCGATCATGATCGGCATCGGACTTTGCGTGGTTTATATGGGCATCACTGGTTTGACAGGAGAGGTTGGAACCATCTTACTGCTGTCTTCCGTCATCATCGGCACGCTCATTGGAACAGCTATTGATATCGACGCCAGGATTAACGCCCTGGGTCTTATGTTGGAGAAAAAGCTTGTCAAAGAAGAGGGCAGCACCTTTGCCAAAGGTTTCGTTACATACACCATTCTATCCTGCACGGGAGCCTATACCATTATGGCTTCTCTCAACGCCGGGATAGGAGATAACGCTATGCTGTACACCAAGGCGATCATAGATTTATGCGTATCCATGATGCTCGCCTCGACCCTTGGAATCGGCGTCATGTTTTCGACTGTCGTGATATTTGCATATCAAGGGGTTCTGGCCTTGTTCTCCGGCGTATTGTCCCCGCTGCTGTCTGACGAAATGATCGGTGCATTCTCCTGTGTTGGCGCGCTTTTGACGATACCGCTTGGAACCAATATGATGGGAGTGACCGATATCAAAATTGCAAACTATATTCCGGCAATTATCGCCGCCCCTGTCATCGTATGGCTGATGCCGTGGGTTTCCGCCCTGTGAGTTTTCCGCAGATAAATTAAATAAATGCAAAGAGAAAAGACACTTCATGGGACGTGTCTTTTCTTTTTGCAAGTGAAAAGACTGCCAAATGACGGCCCTAAGGATGGTTTCTGTTTGTTCTAATGCATTTACTTTTTCAAATGAGGCGATGACTGATTTCAACAATGCTGTAGAAAATCCCTGCCATCCTATATGACCACATCGGGGCAGCATTTCGGGGGCAGCATCACTACTAGCATAGCAGGGGTTGTAGCAGGGCGCCCGCCATGTCTGCCTGCAACATCCGAGTCGACTTGCGCGAATCGGATGTTTTGAAGAGTTTTCCGCCATGTTTTATTAAATTTCGCTGAGTGACTTGCGGGACTCCCTTTGCAAAACAAAGTAAAAAGCAGCTTATTCCCAGTTAATGGAATATAGCGCGCAAGCTGATTTTGGAAAAGCTGGGAAACATGGCGTTTCGAAGGGCAAATTCAACAATTCGCGCAAGTCATGACCTGGATTCTGAAAGAACATGGCGCCTAGCCCGTTAGGCGCGCAAGTGGCGGCGCGGATTTGAGGCTGACATGGCGCGCAACTTTTACTTGAGATAAGGCTGTCTGATGCCGGCGATAATTTTATTCCGATCAACTTTGACCCCCTGGAGCAGAGGCAGTATTTGATCAACGATGGTCTGGTTGATGATGCGGCTGCTGAAATCGCCTTTGTTGTCGTCCATGGTCAGAATCAAATTGTTTCCGATAGTAAGGCCGCTTTGCTGGAACAAGTTTAGTTTTCTCGCACAATCGTCACAGTATTTTTTCTTTGACAGAAGGCCCCAGTGTTCCCAAAGCTTCCATTCCCCGTTAGGGAGAAGAATGCGGAAATCTGGATACAGAACGATATTGCCGAAACATTTGAAAGCTTCCTCGTAGTGAAAAGGGATGCCGTACGAAAACAACGTGTTGCCTAAAAGCTGCTCTGACTTTGAGCGGACAAGTTCACCGTAATCCGTTTCGTGTACATGCAGGTCCGGGTCGTATGGGCATTTTTCGTATGGGGCAGCAAGACGTGCTTCCAATTGTCGTGTTTTTCGCAGAGAAAGAACGTCCTGGTATTTTGGAGGACATTCCTTGACGATTTTGCTGGAATGTACAGGATGATAAACGTTGCGGGCCTGTTCCAGGCTGGGAAGATTCTTGTTGACCTCCTTCAGGGTTCGAGCCTTGATTTTCTTCTCGGTCAGCTTTAGGATAAGATCGGGATTATTTGTAATGTTGATCTGCTTCTGCTTTTTTTCAAAGTCTGAAGACTGGCTGTCCGCAAAGGTCCAGTAATAGGAAAGGCCGCAGGCTCTCTGTCTTACGGTCAAAAATCCTTTTGGTGCGGAGGCCAGGAATTCTTCACAAAGGGTGGCGAGTTTCTTTTCTCGTGCAATTTCCACATCTAATGCGGCGATTAAGTGATCCATATTCATTCTCCTATAATTCTAAATAATTCTAAATATGTTAATATTTTACATTATAACCAAAGAAAAATCAAGAAAATTCTAACTACCAAACAAAAAGTTATAAAATCTGAAAAATAATTTGACATTACCCGTCGAATTGGTTACAATGGGAAGTGTAAAGAGGCAATACAGAGTGAGGGATTTTGATGAAACAGATATTAACAGAACTTCTGAAAAATAAAAAGAACTTCGTCTTTGTCGGAGAGGCCGGCAGCGGCAAGAGTGAGATTGCTATCAACTTTGCAATCAACCTGGCGCAGCTCAGCGACAAGCCGGTGCACTTTTTTGACGTGGATCAGACCAAGCCATTGTTCAGATCCAGAGACGTGAAGGAAAAGCTGCAGCAAGCCGGCGCGCACTTCCACTACGAAGAGCAGTTTTTTGACGCACCTACCATCGTAGGCGGCGTCAGAGAGCACTTGATGGACGAGAATGTCATCGTCGTCATCGACGTAGGCGGAGACCACCTGGGCGCCAGACTGATCGGCGGCTTTGCACCGCTGCTGAACAGAGAGTTTACCCAGAACTTTTTCGTCATCAATGCCTACAGGCCTTGGTCCAAGGATCTGGTAGCCATCGACGGAACAATGGCACGCGTTTTGGGCATGGCCCACATCGACCTTGCCAACGTCTCCATCATGAGCAACCCAAATGTAGGCCTGACCACCACGGCAGAAGAGGCGATCAGCGGCAACGAGAAGGTCAGAGACCTGATCGACGAATATTTCAAAGTGGACTATATGTGTGCAAGAGAAGAAATCTGCCCGGACATCGAGGGCAAAGTGAGGATTCCACTGCTTCCGATCAAATTATATCTTACATATGAGTGGAACCAGTAAATTTATCAACAAACCCGCAACAAAACAGAGGGTTATTGAATAGAAACTCAATTTCTTATTTAACTAACGGCGATTTTTAAAGAAATTGAGCCGAGAACCATTAGGAGGTAATCAAAAATGGCAAAAGGAAAAGTAGAAATTAGAGCAGAGAGCTGCAAGAGCTGTGGCTATTGCGTCAAATTCTGCCCTAAAAACGTGCTCGCAATTGGCGACAAAGTGAATTCAAAAGGTTATCAGTATGTCGTTGCAGCAAATCCAGATGATTGTATCGGCTGCGCTTCATGCGGTGTCGTATGTCCGGACGCAGCAATTGAGGTTTATAGGGAGGTTTAGAAAATGGCAAGAGTATTTATGAAAGGCTGCGAAGCGATTGCAGAAGCAGCTGTTAGAGCAGGTTGCAGGTTCTTCGCCGGCTACCCGATTACACCACAGAACGAAATTCCGGAATATTTTGCAAGAAGAATGCCGGAAGTAGACGGCGTTTTCGTACAGGGCGAGAGTGAAGTTGCATCCGTAAATATGCTTTATGGCGCAGTACAGACAGGAACAAGATCCATGAGTTCTTCCTCAAGTACAGGCATCAGCCTTTATAGCGAAGGCGTATCCTATTGTGCAGCGGCACGTTTACCAATCGTCTATGTAAACGTAGGCAGAGGCGGCCCTGGCATCGGTGCAATCCAGCCGGCACAGCAGGACTACCTGCAGGCGACAAAAGCCTCCGGCAACGGCGGTTTTGAGATGATCGTCCTTTCCCCGTCCACCGTACAGGAAGCGGTTGATATGACTTATGAAGCATTTGACCTGGCAGAAAGAGACAACAACCCTGTATTGGTTTTGACTGACGGCGTCATGGGCACGATGATGGAGCCAGTTGAACTCCCTCCTATGAAAACAGCAGAAGAAGTTGCTGCTATGAAGGAAGCCCGCCGCAGTGTATCTGCAGTCGGACATAAGCCTGAGGAACAGGTCAGAATCCTTCCAGGCGGCGTTGGCGGCAGCTTTGAGCCTGTCAACATGGCGGCAGCAGAATTATACAAATCATGGGTAGACAAAGACGTCAGAGTGGAAGAAATCATGATGGACGATGCAGAAATCGTACTGACTGCATACGGAATCTCTGGACGTATTGCAAAAGTTGCCGTAAAAGAGCTGAGAGCAGAAGGCATCAAAGCCGGCATGATCAGACCGATCGCAATTCATCCGTTCCCTTACAAATCCTTTGAGAACCTTGACTTTGACAGAGTAAAGGGCATTCTGGATGTAGAAATGTCCATCCCGGCACAGATGGTATGGGATATCGATCACGCTGTTCACGGAAGATGTCCGATCAAAGAATGTCTGCGTTCAGGCGGAGAACTCATGACAAAGGAAAGAGTCATGAGAGCAGCTCGTGAACTGGCAAAGGAGGTATTATAATGGAAAAGGTATATAAGAGAACCATTGGTATCAAGCCAGATGCAGTATCTGGTTTCTGCCCTGGCTGCATGCACGGAACCATTCATAAACTGATTGGTGAAGTTTCTGAAGAATTAGGCATGTTGGACAAATTAGTCCGCTGCGAAGGCGTAGGCTGCTGTGGACTGGGACAGTTATATGTAAGCCACGATTTGAACATCTCTGCACACGGAAGAGCTTGTGCAGTAGCGACAGGTCTCAAGAGAACCAGCCCGGAATCACTGGTTTATACATATCAGGGAGACGGCGACCTTGCCTCCATCGGTTTAGGTGAAACCGTTTCTGCTGCAAACAGAGGTGAAAACTTTACTGTTATTTTCGTCAACAACGGAATTTACGGCATGACTGGCGGACAGATGGCGCCGACGACTTTGATCGGCATGAAGGCTACCACTGCGCCAAAGGGCAGAGATCCGAAGGAACACGGTTATCCGATCCACATGTGCGAAGTGCTGAACCAGCTGACAGCGCCTTACTATCTTGAGAGAACTTCCTGCAACACGCCGGGCAACGTTCGCAAGACCAAAGCTGCCATCAAGAAGGCATTCCAGTATCAGATGGAAGGAAAGGGCTTCTCCATGGTAGAGATCGTCACTTCCTGTCCGACAAACTGGGGTCTCAACGAAGCAAAGGCCCTTGACTTCTTAGAAACGGATATGCTGAAGGAATTCCCTCTGGGCGTATTCAGAGATAAGGCGAAGGAGGAATAATCATGGAAAGAAATTTACTTGTTGCCGGATTCGGCGGACAGGGTGTCATGATGCTGGGAACTCTTTTGGCAACAGCAACCTGTGAATCAACAGATAAACACGTTACTTATTTCCCATCCTACGGCGCTGAGATGCGTGGAGGAACAGCGAACTGCTATGTCGTCATTTCTGACGACGAAATCGGTGCGCCAGTTATGGAAGCCATGGAAGACATGATCGTCATGAACGACCCTTCCCTGCACAAATTCCTTCCAAAACTGAAAGCGGGCGGAACCCTGTTCATCAACAGCTCCATCGTAAAATCAGAGATCGATAGAGATGACATCACGGTTGTAGAAGTTCCTGTAACAGAGATGGCTCTGGAAATGGGGAATCCGAAGGTGCTGAACATCATCATGCTCGGTGCATACATCGGATATACCGAAGTCGTTTCAGAAGACGTCATCTTAGAGGGCATCAGAAACAAAATCGGAAAGAAAAAACCGCAGCTGCTTCCACTGAACGAAGAGGCTTATGCAAAAGGCCTTGCAATCGGAAAAGCTGCAAGAAAATAAAGTCATTTCTCTATAGAACGGGCCGGCGCGTATGCGCGGGCTTGTTTTGTTTGTCTTAGATTGCCCAAACTGGTACGATCAGGTTTTGGCGGTCGAAGGCAGAGAGTTTATCCGTAGTGCATAGAACTGCACCTGTTCCCCGCTCCAGGGTCGCTTTGTCGATAACCCGGAACACGCGGGTCAGCTGCTTTTGCGGCATAGCGCTTTTTTTGATCTCCATGGGATAAAGCCTGCCGCTGTCCTCCATCAAAATATCGATCTCTTTCGTATCTTTGTCTCTGTAATAGTAGACAAATGGCTCGCGGCCGCAGTTCTGATAGCTTTTGATGATTTCTGATACTGCAAAATTCTCAAGGATGGCACCACTCATGGCGCCGTTCATCAGCGTAGCGCTGTCACTCCACTTGGTCAGATAGGCGACCAGGCCGCAGTCATAAAAGTAGAGTTTTGGCTTTGTCACTATGCGTTTCAGCATATGATTGGAGTAGGGATGGAGATAGAAGATGATGCCCAGCCGTTCCAGAATGTCCAGCCAGGCCTTTGCAGCCATCGGACTGATCCCCGCGGCATCGGCAATGGTCTTGTAATTGAGCATTTGTCCGCAGAGGGAAGCTGCAGCGGTGATAAAATCCATAAAACGCAAGGAGTCGATGGTGCCGGAGATTTCTTTTACGTCTCTGTCGATGTAAGTGCTGATGTAACTGGAATATCCTGCACGGTGATCTTTGTACTGGCCGCTAATGAGGGCTGGCATGCCGCCCTGGAATATGCGTGCATAGATTGCAGGCGTATCGATAACATCTCTTTCGGCTGCACGGCCCTGCAGCTGTTCTAAGTCCAAGGTAAAGGGACGAGTTGCTGTCCCGCAGATTTCGGCTTGAGACAGAGGTGACATGTGGAGAAGACAGATTCGTCCGGCCAAAGACTCCTGTACCCCTTCCATCAGTTTGAAAATCTGCGATCCCGTGAGCCAGAAATCACCGGCATGATGGTGCCGGTCGATGTGAATCTTGATGTAGGGGAACAGCTCCGGCGCATACTGTACCTCATCAATGAATAGAGGTGGTTTGTGGATTTGCAGGAACATCTTCGGATCTTCTTTTGCCATCTGGCGTTCTGTCAAGTCGTCCAAAGTGACGTACTCTCGTCCGATATTTTCTTCTTCTGCGAGTTTTTGCAGCATTGTGGTTTTGCCAGCCTGTCTTGGACCAGTCAGCAGAAGGGCAGGAAATTCTTTTGATAGACGGAGAAAGGTGTCCTCCAGGGCTCTTTTAATATACATCATAGACATTCACCTCGGTTAAAATAATTGCTAATTATATTATAGCCGATTTTTGCCTGGGGTCAACGGATTTCGGCTAAAACTATGATGATATATATTTTGGACGAATACTGGCGGTTGTATTCTGTCAAGTCCAGGCAGATGCTAAATGAGCCGATTCAGCACGGCAAACGCATGAAAGGTGCTTCAACCAGTCTGCAGGTGCAATTTTTACTGTATAGCGTTTATTTAATTAAATTGAGTATAATTTATTG
>URXI01000040.1 GCA_900551775.1 uncultured Eubacterium sp. | reverse complement strand
ACGGCGGCACGCTGTTCCTTGATGAGGTGGGTGACATCCCCATCTTTCTGCAGGTCAAATTTCTGCGCATGCTCCAGGAGCGGACCATCGAGCGAGTCGGGGGAAACAAGAATATCCCCATCGACATCAGAGTCATCGCCGCCACCAACCGCAACCTGGAGACGATGATTGAAAACAACGAGTTCAGAAGCGACCTCTACTATAGGCTCAACGTCATTCCTATCTTCATACCGCCTCTGCGGGAGCGCAGTGAGGACATCCTCATTATTTCCAAGCATTTTATGGAGAAATATTCTGCCCTTCTGCGCAAGAACGTCTACGACATGACGCCCCAGGCTGCCAAGATTCTCACCAATTATGATTGGCCGGGCAATATCAGAGAGCTGGAAAACACCATAGAATGTGCGCTGAACGTGGAAGGGCAGGAGATTCTGACCAGCTTCAGCATTCCCGAGCGGGTCAAGCGCAAAGGCGCTGCAGAGCTTGCCGGTGCAGAAGCAGAAGTGCATGTGGCAGAAGATATGCATGTGTGGGAGCGGGCTGACAGCCTGAAAGAACGCCGGAAGAAGGCGGAAATCGACGAGGTGCTGAGAGCACTTGACAAATACGGATGGGATACCAAGGGAAAAAAGAATGCGGCAGACAGTCTGGGCATCGGCATCGCCACCCTGTATCGCATCCTAAAAGCTTATCGAAAATGATAAAGATTATTGATAATGATAAAAATTATCAATAATGATAACGATAATGAGTGGAAAGGGAATGGGAAATTCAAGAAAATTCTTTCTTCTGAAATAGGGGCGAAAGCGTAGTAAGAAGGGCTGCCAAAGAAATGACTGGCAGCCTTTTTCTATGTGGCATACTTTTTGCTCTTGTTAGGGGCACATGGAATACTCGTAGAAGAAAGGAGAAATACATAATGGACTATGGCATTCTATCATTATTTCCTATCGCTCTTACAATCGTTATCGCAATGTGGCTGAAAAACATCTCGATTGCACTCTTCGTAGGAGCCTTTGCCGGCCTCATGGTCATGGCAGGAGGCAACCCCTTTGACGCGATGATGTCCTATGTGGTGGACCATCTGGTTCCCAACATGACGGACTCCTATTGCGCGGAGGTGCTGGTATTATTGATTTTTATTGGCGGTTTCGTAAAGCTGCTGGAGGTTTCCGGAGGTGCCCATGCTTTCGCTTCTTCTGTGACCAGGTTTGTCAACAGCAGAGCAAAGGCGCAGATGGCCGGCTGGGCAGCAGGCATCATGGTGTTCTTCTCTGATATCGGAAGCCCCATCATCGCAGGCCCTATCGTACAGCCTTTGACAGACAAGATGAAGGTTTCCCGCGAGAAGCTTGCCTGGATTCTGGACACCACGGCTTCTCCGTTATCCATCCTGGTTCCGTTCCTGGGCTGGGGCGCCTACATCATGGGCCTCATGGGCACGGAATTCAAAGCTGCAGGCGTTGAGGCTACAGAATGGGATATGCTGCTGAAGGTATGGCCGTTTCAATACTACGCGCTGCTGTCTCTTTTGATGGTGCCGCTGGTAGCCTTTACAAAAAAAGAATTCGGCCCGATGCATAAGGCGGAGATGAGAGCACTCCGCGGACAAGTGGCTCCCGAAGGCGTGGTGGCTGAGGCGGTCAAAATCGACACCGATGCCAAGCTGGAAAACAGCAGGCCCATGGTCATGGTCATTCCTCTCCTGGTGATGATCGGCACCCTCTGCTTCATGCTCTGCCCGCAAGGGTTTCCGTTTAAATCTGTGGATGGGGATCAGCTGAGAGGCGCGCTGATTGCAGGATTCGTATTCGGCGCGGCAGCCAACATCATCCTGGTGGTCATCTTCAAGATCAAATCTTTCAAGAGAATCTGCATGGATTACGTGGCAGGTCTGGAGAGTATTGCCAGCGTGTTTATCACCCTGCTTCTGGCATGGGTACTGAGCAGCGTGACCAAAGCCATGGGCGGACCGGAGTTCGTCGTCAACATGCTGCAGGATAACGTGCCAGCCTGGACCCTGCCGGTGATCATCTTTGCAGCCAGCGCTGTCATATCCTTCTCCACCGGTTCATCCTGGGGAACCTTCTCCATCATGATGACCATTGCCGTACCGGCAGCCATGGCGCTGGACGCACCGATGCATCTGGCTATTGCTGCGGTACTTTCTGGAGGACTCTTTGGCGACCATTGCTCACCGATTTCTGATACGACCATCCTCTCTGCCAACGGCGCCCGCTGCGACCTTCTTTCCCATGTGAAGACCCAGCTGCCGTATGCTCTGATGGTAGGCGTCGTTACCATCATCACCTTTGCCATCGCAGGATTGACAAAAGCTAACGTGGCCGTGCTCATCGTGGGCATCGTATTGCTGACAGCAACTGTCATGGTTCTCTCCAAGGTCTGGGGAAGACAGGTGGCAGAAGAAGAAACTGCAAATATCGCATAGCACAAAGCATAGTGGAGTCAGATTTTCGGGCTTCACTATGTTGATAGATAAAAGGAGTGAGACTAAATGGCATTTTTAGAATTGAACAAAGATAAAAATCTCCGAAGGGACGAGACGCCTTTTGAGGAACAGATCAGGGATTACTGGGGCGACTGGGGTATCAGCTCCCAGTGTGCGCCGCTGAAAAGCGTCCTGCTCAGAAGACCGGGCAGGGAGATCGATGACTTCGGCTGGGAAGAAGCCAGGTTCAGGGAAGGCATCGACCCGGACAAATTCAGAGAGGCTCATCAACGCCTGGTGGATGTGTATGAGGAAAACGGCGTCAAAGTTTACTTCCTCGACGAACAGAGGGAAGATCGTCCCAATGCGGTCTACTGCCGCGACCTGATGTTCATGACGCCGGAGGGTGCCATCATCGCAAGACCGGCTCTGCCTGTGCGCAGAGGTGAAGAAGTGGCTATGGCAAAGGCTCTGGCGGCTTTGAACATCCCCATCGTCAAGACCATCACTGGCACAGGTACCTTTGAGGGTGCGGACTGTCTGTGGGTTGACAGGAAGACGGCAATTCTGGCCAGAAGCTCCAGAACCAACGAAGCCGGTTACAACCAAGTTGCTCACGTGCTGAGAGAGCAGGGGGTGGAGACCATTCTGACTGTGCCCATCCCTTACACCAATGCCCACCTGGACGGCATCATGAATTTTGTCGATACCGACAAGGCCATCGTCAATACAAGACAGGTGCCGTATGACGTAGTGGAATATCTGATGAACAGAGGGTACAACATCATCGACGCGCCGGATCAGGATGAAGCCAGGTTCTCCCTGGGGCTCAACATCGTGGCACTGCGTCCGGGGGTGGCCATTCAGGCTCAGGGAAATCCGAAGACGAAGGAGGCCCTGGAGAAGAACGGCGTCGAGGTCATCAGCCTGGACTTTGACGAAATTTTGAAGGGCTGGGGTTCGGTGCACTGCTGCAGCGCGACTTTGGCGAGAGGATAGGAGGATATGATGGAAAAATTACATACATTCAGAGAAGATTTGGAAAAGGTCTGGGGCGATCAGTGGAGTGTGACCTCGGAAATCGGCAAGCTGCGTTCGGTGCTGATGCACAGGCCGGGAAAAGAAATCGAAGGGATCACCGATCCGTCAAGGATCTATTTCCGTGATTTCATCGACGTGGAGAAAGCCAGATGGGAGCACGACCAGCTGGCACAGGTTTACAGAGATCACGGCATCGAGGTCAACTATGTGGAAGAGATGGATCCGGGCTGCCCCAATGCCATGTACTGTCACGACCTGATTCTGGGCACCCCGGAGGGGGTCATCGTCACCAGGCCAGGCATCGAGATCAGGCACAAGGAAGTGAAGTATGCCGCCCAGAAGGCTGCAGAGCTGGGCGTGCCTATTGTCAAAACCGTCCACGGCAAAGGCATCTTTGACGGCGCCTGTGCTACCTGGGTTGACAAGGAGACGGTCATCGTCGGCACCGGCTCCCGCTGCAATGCGGAAGGGCTGAAACAGGTCAGCGATACTTTCCGGGACATGGGTGTGAAGAACATCATCACTCTTTCCATCGCGAGAAACCAGAATCACCTGGACGGCTTCCTGTCCATCGTGGACACCCACGTGGCCGTGACCTATCCTTATATTACGCCGGATATCATTTACGAGGAATTGGAGAAGAGGGGCTTTGAATTTGTGGAAATCCCTGCCTTTGACGAGAAGATCAACTTTGCTGCCAACTCCGTGGCGCTGGAACCGGGCAAGATCGTCATGCCGAAGGGTGCGCCGAGGACTGTGGAATTACTGAACAAGAAAGGCATCGAGGTCATCGAGCTGGATCTTGAGGAAATCAAGAAGGGCGGCGGTTCCGTCCACTGCCTGACTGCCTTCCTGAAGAGAGATGATATCCCTGTCTATGAAGTGAAAGAGGACTAGATATGCTGATCGGCGGATTTTACAGCGTGGACGGCGGCCTGCTGTGCGCAGAGCCGACCGGAGAGGACTTTGATCTGCGCCTTGACTCTGGAGGCGGTTACGACCTGAAAATCTACACATATTGAAGGACGGCATCTGTCTACGCCATGAAGCACTGTGCGGACAGGATGCGGCGCAAGAAGGTTCTGCTGCCCGATTATCTCTGCCTGTCGGTGATCAGCGCCGTGGAGTGGGCGGGGATCGACTACGATTTCTATCGGGTGCAGAAGGACCTGACCATTGATTTGGAAGATTTGCAGAGCAAGATCACTGATGATGTGGGCATGATCTATCTGATTCACTATTTTTCTGTGCCCCAGCCTGCCGAGGTGGTCCAGTCTGTCAAAGAACTGGCCGCATCCCGCGATATCTTGATCATGGAGGATATCACCCAGGCGCTGTTTTCTAAGGATAGGGAGCGCATGGGATTTGGCGACTACATCGTGGCCAGCACCAGGAAATGGTTTCCTATGACTGACGGCGGCCTGCTAGCCATCAAAGACGGAACTTGCGGAAAGCTGCAGACCCTGGAATCAGCCTATGACGAAAGCGTCTACCGGGAGCTGCTGATCTCCGTGGTGCGCATGCAGTATGAGATGAATCCAGAAATGGACAAGGCGCCTTACCTGCGCTTTGAAAAAGCGGCCAATGCCAGCAGGTATCAGGATCTGACGCCCCGCCGCATGACGGAGGCGTCGCGGAGGATTCTCTTCAACACGGATTTGGACGTTCTGATGAAGAAGAGAATAGAGAATTTCTGTTATCTTTACGAGCAGCTTGCAGGAATTGAGGGACTTGAGATTCTCAGTCGTCCCCTGGATGATTGCGGCCATTATGTACCCTTCGGTTTAACCTTGCTGACAGAGGACAGGGACGGACTCTATGGCCATCTGGTGGAGCGCAATATCATTCCGGAGATCCAGTGGATATTGCCAGTAGAATATTATGAACCGGGGGAAGATGCTGCGTATCTGTCAGCACACAACCTGATGCTGCAATGTGACCAGCGCTATGACCGCACGCAGATGGAATATGTCTGCCAGGTGATAAGAGAATATTATGGATGACAGGAAGAAAGAGGGCTGCGCGGCAGTCCTCTTTCTGTTCACGTCCCTTATTTAAATTTTCGTTCGCCTGCGTCGTCGTATATGCTTTGACTGCAATAAAGATTGACGGAAAATGCGAGAAACGATATAATTGAAGTGAATTTATCGGTATTATCAAGGGCTAATTGAAGGGAACGCAAAATGACAGAAGAGAAGAAAAAGCCAAAGTGGCAGAAACTCTGACTACTGCCGGCGAATTCATGCTGGACCGCCTCGCGGTGCTGATATTTTTTGTGTTTCTCTTTTATGCATTCATCACAAGGGGGTTATTATGGACAACAATCCAAAACGAACGACGTATAACCGTAAGCATACAATTCAGGAAATCCGTCATCAGTTCATTATTTTGTACGATAAATATGGTATGGAGAAACTATCTGTCCAACAGGTCTGTCAACAATGCGGAATTTCCCGAACAATTTTTTATAAATATTTTGACGATAAATATAGTGTCCTTGAATCTATTGAGGATGAGATCATAGAGGGCATTCGCAAAATTAATCAACGTCTTCCCCAGACTTCTCTGTACGACTATAAAAAAGGGGAGCCATTTCCGATTTTTGCTGACACTGCGGAATACATAAAAAGTCAGGAGCATTTTATCAAACCATTAATTGGCGTACATAGCGATCCGCAGTTTATTGCCCGGTGGCGCAGGCAGATCCGCAATGATATGGAACTGAAATTTAACTCCGACAATCTCCAGCTGAAAAAGCAGGATCTTGTCACTGCCGTGTTCGCATCTGCAATCATTGGGCTATATACATATTGGTTTTTCGAAAATCCCGGGCTCAGCGCCGATGAAGTCTCAACCATTGCGGGAAATCTGCTGTGTGGAACTTTATATGATTTTTGAGCGATACTGGATATCCGCTTTTCTGTTGACAAAAATGAACATAATGTAAACCATATTTACAACTTTGCTACATCTATACTATCCTGCTGCCGCGCAGTTTGTCTATACTGGTATCAGAAGAAAACTAAAAGAACCCAGGAGGTATTATGATGAGCAAATTTCCAAGGATTACAAAAGAGGACTTGAGAAACTATCCAAAAACAACATTAAAAAAAGAACAGCTGGATTCGCCTTTTGCCGATATTTTCGAGAGGCCTCAGGCTGATGTATCGGACGAGCAGTTAGAGGCACTGAACAGTGAGCCTTGCAATCCGCAGTTAGCAATGCCGATAGAAAAAAGGAGCAATCTTTTTCTTTCAGGAGATCAGTCTGTAGAGATCGGTTATTGTGCTATGCCAGACGGAACAGGCTTTGTTGCCAACCGCACTTTTTTTCCAGATGCAACGCCCGAGATGTTCGACTGGTGGTTCACATGGCATCCGATGGAAGACATCCGTCTTGCAATGTGGCTTCCCAATGCACATATCGCCTCTTATGTCAGAGATCCTTATGTAATGTCTGACGAGAGTGGGATTTCACTGGCAACCAGAAACTGGAACAAAGAGCACTATCCATCAGAAGGTTTGACAAGCTTGGAAGAATCAGGAGTATGCTGTATTCGTTTTTATGCACCGCAGGAATTTGGTCTGGATATGCATAAAATTCTGGCATCTCCGGTACAATCCTATGCTTGCGCATCGGTGATGTTTTTTGGAGACTCACTGGTTATGTTTGGCGAGGAAGCGGCAAAAGATCCCGATGCCAAGGTGCCTTTTAACTGTTTCTTACATACTGTCCGCCCAGTCATCGGAGGATGCGAATTGCGCAGCCGCTTCTGGATTGGAAAAGGAATGGATGCGGGTGTTCCATTTAATGTGCCAATGTCGGAAGATACTGATTTTGAGGCAGTATCCTGGGTAATGCTGCGGCATACCATTCAAGAGATGTCCAATCTGGCATCCTTTTTACCAGAGGTTTATAACCGCTGTGGTGGGAAGATTGAAAATATTGCAAAATAAAGATGGGATGAATGATATAGGATAAATAACAGGTCCAGGCGGCGCTAAGTGGGGTTTTTACCTCGTTCAGCGCCGTTTTTTTGGTGCCAGAAGCGGAAATCCAATCCATCTGAGACGATTTTCTTGGTATAGAGCTCTATTCGCTTCCTGTATACGCTATTTTTTACAGTTTATACCTCGCGATGACGCCGATACATTCCCCAAACCCTGCTTTCCCATCAAAAATCCGGCGCTAGGCACCTCGAAATAGGGCCTTTGCGCCGGATGGCAGGTTTTGGACGAGCTATATGATATCTGCAATCTCTTCAAATGATTTTTTTCGCAGTGTCGGCAGTTCATAGTTTGGATCAGGCTTGCCGACGACCAGGACCATGACCGGTGTTTCTCCCTCCGGGCGTCCCAGCAGGTCTCTGAGAAACGTAGGTGGAGCCGGGGTATAGGTCAGACTTGCCAGGCCCGCGTTGCGGATGGCGTTGATTAGGAAACCGATGGAGATGCCGATGGATTCGTTGACATAGTAGTTCTTGTCCTTCGTTCCGTCCTCCAGCATGCGGTAATATTCCTTGAAAATGACAATCAGACATGGCGCTTCTGTGAGGAACGGTTTTTCCCAGGTGACTGACAGCTTGTCCAGGTCTGCCTGCCATTCGTCCGTAATCTGTTTTTCATAAAAGTTCTTTTCTACTTTCTCCGCTTCTTCTCTGATGCGCTGTTTCATGGCAGGATCTGTGACGATGGTGAAGTGCCACGGCTGTTTGTCTGCGCCGTTGGGTGCGGTTCCGGCAGTCATGACGCAGTTCTTGATCACGTCCATATCAAGCGGATCGGGTAAAAACTGTCTATAAGTACGGCGCTTGCGCGATGCTTCTAATAACTCTTCTGATTTTTTCTTCATATTATAATGTCCTCCTCGTAACGTTTTGTTTATCAAAGCGTACCATATCCGCAAGGGGAGTGCAAGAAAAATTTGATGATTTTCACAAAAAAACAAAAACTAATTTGTGAAAAATGTCAAAACGCATTTTGCTTCTGCGTACTTTAAATGCAAGAAACCTTCACCAAAATCACAAAAATATTTTCCAAAATGGTGTTGACATTCAGCGGGTTCAGTAGTATCTTATATATAGTGATTAGCACTCAAATTGAGTGAGTGCTAATAAAGGAGAGATGATGTATGGAATTAACAGAAAGAAAATTGAAGATTTTGCAGGCGATCATCAGTGATTACGTCAGATCTGCAGAACCTGTTGGTTCGAGAACTCTTTCCAAGAAGTTTGATCTGGGTATCAGCCCCGCTACCATCAGAAATGAGATGAGCGACCTGGAGGACATGGGATACTTATCACATCCGCATACTTCAGCAGGCAGAGTGCCTTCAGATAAAGCTTACAGGCTATACGTAAACCATCTGATGGAGCGCCATGAGCTGTCTCCTGTGGAGAAGAATTTGATTGCTGAGAAGCTGAGAGCAGACGTAAATGAATTTGACGAGACAATCAAACACGCAGCCAGGATTCTTTCCGAGATCACGAATTTGACTTCTTTTGCGATGTCGCCGTCGCAGAATGAGGATACGCTGAGATTTGTCAACCTTTTGCCAGTGGATGAGCACACGGTCGTTTTGATGATCGTTTCCGAGAGCGGCAAGGTTTCAAATACAGCACTCAAACTGCGGGTGCCTTACACAGAAGAAAGCCTTCAGATCTTAGCAAAGAATATGACATATAATTATAACGGCAAAAAAATTACCGATGTCCTGAAGAGCCGCATCATTTCCAACTTCGAATCTGATATCGAAGCCATGAGCAAGCTGGCGGAGAACATCATGCCGAACTTTATGAAGACCCTGGAAGACATGCTCAATGTCAACCTATATATGGACGGTCTGACAAACATCTTCGACATTCCTGAATATAACGATCTGGAAAAAGCGAAGAGCTTCCTTTCACTGCTAGACAAGAAAGAAGACTTTACAAAGAAGCTGATCGAAAGAGAAGATGGTATCATTGTTACCATCGGTGATGAAAATGCCGATGATTTGATGAATGATTGCTCGCTGATTACGGCAACATATCATGTAGATGGCAAGTTAGTTGGAAAGATTGGTGTAATTGGACCGACAAGAATGAGATATGATGAGATTACATCCATCATAGAGTATCTGACAGATAATCTGAACAGTACATTTCAGTTAGAAGGCGGTGAAAAGGAAAATGAATAACGAAGAAAAAAAGGTGAACGAAGAGCTTGATGAAGAAGTGAAGAATGAAACTCCTGACTCTGAAGAAACTAAGGAAGAAGATACGGTAGACGAACAGTCAGAAGAGCAACCGGATACCGAAGAAAAGAGTGAAGAGGATGAAGCCTTGAACTCCAAATATCTGAGGCTGATGGCAGACTTCCAAAACTACAAGAGAAGAGTTGAAAAAGAGAAAAGTGACATTTATGCATATGCGAATGAGAAACTCGTATCGCAGCTGCTTGATGTAATAGATAACTTCGAGAGGGCACTGCTCCACGAGGCGGCAGACGAGTCTTTCGTCGAAGGAATGAAGATGATTTTCAAACAGCTCACTGGGGTGCTGGAAAAGGCAGGGCTGGAAGAAATAAATGCGCTGGGAGAGGATTTTGATCCGAATTTCCATAACGCGGTCATGACGGAAGACAACGCCGACTACGAGAGCGGCAAAGTCACAGAAGTCATGCAGAAGGGGTATTTGCTCAATAAAAAAGTGATTAGACCTTCTATGGTGAAGGTAAATAACTAAGAGAAATTTCAAGGAGGAAAATAAAATGGCAAAGGTAATAGGTATAGATTTAGGAACAACGAACAGCTGCGTATCCGTATTAGAAGGTGGAGATCCAGTTGTTATTGCAAACGCAGAGGGTAACAGAACAACTCCATCCGTAGTTGGTTTTGCAAAGAACGGAGAGAGACTGGTCGGAGAAACTGCTAAGAGACAGGCAGTTACCAATCCGGAGAGAACTATCGCATCCATCAAAAGACATATGGGTGAAGATTACACCGTAGAAATCGACGGCAAGAAATATACACCTCAGGATATTTCTGCTATGATTCTGACGAAGCTGAAGACAGATGCAGAGGCTTATCTGGGCGAAAAAGTAACAGAAGCGGTTATCACAGTGCCGGCTTACTTCTCTGACGCACAGAAGCAGGCGACCAAGGACGCCGGAAAAATCGCAGGACTGGAAGTAAAGAGAATTATCAACGAGCCGACTGCAGCATCCCTGGCTTATGGTCTTGACAAAGAAGAAGGATCTCATAAGATTCTGGTATACGACCTGGGCGGCGGTACTTTCGACGTATCCATCCTGGAACTGGGCGACGGCGTATTTGAAGTATTAGCTACTAACGGTGATACACATCTGGGCGGCGACGACTTCGACAATGCAGTCATGAACTTCCTGGCAGACACTTTTGCAAAAGAAAACGGCGTAGACCTGAGAGCCGACAAGATGGCGCTTCAGAGGCTGAAGGAAGCTGCTGAAAAAGCAAAGAAAGAGCTGTCCAGCGCACAGACTACAAACATCAATCTGCCGTTCATCACAGTAACGGCTGACGGTCCGCTTCATCTGAACATGGATCTGACAAGAGCAAAATTCGATCAGCTGACTGCTGACCTGGTAAATAAATCAATTGAACCGATGAAGAAGGCCATGGCTGATGCAGGCGTATCAAATAACGACCTGGCAAAGGTCATCCTGGTCGGTGGTTCCACAAGAATTCCTGCAGTACAGGACGCAGTCAAGAAGGTTACAGGCAAAGAGCCGTTCAAGGGTATCAACCCTGACGAATGCGTGTCCATCGGTGCAGCTATCCAGGCCGGTGTACTGACTGGCGAAGTACACGATGTACTGCTGCTGGACGTTACTCCGCTTTCCCTGTCCATCGAGACCCTGGGCGGTGTTGCAACAAAGCTCATCGAAAGGAACACGACAATTCCAACAAAGAAGAGCCAGATCTTCTCCACTGCTGCTGACAATCAGACAGCCGTAGACATCCACGTTATGCAGGGTGAAAGAGAAATGGCAGCAGGCAACATCACATTGGGACGTTTCCAGCTGACGGGTATCGCACCGGCTCCTCGTGGAATTCCACAGATCGAAGTTACTTTCGATATCGACGCTAACGGCATCGTAAATGTCAGTGCAAAGGACCTGGGAACAGGCAAAGAACAGAAGATCACCATCACTTCTTCCACAAACCTTTCTGAAGATGAAATCAACCAGAAGGTAAAAGAAGCAGAAGCCTTTGCAGAAGAAGACAAGAAGAGAAAAGAAGAAATTGAAAATAGAAACAAGGCGGAAAATCTGGTCTATGAAACAGAAAAGGCTCTGAAGGAACTGGAAGGCAAGATTTCCGACGACGAAAAGAACGCCGCTGAAGCAGCGAAAGAAGATCTGAAGAAAGCGCTGGAAGCGAACAATCCGGATGACATCAAGGCGAAGACAGAAGCCCTGACCGAAGAGTTCCACAAGATTTCAACAAAGCTCTACGAGCAGGCACAGGCTGCCGGCGTAGATCCAAGCGCGGCAGGTTTTGACCCGAACATGGGTGCAGCAGGTGCAGGTCCTGATGCAGGCGCTGCGAATAACGGTCCTGCAGGGGATAATGTAGTGGATGCGGATTATGAAGTAGTGGACGACGACAAATAATAAAGCTTGCTAAATTTTCGCATTACTGCGGTTTGCTTTCGCAATTGCTCGATTGCGTACTTCAAGTACGCGCACTCGCAGTTACTCGGCAAACCTGTGTACTGCAAAAATTTCTCAGCGCTTTATAATGTAGCGCCAAGCCGCGAACAATTTTCCCGGCGCACGAATGCTTGCTAAATTCGCGAAATATGATATGTAAATTTGCTCATGGCGGCGAGGTCCGCCAGGAGCAAATTTTACTGCGTTAAGAAGGAAGGTGAAAGTGATGGCAGATAAAAGAGATTATTATGAAGTCCTTGGCCTGAAAAAAGGGGCAAGCGACGATGAGATAAAAAAAGCCTTCCGAAAGATGGCTATGAAGTACCATCCTGACAAAAATCCAGGAGATAAAACTGCCGAAGAGATGTTTAAAGAGGTCAACGAGGCATACAGCGTATTGTCAGATCCAGACAAGAAGAGCAAATATGACAGATTCGGTCACGCTGGCGTGGATCCTAATGCAGGATTTGGAGGCGGCGGTTTCGGCGGCTTCGGCGGAGGCGGCGGTTTTGACGATATATTTGATATGTTTGGAAGTATGTTCGGAGGTGGTTTTGGCGGCGGTAATGCCAGCAGAAAGAATGGTCCGATGAAGGGCAGAGATCTGCAGAAGGCGATTACCATTGACTTTGAAGAGGCTGCTTTCGGAACGAAGAAAGAGATCAGTATCAACAAATACGTTCAGTGTCCGAAGTGTAAGGGCGAAGGAACGGCTCCGGGCACGGAGAAGAAGACCTGCGGCAAGTGCGGCGGCACCGGCCAGGTTCACACGGTGCAGAGGACGCCTTTCGGGCAGTTCCAGAGTACGGGACCATGTCCTGACTGCGGCGGCAAGGGAACCATCATCGAGACGCCGTGTCCTGACTGCGGCGGCACTGGCAAAATCCGCAAAAATATCAAGATCAACGTGGATATTCCGGCAGGTGTAGACAACGACAGTGTCATTCCAATCAGAGGTCAGGGAGAACCGGGCGAAAACGGAGGTCCGAGCGGTGATCTGTATGTAGTAATTACAGTCAAACCGCACAAGATGTTTAAACGCGATCGAGATAACCTGTACTTAGATATTCCGATTTCCTTCAACCAGGCAGCCTTGGGCGATGAAATCACCGTGCCGACCCTCGACGGCAAGGTGTCCTACAAGGTCCCGGCGGGAACCCAGCCTGGCACAGTCTTCAGGCTGAAGGGCAAGGGCATGAAGAACGTGAGAAGCGGCCGCATGGGCGATCTGTATGTAAAAGTCATTCTGGAGGTTCCGACCAAGTTGAGCTCCAAACAGAAAAAAGCTGTGGAAGAGATGGGCAAGGCGCTGGACAACAATTGTTACCAGAAGAAGTCCGGATTTGCAGAGAAGATGAAGGAACTATTCAAATAGAGACGAGAGAGCTGCTGTGCTTGACCATGTCAGGCGTGTCAGCTCTTTTTGCGTGTAACATATGGAACTCTATGAAACTTCTTGACTATATGGTAACCGGATACTTTAAAATAGAGTGAGAATGATGGAGGTGGATATTTTGAAGTTAAAGTTTCATACAAAATTATCATATGGCATCGGGGGACTAGCGGATAACGCCATGTTCACACTGATCGAGACGTTTCTGCTATTCTACCTGACCACAGTCGTAGGGATCAAACCGGCTGCTGCGGGGACGATTTTGGCCCTGGGATGCATCTGGGAAGCCTTTTGCGGCCCTATCAGCGGGTATCTCTCTGACAATATCGAAACCAGATTCGGCAAACGCAAGCCGTTTTTGCTGGCGGCGGCGGTACCGGCTGTCATTGTCACCACCTTACTCTTTACCTCGATAGAAATGAGTTATGGACTCAAAGTGGTCTATTATGGGCTGATGACCATTTTGTTCTGGTGGTGCTTTGCTATTTTTTTCGTTCCTTATATGACCTGGGGATCGGAACTGACCACGGACTACCACGAGCGAACGGTGCTCAGATCTTACGCCTATGTATTCAATCAGCTTGGCAAAGGACTGGGCATGGTCATGCCATCGATTTTCGTGGCCTTCCTCATGACCAGGGGCAGGTCGCTGGAGCAGTCCTGGTCTGCAGTTGGCCTGACTGTGGGAGCTGCCAGTGGTGCGGCACTTTTGATCTGTGCATTGACGATCAAAAAGACCGATGTGCCTGATTTTGTGAAAGATCCTAATCGGGAAAAGATTTTAACCGTCAAGAAGGTCAAGGCGATGTTTGTCGAGTACCTGCAGATTTTGAAACTGAAACCGATCCGTTACATCATCGGTGCCAGTCTGATCTACCTCATCGCCAATACGATTTTCGCTTCAGATATGGTCTACTTTTACACTTATAACCTGGGGCTGTCAGCGGTGCAGATTTCGGCGATCCCCCTGCTGATGACAGCAGCAGGCATCCTGCTCACGCCTATGATTGCAGTGTGTGCGGGGAAAACAGACAAGAAACTCACTTTCATGGCAGGGATGATTATCAGCGGAATCATCCTTATCGCAGCCAGATTCATCGGTGTACACTCTTTTGCCGCCTGCTGCCTCATGTGCGGCTTCTTTGCTGTGGGAAACACTTGTTACTGGCAGCTGATGCCGTCGATGATTTACGATGTGTGTGAGGCGGAGGAACTGTCTTCTGGCGAAAAACACTCTGGTGCGGTCATCTCCCTGCAGGCCTTGTCTGAATCCCTGTCTACAGCGGCCGGTGTTCAGATCCTGGGTATTATTCTGGAGCAGGCAGGCTTTAACGAGGCAGCAGCGGTGCAGGGCACTGCGGCCCTCACCTGGGTCAGCAACAGCTTTTCCCTTCTTCCGGGAATCGGCATGCTCATCGTAGCCTTTGTCATCAGCCGTTATCCTATCAACAAGCACACCTTCCCGAGGATTTTGGAAGGCGTAGAGAAGCGCAGACGGGGTGAGCCGGTGAACATGGAAGATTACAACGATATTTTCTGATCATTCGATGATTTTGATGGAAACCTTGACCATATAGTTATAATATCCGTTGACGGAAAGGTCGTCCAAAATCACATCTTCGTAGAAGTGGCCGCCTATGGTAAGCCCATGGCGCTCTGCATACTCCATGATTGCCAGGCAGAGGCTGCCCACGTTGTCGTAACCGTGATTGTCGTAGATGCCGATATAGCGGGCTCCTTTGTCGAGGAAAGCACCCTGAAATCCGCTTTCTCTGAGGACGGAAGGGTCCACCACGCTGTAGAATTTTGAATAGCGGTAACCTTCCGGAGTCACGCTGTCCTTTGGTATCATGCCGCCGATGGCATAAGCCCCCTGTACACCCAGGCTGTGGCAGTAGTTGAAGTGCTCCGAGACCGCCTCTGCCACGGCCTTCTCGTCTTCCAGTCCTCTGTAATTGGTCTCCACCAGATATTCGTCGGGAACGTAGTCAATGATGATTTCACCCGGTTTTGCAGACATACCTTCTCTGGTAAGGCTGATTTTTGCATCCACATATTTTCTGGCTGTATCCAGCCGCTTCATCATCTCGTCGATTTCTTTCTTTTTATTTTCCAGAAGTGCGATCAAAGCCTTTGGCGAACGGTGATCCATGTGGGCTTTGATTTCTTTCAGAGGCACCTTCAGATCCTTGAACATGGTCAGCACAGAAAAGGTCTCCAGCTGCGTGTAAGAATAGTAGCGGTAGCCGTTTTCACCTTTGACTTCCGGTTTGAAAATGCCGATGTCGTCGTAGTGGAACAGGGTCTGTTTTTTGACGCCGGCCAGCTTTGCAAATTCTCCTGTGGTAAAATAGTCTTTCATCTTTTTCATGATGCGCCTCCCGCCTTTGATTAGTAACAGTTTAGCAGAGAGCGGCAGGAAGTGCAATGAGGGCAGGGGTGTTTTTCTTGATGCGGACCGGGAAATGTGACAAAAAAATACTAAAGACACTGGCTTCAGAAGTGAGTGATGCAAAGCAAAAATATACAACAGGTGAGGAGCTATCGTTTGATGGACTGGATCGAGAACTGGCTCGATTAGAATTAATGCATGAACTTCAGAAGGGGCTTCAGGATATAGAATCTGGCAGAGTAGTGAGTGTTGATGAGTGCTTTTCACGGTTGAAGAGGTAATGGTATGGGAGAATATCGAGTTGTAATATCGTTAAACGCCAGCGGTGACATAGAAAACATCTATCATTACAAAGACGAGGAAAATAAAAAGATAAATATTTTGCGTGTGATGTACGACAGAATGAACTGGAGAGAATATTTTGACCATTTTTTTACGACAACCCCGTGAAAATAAATAACAAAAACAACGAATAGATTTCAAAAATTGAGATAATAATGAAATAAAGAGGTATGCATTTTCATGAAATGTTGATTTTTTGAAATAAATTTGCTATAATGATAGCAAAGATTTCAGTTTAGAAGGGGGGATTTTGTGCAAAAGAAAAACAGAAGCGGAGTTTGGAAGAATAATCTGTCCGGCGAGGCAGCGTATCAGTCCTTTGTTCCGGCTAAACTGCCGCCTGTGCAGGATATCTCACTGGATGAAGAGGGGCTGCAGCTTTTGGTGAAAGCCAATAAAGGACTTGCATATTTAGAAGGGGCAGCTTCTATGATTCCCTCTTTGCCGTTATTCGTTTCTATGTATGTTAGAAAAGAAGCGCTTTTATCATCGCAGATAGAGGGTACACAGGCAACCCTCGAGGATGTACTCGACCCGGCCTTGGATGTCAACACTAATAGGGATGTAGGAGATGTAGTAAACTACATTAAGGCAACTGAATTCGCTGTTGCAAGGCTGAATGAGCTGCCCTTATGTAATCGACTGATCAAAGAAACCCACGGTGTTCTCATGGAAGGCGTCAGAGGAAGCGAGAAAACCGCCGGTGCGTTTAGACTATCTCAAAACTGGATTGGCGGTGGCGGCAGCACTTTGAGAAATGCCCGCTATATACCGCCTGCGCCAGAGGACATGATTGCAGCCATGTCCGACCTGGAAAAATATCTAAATGACCAAGAGGACGAGACCGATCCGCTCATCAAGGCTGCACTCATTCATTATCAATTTGAAACCATACATCCGTTCCTCGACGGGAATGGCCGCGTAGGCAGGCTGTTGATCACGCTGTATCTGCTTGAACAAAAAGTGTTGTCAACGCCTGTGATTTACCTGTCCTATTTTCTAAAGAGAAACCGCATCGAATACTATGACCGTATGAGCGAAGTCAGAAGAACCGGTGATTACGAACAATGGGTCAAGTTCTTTCTGCTTGCTGTCTATGAATCTGCAGAAGATGCGGCGGGGGCAGTCCGTCGGCTGTCAAAGCTTCATGATGAGAATATGGCGAAGCTTTCAGGGCTGCCCAAGAATCAAAATCTGCTGTCACTATTTTCTTATCTGGAGCAGAGTCCCATTATTGAAATTGGGAAGACGGCCAATGAACTGGGGGTAGCTTACAACACAGCGGCAAAAGCAGTTGCCATACTGGTGGATGCGGGAATCCTCGTACAGAGCAAAAGAGCAGGACGAGCAAGGACATTTTCTTACGAACGATATTTAGAAATTCTTCGGAAAGATACACTTTGATGCAGATGAAATCTGCAGTCGCACTTTTAAAGGAGGAAAACAAATTGAAATATATCGAAATCAACATCGAGACGGAAAGCGCAGGCATCGAGGCTGTGGTCAGCGAACTGATGAATCTGGGCATCACGGATACCGTAGTGGAGGACCCCAGGGATATCGAAGATCTGATGGACAAGAAACAGACTTACGACTGGGACTATCTGGACGATCAAATCATCGAAAAGATGAAGGAAAAGCCCAAGGTGACCGTATACTTCGAAGATACAGAAGAGAATCGGAGCCGCATCGGCGAAATCGAGGTAGCTATGGCGGGGCTGAAAGCAAAAGCGCAGGCTGGTGACTACGGACAAGGCATGGATTTCGGAACGCTGCAGGTCACCAGCAAGATGGACGACGATGCAGAGTGGAAGGACAAGTGGAAAGAATATTTCAAGCCGGCAAAGATTTCTGACCGCATCGTGGTGAAACCCACATGGGAGCCTTACGAAAATCGAGAGAACAACCTGGTCATAGAGATTGATCCGGGCATGGCTTTTGGCACCGGGACCCACGAGACGACTTCCCTCTGTGTCAAAATGCTGGAAAACTATCAGAAAGAAGGGGACAAGGTTCTTGACGTGGGCTGCGGAAGCGGGATTCTCTCCATCGCCGCGGCGCTCCTTTCGGCAGAGGATGTGCTGGGCATCGACATCGATCCGGTGGCGGTGGAAGTAGCGGCAGAGAACATCGCCTTGAACAATGTGGAGGCTGTGGCTAGAGCGCAGTATGGTGATCTGACCAAGGGCGTGGACTATCAGGCGGATGTCATCGTGGCGAACCTGATGGCTGACCTGGTCATGATGCTGGCGGAAGACGCGGCAAAGCACCTGGTCAAGGGCGGCTACTTTATCTCATCGGGAATTTTGGTGGAGAAGGAAGTGCAGGTGGTGGAGCACCTTCGGAAGAAAGGCTTTGCCATCATGGAGGTCAGAGAAGACGGCGGCTGGTGCTGCATCGTCGCAAAAGCATAACAGCATAACGAATCGCAAGAAAATCCGGGGTAAGGGAAACCTCGGATTTTTTTCTGTGCAAGCGGTTCTTATCAAAGCAGAATCCCCTTGATTAAATGGAATATAGGGGAGGGGGTATATGATGCGCACTCTGTACGATAGAGTTAGGCTTTTTGATGCTGCCTTGCAAATCTCGCGTAACTCAATGACAGTATCAGCAGCCATTATCCTGGAAAGCGGACGTCACTGCTCCCGAAATCTGTGAGGATACCCCATTAACCAGATATACCCCTCTGCTGATGCGTCTAGCTTCAAACCCGGTTACGCGAGATTGCTCCGGATATAGGCAAAAAACCTAACCTTATCGTAACGGGACATCCATTAATGATTCTGCTTGACAATTCCGCTACCTTGCATTACAATGTAGTTGTACCTTGTAATGCAAGGTAGTCTGTTTTGTTCAAAAGGAGTGAGAAAAATGATTCCATCACAGATGCTGAAAGGGGTTCTGGAAGGCTGCATCCTGGCTGTCATCCAGGAAAAAGAAACCTACGGTTATGAGATTACAACAAGGCTTGGCGGCTACGGATTCGGGGAAGTAGCAGAGGGCACCATCTACCCGATTCTGCTCAGACTGGAGAAGAGCGGCATCGCCGCCGAATTGAAACCGTCCCCGGCAGGACCCAAGCGGAAATATTACCATCTGACAGAAACCGGCGAAGAGGGCCTTGCGGAATTTCGGGAAAACTGGCGCGCCATCAGTGAAGCAGTAGAGACAGTGTTGGGGAAAGGAGAGGCAAATGAATAAGAAAGCAAAGCTATTAGCAAAAGAAAATGAACTGGAAGAAAAGAAGATATGGGACGAAAGTGAAGAAATCTATACGGACATCATCGTCTACCTGCGGGTTTCACGGCTGTCTGAATACAATCAGGAGTTGGTGCGCAGCGACATCATCCGTATGATTGTAGACGGACAGCAAAGGGGACAGCACATCGATCAGGTCATCGGAGACGATTACAAGACATTCTGTGACGAGATCATCGACACCTTCCCTGCGAAGGGACTGAAAGATAAAGTGCTGGAGAGTATTGAAATGACTTGTATGTGCCTGTCGATTCTGGGGATGATCAGTGTCATCTTCAACCTCATCGACAATATCAGACTGAAGAATCCGCTTTTCACCTATTCCCTATCAGCGGCAGATGTGGTAAACTTTATTGTGATTGTAATCATAGCCAATCTGGTCGTCTATGTAATCTGTAAAGGGGCCTTTGATGAGACGAAGAAAGAGAGCAAGGTGAAACTCTTTGCAAAAGGAGCCGCTGTCTTTGCTCTGCTCACGGGAATCTTCGTCTGTGCAAAGCTTTTTCTGGACAATTACGCGGTGCAGTTTCACATGATCATCGCAGTAGTGATCATCGCAGCGGCGTATGTCGTTCACAGAATCATCGGGGCCAGAGACGAGGCTTAAATTAAAATTGTTAACGAGGAGGTTGCCTGATTGAAGAGAAGCAACTCGAAGAAAAAAGATCAGATTGTATTCCTGCTGTTCTGCCTGGTCCTGGGCATGCTCATGGGCTGGATTTCTAAGGATCTTGCGGGCAGCGGCGTCATCGGCGCCATCATATCAAATATCGGGATCTGGGTGTTCGTATCCTCCCTGATCGCTGTTTACTCACCGGAAGCTGTCCGGGCGGCGCTGCATGTGTTCGTCTACTTTGTCGGTGTCATCGGTGCGTATTACGCCCATCTGTTTGCCCTGGGAATGAACATGACCGGAAACGTTTTATACTGGCTGGTCTTCGCCGCCATCGGCGCCCTGATCGGATTTATCGTCTGGCATTCCGGAGACAAGGAGTGGCTGGGCGCAGGCTGCGCGGCAGTGCCGATTTCCCTCCTTCTTGCGGAAGGTTATCCCATCTATCACAGCCTGTCCATATCCCTGGGGTTTGACATCGTGTGCGCCGTACTGCTTTACATACTGCTTGCACCGAGCAAAAATCAGAAACTGATGATGCTGCCATACATCATCGTCTTTACTTTCGGGCTGGTATATTTCGGCGTATTCACGAGAATTTTTGGAGGATGGATATGAAGCTATTTGCAGATGCGGGATGCATCGGAGACAAGTATATCAAAATCACGGACAAAGGGGACATCAGACACCTGTCCAAGGCGCTCAGGCTCAGAGAAGGGGACGAGGTGGACGTATCCGATGGAGCCCAATGGGAGTATCGGGCAGAAATCGCCAGCATCAACGAGGACGAAGTCCTTCTCGCCATCATAGATAAACAGAAGTTTGCCAGAGAACCGGAACTTGCGGTCACGCTTTTTCAGGGCATTCCCAAGGCGGGGAAAATGGAGACCATCATTCAGAAGTGCGTAGAGCTGGGGGTTCACGCCATCGTCCCCGTGTTCATGGAACGCACGGTGGTGGTGGAAAAGGGCAACTTTGCAAAGAAGCTGGACCGCTGGCAGAAAATCAGCGATGAAGCGGTCAAACAGTGCAAACGGGGGATGATCCCAGAGATCGAAAGACAGCGGCCTTTTGCTGAGATGCTGAAAGAACTCGC
>URXI01000039.1 GCA_900551775.1 uncultured Eubacterium sp. | reverse complement strand
GATATTCTTCGCCGATATGCCCGCATCAAAACACAGCTTCAGCGAATCCTGGCTGGGCAGGACCCTCGCCACGATCCGATCTGCAAGAAGGTTGTATTTGGAAAGCTCCTTGGAACCTGTGGTCAGCAGGATCTTCCCGTCCGTCTCCAAAAGATATGCCGCGGCCTCTTCTTGCGAGTCCACTGCAATCACCCTCTCATGGTCAAAGAATCCCTCCTGCCGCAGGAGTCTGACATATTCTATGCCGGACTTCCGGCAGGCTTCTTGTATATTCTCTGTCACCGCCCTGGCGTAAGGGTGGGTCGCGTCGATCACCAATCCGTACTTGCCAAGTTCTAGAAGCGCCTCTATATCTGCCTGGTCAAGACGTCCCTCTATGATCGAAAGTCCCTGGATATCCGAAAAAACTTCCGTTCCATACTCTGTCGCTACGCAGAAATCAGCCCGCTGGTTCCAGCCCCTCTGGTCAAAATACTTAGCCAATGCATGGCCTTCAAAGGTGCCGGCAAAAACTAAAATGCTGCTATATGTTCTTGTATCCACGAGGCGTCACCATCTTTCCATTGATCACCTTCGTCGCGCTGTTTCCGATGAAGACTGTAGTGAACATGTCGATGTCGTCGTTGTCTTTCAAATCTGCCATAGTACAGACGATTGCCTTCTCACCCTCACGGCCGATGTTCTTCACGTAACCGCAAGGGGTATCCCAGGCTTTTGCGCAGCTCATGATGTCCGCTGCCTTGTCGATGTAGTCATGACGCTTTTTACTCTTGGGGTTGTAGAGACAGACCACAAAGTCGGCTTCTGCCGCCAGGCGCAGTCTCTTCTCATTCAGTTCCCACGGAGTCAGCAGGTCAGAGAGGGAGATGACTGCAAAATCGTGAATAAGAGGCGCGCCCAGAACTGCCGCTCCGCTGCACGCCGCCGTAATACCTGGAATTGTCACAATCTCTACTTCCGGATGATCTTCTGCTACTTCTGCCATAACGCCTGCCATGCCGTAGACACCGGCATCTCCACTGCAGACAAATGCCACATTTTTTCCTTCCAGGGCAGAATCCAAAGCCATCCTGCACCGATCCACTTCCTGCTTCATGGCTGTGGATTTGATCTCTTTGCCGCAGGTCAGCTCCCTGACCAAATCGACATAGAGGGTATACCCTACTACCACGTCGCTCTCTTCAATTGCATTTCTGGCCTGGGGCGTCATGTATTCGCTGCTGCCCGGGCCGATGCCCACTACATATATCTTCATCTATGCTTCCTCTTTCAATTTCAGTTTTTCTCTAAAGTCATACCATTTATAAAAGTCTGTACGGTATTTCTCTATGATCGTTTCGATTTCCCTCATCTGCGCTTCCTGGCGCACATCTCGTTCTCCCCTGCTGATCTGGTCGATATCGTAATAGGTAACCTGGTCAAATTTTTCAACCTCCGGGTCGATATCTCTGGGAACAGCAAGATCGATGAATACCTCCGGCAAATGTGACAATGCTTTCGCTTCTTCATAATAGACCGTATAGTGGGGACTCAGCGTTGCGCTGATCACGGCATCGCTCTCTTCAATCACCCTGTAACGGTTCCCGTAGTTGACCGTATCCACGCCCTTTGGCACGATGTTTTCTCCGTGTCGGTATTGACGCAAAGTCATGGTAGTATGGATGCCGTTTCTGACCAGAAGTCCCGCCACCAGCCGTCCGATCATGCCGTTGCCGATGACCAGGACGTTTTTGACGTCGGGGTGCTTCTTGATCACGGCCACCGCCCGCGAAGCTGTAGAATTGTCGTGAACCTTGAAGTCCACCAGGGTCTTGATCTTCTTTCCCGCCGTGACGCCAATGCGGAACAAGACGTTGAGGACCGCGTCAGAAGCCTTTGCCTTCTGTGCACCTTTGACAGCGTCATCCACCTGTCTGGTGATCTGTCCGTCGCCCCAGATCTGCGATTCCGCGCCTGCCGCCACCTTGCAGAGGTGCATCACCGCAGCATCCCCCGCCAGGGTTCTGTTCATAAACGCATAGTCGTTATAATTGACGTCTATGGCTTCGCAGAGCGCCTTGAACGGATTGAGGCGCGCACCCTCCTGCAGGGACAGATAAAGCTCCGTCCTGTTGCAGGTCGCGATCAACACGCTGCCGAGGACCTCCGGCCTCGCCGAGAGCGCTGCGTAGATCCCCGCCGTTTCGGTCTTTGTGCAGGAAAAAACTTCCCGCTCCGAAAGCCCTGCCATATTATAATCGATGTACGACATTACGATGTTCAAAACTTACACTTCCAATCTTTCATCGCCAGGGCGCAGGTCACGCCGCCGCCGCTGGTCTTTGATAAAATCCTTCTGCCTCCGGCGCTCCCAAGGCAGGCGCTCCGCTCGCAGATGTTGTCCACGCCAGTGACGCTCTTTACAAATTCCGATGCCTCGAAATCGCCCTTCGCCTCGCTCAGCTCCTCAGCACTGTAGGTCACAAAGGGAATTCTATACTTATCGCAGAATGCAAGGATGCACTTCTCATATTTTTTGATGTCGATAGACGCGATCTTCTCGATGGCATGGATGGACACCTTGTTTTCCTCTAAGACCCCCAGTACAAATTTCTCGAACTGCTCCACGCTGGTGTTTTTGCGGCAGCCGATACCTATGGTCACAATTTTCGGCACCATATTAAAAGTTGTAGGAAAAGGTTTCAGTTTGTCAGAAAGACTGACGCAGATTCCCAGGTCGGCAGCATCCAGTGTCAGCTCCTTTGGAACCTTGCCTTCAAAGGGAAATCCGCTCTCGAAGCCGACCTTCTCTCCGCGGAGAATCGCCGCAGAGACGGTTTTGATGCAGCTCACGTCGACGATCTTGCAGCCAGCGTATTTGCTCCACACGTCTACGGCGAATTTCTCGTTGATGTCTGTCGCCGTGGTCAGAACCAGCGTCGCGCCCATAAGGGAGGCGATGCGCTCTCCCGCTTCGTTGGCGCCTCCCAGGTGTCCCGACAGAATGGGAATGACATATTGCCCGAATTCATCCATGACGATGACTGCCGGATCCACATCTTTTGATTTGATCAGGGGAGCAATCAGGCGAACTGCAATCCCTGCCGCACAGATGAATACAAAAGTATCTTTCTCTGCAAAGTTTTCTTTTAGGTAGTCCTTTGCGCTGCCACTGTTGTCAAAAAGCGTGACGCCGCATTCTCCCTCGAGTTTGTCAGAAAGTTTCGCCGCAAGGCGCTTTCCACGGTCTGTAAAGGCCAAAACTGCTGCTTTTTCCATTATTTGCTCGCCTCTCTGAATAAATGGGTAAAGGATGGATCATATAATTTTGATCGCTCATACTCATTGCCCAGGAAACCGCCGACCATGATCAGCGCCATTTTGTTGATGCCGTTCTCTTCTGCAGCCTTTGCGATATTTTCTACGGTAGTTCTCACCACTTTTTCGTCAGGCCAGGTTGCCTTGTACACGATGGCAGCCGGAGAATCCGGCGCATAGCCGCCTTCGATCAATCGCTCAGAAAGTTCTGCCAGCATAGTGGACGTGAGGAATACGACCATAGTAGCGCCGTGGGCTGCCAGTTTGGAGATTTCTTCTTTTTCCGGAACCGGGGTTCTTCCCGCCATTCTGGTCAGAATCACCGTCTGGCTCACATTTGGCAGGGTGTATTCGGCGTTCAGCGCCGCCGCAGCGCCGATGAAAGAGCTGACGCCCGGAACGGATACGTATTCCATTCTCTCTCTATCCAGAATGTCCATCTGCTCTCTGATGGCGCCGTAGATGCAAGGGTCTCCCGTATGCAGCCTGACCACTTCTTTCCCTTTGTTCTCCTTCATGACTTCGATGACTTCTTCTAGCGTCATCTTGGCACTATTGTAAATCTTGCAGCTTTCCTTGGCATAGTCCAGCAGCGCCGGATTTACCAAGGAGCCTGCGTAGATGATAACGTCCGCTTTCTTGAGAAGTTCTGCGCCCCTCACAGTGATTAAATCTGCAGCGCCCGGGCCTGCTCCGATAAAATAGATCATTGTTTATTTCTCCTTCTGTCTCTCTTCTGAGGGGATAACGATTAGTGAAAAGTAGCTGGACTGTTCTTTCAGATCCCTGAGGTTTCTATAGACTTTCTCGTTCTCCATGGTAGCGCATTCCACCATCATGGCATTCTGCCTGATCAGGTCATCTCTCAGAGCCATGATCTTTTTGCCGGACTTCATCAATACCCTGGTCCCCTCCAGTTGGTCGGCCTGATGGCCTTTGTAGGTGGCAGGGACGATGTGCAGCATCTCGTCTCTTTCACAGAGGGAGGTATTGAGGCTGGCAGCAGCGCCGCAAAAAGATGGAATGCCTGGAATGATGGCCGTATCAAACCCGCGTTCCGTCAGCCTTCTATGTACATACATCACGGTACTGTAAATGGCAGGGTCGCCCAATGTCAGGAAGGAGACGTTCTTGCCCTCAGAAAGCAGAGCGCCGATTTCCTCCGCGGACCTGTCGTGGTACCGGTCGAGCTGTTCCTTGTCCTTGATCATGGGCATGTCGCACTCGAGCAATGTTTTTCCTTCTATATATTCCCCCGCAATTTTCAGTGCGATATTCTCTGAAGCGCCGCTTTTGGGCACTGCGATCACGTCGCTGTTCTTCATGGTGTTGATGGCTTTCAGGGTGATCAACTCCGGATCCCCCGGACCCACACCCACTGCAAAAAATTTTCCTTTCATTTATAACTCCATTTCTATCATCATATCTGCCCCTTGGCTTTTGATAATATGCCTTCTGTCTGTTGTGAACATGATGGTCTCTATTTCCGCCTCGCCTTTGAGACGAAAGCGGAGATGGTAGAGCACCTTTTCTAAGATTCTATTCTTTACATCCTCATAATAGGACTTGTCTTTGATCAGGTCAAAGGCTTCATCGGTGGTGACGCAGCTCATGATCTTCGCCACAGTCTCTGCATCAGCGCCGCAGATGGCGCTGTGAACGCCGATCACTTCCATCCTGCAGTCCGCATAAGACGAATGGGTGTTCATGACGCCTGCGGCGATTTTGATCAGCTTTCCCGTATGCCCCACAAAGAGGATTTTCTTGAATCCTTTATATCTGATGTAGTCTAAGGCTTCACCGATATAATTGGATACAGGTACTGCTCTCTCGATATCCAGTCCCAGGTATTCCTTACAGAAGTCCCTGCCGTAGTTGCCTGGGGAGATGAGGATGTTTTCCGAATCCTCCTCGTACTGCTTGTCGATGACCGCCTTGATGGTGTCCACCAGGGCCTTTTCGCTCATGGGGTCTACGATTCCCGTGGTTCCGAGAATGGAAATCCCTCCGACAATCCCAAGACGTGGATTATAGGTTTTCTTGGCAATTTCCCCTCCGCCCGGCACAGAAATGGTAATCTCTGCACCGCAGCCCGCGCCGTAACACTGCAGGATACGGCGGGCATTTTCGATGATCATCTTTCTTGGCACCGGATTGATAGCCGGTTCACCTGGCTTGCACTGCAGTCCCTTGGCAGTCACGATGCCGACACCTTCCCCGCCCTTGAGCAGGATGTCCGTTTCCGTAAGCCGGACGCTGGCAAAAATCTTTGCTCCGTGGGTCACATCGGGATCGTCGCCGCCGTCTTTTGTGACGGAGCAGCTGACCCTGTCAGGTTCTATAGTGATGTCCCCGATCTCGAAGGAAGCTTTTTCTCCCGATGGCAGTGTAATATCTGCCCGTGCCATCCTGCTGCCGGACAGCAGCATTTCCAGCGCCGCCGCAGAAGCCGCAGTCGCACAGCTTCCCGTGGTATATCCGAATCTCAGCTTCTTCCCGTTTTTAACCGTATATTTCTCCATTTGTTTCCTTTTAAATAACAAAAACCCGAATCGCAGGGGATTCGGGTTCTTAATATCTTCTAAAATAAATTCTCCAATATTAACCTAAAACTCATATCCTGTGACTTTTATGGCCAAATATTGGGATGTCTTCCGACTTTGATCTCAGGCGTCTCACATGCACCTTCCCAAGGGGATCCCTCAGTGGCTGGCTTTTCGCCTCAGCATGAAACTCAATCATTACGGCAGCAGGACTGTTCAGGTTTTTCACCTGATTCCATATTACGACTTGTTCTGTCAACCAATATTTCTATTCAATTTCATTTCAACAAATAAAATTATATTATATTAAATTGGCCGTGTCAACAGATTGGGGAGAAACTTTCATTAGCTTCTTTAGGATTTTCATTGTTTTTGCCGATTCAAAATCTATCACGTTACCTATAGGCATATTCTGAATCGTCTTTTCATCGCAGACTGCATCTTGCAGCTGCATAAAAGTCATTTTGCCAAAACATTCGATTACGGTGTCCAGTACCTGAATATCCAATTCTTCTAAAAAAGCAACGGGATGATTTGAGAAAGTATTCGCATCATAGTTTTGCAATTGAATAATCTTCTTTTCACCAACAGGTGAAATATATTCTTTGCTGCGAATGTAAACAAGTCCAGACATGGCTTTTCCATTCTCTTTGTATCTCAAGGCATCAGCGATCCATAAAAGCCGCATCATCTTTGACGGATTCAAATTCTGAATTCTCTGCGCGTAATAACCTATGATTTCCTCCAGTCTATCCATATTTAGGATTTCAAAGCCATTATAAATAGATCCTTCATCGTAACTGAGGTAATCCAAAGTAAGACCTTGGCGCACGATATATTTGCTGCCAAATTCGTCTAAAACCCTATGAACTTTTTCTTTGATGACTTTGTAACGGTCCCCTTCAAATTTTTGCTTGTTTCTCAGCAAAAGGCGATATGCAACCTGTGGATCATCTTTAACAATACGCAATAAATTATCGTGGGCCTGATCTTGTATTGCTTTCGTTTCATATCTGGAAATTGTCACTTCTCCCCATCCGAGGAGCAGTGCGAAATCACTCTGAGACAAATCATAGTTCTTGCGTATCCTGATAATTTCATCTGATGTCAGCAAACCTGTCGTTCTTCGATAGGCATTTCTTGCATTCAAAAGGTTCTGGTCTTCCATCTTTCCTGTGGTGTAAGTGTTATCCTCTCCATCGATGTATTTACAAACAAAATAAAGTTCGTCATATTCAATATCTACGCCTTTTATGTTCAAAACAGCTTTTGAAGTTTCTTTTTGAACGCCGTGATGTCGTCCGCAAATTGGGCAGTAATTCTTTTCTATCATCAGTTATTACTCCTTATACCCGATCGTTACACTGATAGGGATGATTTAATGGATGCTCTGCATAATGAAATGATACACAGATGACCTGGCTGCAGGCGTCCCGGCATCTTATTTTAATTTTGATATATACCTCTCTAGCACAAATATACTTTCCAAAAACGAACAGAAGCGGCGGATCTACATCTTGATAATCAAATAATGTATGTGAATAATCTTCTAATGTCAATGCCTTCAATCGCTCTACGATATCAAAGCGGTCGTAATTTAAACTTAACAAGGTATAATCTGTAGAAAATTCAGTTTTATGCTTTTTTCTCTTTTTTATTAAAAGTAAATCTCTGTCAGTATCAAAGTTTTTTTCAGTCAGTATGAATCTCAAGTTTGTTAAAAACCGACTTACTTCCCGGCGTGTGCTTTTGATAATATCACCTTCTTTTATTCATTATACACTATCAATTGATAGTTTTCAAGTGTAAAAGAAAACTGCTTTGTTTTAAAGCAGTTTCATCAATTTCTCATACACCCATGCCATCATCCACGGTTCGCTGACAAAGCTCTGCAGTTCTGAAACCGGAATCCACCTGACGCCGCTGTTCTCGTCAGCCTTGATTGTAAGCTCCTGACTTTCATCTGCTTCCAGAAGATAGGTCAGATTCAGATGCAGATGAGATGCCACGTAAGCGCCTCGTTTGACGTGTCCATCTACGGTGATGATTTCCAGAGAGCACGGTTCTTCTCTGACCGGACGGACAGAGGTGATCCCCGTCTCCTCCATGGCCTCTCTGACAGCCACATGCAGCAGATCCGCTTCTCCATCTGCATGTCCGCCTGTCCATGCCCAGGAGTCGTAAATATTGTGATAGGCCATCAGAACTTTATCTCGTCTCTCGTTGACAATCCATGAGGATGCTGTAAAATGGGCGATCTGGTTATTGCGGGTCAGACAATCGGGGTTCGCGTCTAGAAAAGCCAGAATCACCGCTTTGTCCCTTTCTTCCTGCTCACAGGCCGGTCTGTAATCTTCAATCGCATGTCTCAGTTTCTCCATAAAAGTCTCTCTATTCTATCACTCTGCCTTCCAGGCTGAAGGTCTTGCCTTCCGTGATTTCCACGTCGATCAGCTTCCCGACCATATCCCTTGACCCTTCAAAGTTGACCAGTTTGAAGCCGTCAGTCCTGCCGGAAAGGGTCCTGCTGTTCGTTTTGCTGGCGCCCTCCACCAAAACTTTTTCAACCCGCCCAACGTACTGGGCGTTTTTCTCTGCGCTGACAGCATTGACCAGGTCTACCAGCCGGTTGAATCTCTCGTGCTTCACATCTTCGGGCACCTGGTCCTCGTACTTCTCCGCCGGCGTTCCTTTTCTGATGGAATAAAGGAAGGTGAACGCAGAGTCGTATCTGACAGTTCTGACCAGATCCAGGGTCTCTTCAAAATCCTCCTCGGTCTCGCCGGGGAATCCCACGATGATGTCCGTGGACATGGTAATACCTGGCACAGCCTTTTTCAACTTCTCTGTCAGTTCCAGATACTGATCTTGGGCGTACTTCCTGCTCATTTTCTTTAGAATACGACTGCTGCCAGACTGTACCGGCAGATGGATGTTTTTGCAGAGTTTATCGCAGTCCACAAAGGCCTGAATCAGTTTGTCAGACAAATCCTTGGGATGGGATGTCATAAAGCGGATGCGTTCAAGTCCCCCTACCTCATTGAGGCGATAGATCAAATCTGCAAAGTCCGTTTCCTCATTACCGTGGTAAGAATTGACGTTCTGACCCAGCAGCATGATTTCTTTGACGCCGTCAGCCACCAAATTCTGAACTTCTTTGAGGATTTCCTCGGGGCGTCTGCTTCGCTCCCGCCCTCTGGTGTAAGGGACGATGCAATAAGTGCAGAAGTTGTTGCAGCCGAACATGATGTTGACCAGTGCCTTGCTTTCGAAAAGCCGCTTCGCTGGAAGTCCTTCTACAATCTCGCCGCCATCAGGCCAGATCTCAATCTGCTTCTTTTTCTCATTCAGAGCGTTATCCACAAGCTCCGGGAACTGATGAATGTTGTGGGTGCCAAATATGATGTCCACCCAGGGGTATTTTGTTTTGATCGTATCTATGACGTGCTGCTGCTGCATCATGCAGCCACAGACACAGACGATAAAATCCGGGTTCTCTTTCTTTCTGCGCTTAAGCTGCCCCAGGGTTCCAAAGAAACGTTTGTCCGCATTTTCTCTGACGCTGCAGGTATTGATGATGGCAACGTCCGCATCCCGCCGCTCCTTTACAGGTGTAAAGCCTTTCTCAAGCAGCATCCCTGCCATGACTTCTGAATCGTGTTCGTTCATCTGGCAGCCAAAAGTCGTTATATGAAATGTTTTGCTCATGAATCTTCTCCTTCTTATCCTCTCATGCCGATGAACATGCCCAGAATGTATGGTACCAGCCAGATCAGCCATACTACAATGCTGAATTTGTGGAAGTTCTGCAGCTTTTGTTCGTTTTGTCCTCGATATACGACTGTGGCCCATAGCGCATGAAACAGCATCAGCACGATAGCCAGTGCACCGGTAAGTCCATGGGCACTGAGAAGCCCCGCGCCCTTTGCCATGCTGGACATGATGGACGTACCCGTGGTGTCAAAAGCCAGACCGCACCAAAAAAGTATCACGTGCTTCTTCTTCAAGGTTTTGCTGCGCCTCTCGGAAAAGACGCCGATGGTATAGAACACAAGGGCAGCCGTAATTGTAATAATCGCCAAGATTAATTTTATCGACATATGTATATCTCCTCTTTTGTTAACTAAATTCATAGTATACCATAACTCGTTTCTAAATACAAATCAAAGACCGTTCTTATCAGAAGATGCCTGCTTCAAGGATAAGAAGATTTAAATAAATGGATAGAGAATTGTCACAGGATGAAATCCTGTTACGATGACCTTACGCTTTTTGAGCACATCTGCGTATTCTCGCGTAACTGGATTACCGTCTGAAAGCCTTAACAGAGGGGTATATCCGATTCTAGTTACTTTTCCTGTCAATTTCCCTGCCGCAAAGGCCATTTACACCCCATAAAAGTAACCAGGGGTAGCATATCCGTGGATTCAGCAAAGAATCCAGGCTTTGTTTCAAGGTATATAACCAGACAGACGTTTGAAACCGTTGTAGAGTTACGCGAAACCTTTTGGACAGCATCAAAAAGCTTAACCCTATTGTAAAAAATGTCCGATGCATACCCCTATCCCGTATACACCACGACAAGCAATTGCATTGTGGGGATTGTTGATATTTTCAAATACAAAAGTGCTGTCGCAAAACAAGCGTTGATTTGTAACTAAGTCACTGTAAAAAAACGAATTTCGGGGTATCATACTACTATCAAAAGAGCAAAGGAGAAGATCATCATGTCTATATTCAACATTTTTAATAGAGGTAATCAGTTTGACGAAGGAATTGAAAAAGCCAGGAACACTGCGGGAGCCGTGCTTCTGGATGTCAGGACCAAGGAGGAATTCAAGTCCGGTCACGTACCGGGTGCTGTCAATTTCCCATTAGACGACCTGTACAGCACAAACCTGGATAAGGGCACACCCCTGTTTGTCTATTGTCTCAGCGGAGCCAGAAGCAGACAGGCCTGTTCCTATCTCAAGGGGCAGGGATATGAAGCGACCAATATCGGAGGAATCTCAAGTTACAGTGGAGAAATAGAAAGGGAAAGGTAATATAATGAAAGTTTTAATTATCGGTGGCGTGGCAGGCGGTGCAACGGCAGCAACCAGACTGCGCAGACTCAATGAAGAAGCGGAGATCATCATCTTTGAAAAGAGCGGCTACGTGTCCTATGCCAACTGCGGCCTGCCCTATTACATCGGCGGCGTCATCGAGAACAAAAAAGCACTGACGCTGAAATCACCAAAAGATTTTAAGGAGCGTTTTAATATCGATGTGCGGGTAAACAATGAGGTCCTCGCCATCGACCCGAAGAGAAAGACATTGTCTGTCAAGAATCTGCTATCAGGCCAGATGTATACAGAAAGCTATGACAAGCTGATTCTCTCCCCTGGCGCAAAGGCCATGAAACCCGACCTGCCTGGGATCGATTCAGATAAGGTATTTACACTGCGCACTGTGGAAGATACTTTCCGCATCCGAGAATACATAGAGAAACAAAAGCCTGCTTCTGCCGTTGTGGTTGGCGGCGGCTTCATCGGCCTGGAAATGGCGGAGAACCTGCTCCACGAGCAGGTTCAGACCACGCTGCTGCAGAGAAGCGGCCAGATCATGCCCCCTCTCGATTACGACATGGCATGCCAGCTCCACGCCTATCTTCGCAGCCAGGGGCTGGATCTGCGTCTGAACAGTCCTATTGCGGGCTATGAAGAAACTCCTGACGGCATCAAAGTCCTGCTGAAAGATGGTTTGGAACTTGAGACAGACATGGTCCTCCTTGCCATCGGCGTAGCTCCTGATACACATCTCGCAAAAGAAGCGGGCCTGGCACTTGGCAGCAAGGATGCAATCATCGTCAACGAACATCTGCAGACATCAGAGCCAGACATCTATGCCGTGGGCGACGCTATCGAGGTGACCCATTTTGTCAGCGGCATCAAAACCGTAATTCCTCTCGCAGGTCCAGCTAACAAGCAGGGACGCATCGCTGCGGACAATATCTGCGGCCGCCCGAGCACTTACAAGGGAAGCCAGGGTTCCTCCATCATCAAACTCTTTGATATGACCTGCGCTTCTACCGGACTCAACGAAAAAGCCGCCAAAGCTGCTGGAATCAAGTACGATAGAGTAGTCAACTTCTCGCCTTCTCACGCCACCTATTACCCTGGTGCCAATGATATGACCATCAAAACCCTCTTCGACCCTGAGGACGGCAAGATACTGGGTGCACAGATCGTAGGCTTTGACGGCGTGGATAAGCGCATCGACGTGTTTGCAACAGCCATCAGAGGCAGCATGACTGGCTTTGATCTGGCAGAACTGGAACTGGCCTATGCGCCTCCATACTCTTCCGCCAAAGACCCTGTCAATATGGTAGGATTCGTCATTGAAAACATCCTGGAGGGAAGGGTCAGCCAGTATCACTGGGAAGAGATCGGGGATCTGCCGCAGGATGGCAGTATCACTGTTCTTGACGTGCGCACGGAAGACGAATACAGAGAAGGTGCAATAGAAGGCTCTGTCAATATCCCGTTAGATACCCTCCGGGAAAACCTCCGCCTCCTGGACAAGGAAAAGCCGATTTATGTCAACTGTTACAGCGGCCTGCGCAGTTACGTCGCCTGCAGAATCTTGTCAGAATCAGGGTATCAGTGCTATAACCTGTCTGGCGGATATGGTTTCTATGAGTACATATTATACGACAAGTCCTTCGACAACACTGCCAGACACGGCTGCGGTGTGAAGATCGACTGAGAAAAGACCTGTCTATCTTAATGGACTTCCCGCACTGCAGGCAGTATAACCAAAAAGCTTGACGCCAATAACTGGTGTCAAGCTTTTTGGTTAGTTACTTTGGCGCTCTAAATTATCGTGTGGGTGGAAATATATAGTCTGTTATGAAATCTTGGAGAAGTTCTCTTATTGACCTTGCCATAAATTGTATCAGGCTTATCAATCTTTGTAAAGGTTGAAATTAACGGCTTTTCAAGCCGACCTTGACAAAGATTTAAGCCTGAAAGTTCTCTGTTACAAGGTCACTAGACGAAAACTTTCAAAAGGAATAGATGAAGCAGGATATAAATAAAGAGCACTTCAGGCTATTATTGCAGCTTGAAGTGCTCCGATTTCTAGTTTTTGTACCCACACGATAGTTTAGGGACGGCTGTGGCAAACCCACACGATAATTTAGATTACCGTTACTTTTGTTTGTTATATTTTTTCAGCGCATCTTCGTAGACTTTTTTTGCATTTTCGTAGGTTTGCTTGCCAACCTCGGGACCTAGGGTGCTTCCCTTTTCACTGTCAATAGCCCTATATTCTTTATATTGCGTCCCTTCGCCTTTCTTGACGCTCACATTCCAGACGGTATAGGTCTTCGTTTGCACATTATATCTGATAAACGGCACCTCTTCTCCTGGATTCTTTTGCTGTATATCCACCGACGACCAATACAACATTTTATTATACTTGTTATCCCCTTGTTTATAATATCTGTACGCCCAGGTCTTGACGCCTTCTTTCTCCAAGTCAATGTCATTCTCTTTTAATATTCGTTCAACGGTTTTACTTCGTTCACTATCAGTAGCGCCGGAATCGATCGTCAAATGTGTTTTAAAATACTCCTTAATCACCCCATTGTTATCAATCTCAGTCAAGGCTTTGAGGAATCCCGCGCCTGAGAAACCGCTTGCCACATCACTATTTTTACCATCATCGTGATAAGTACAGCGAATAGAGAACCCACCCTCGAAAGTTTTTGTATTCTCTGTAAATTGGATATAATACGTTCCGCCTGAAGGGCACATTTCTTTATCCCCTTCTTTGTCCATTTCTATGTACGTTTTCAGAACTTCGTCATTCAGCGTTTCCAAATCTCCGCTGAGGTAATCAGCCACGATATGATGTTTGAGGGATTCCCTGTTAGCCTTACACACAGTTTCCTTTGCTTCTTTCTGTTTTCCGGTAAAGATGACGATAGATACCGCTACCAAAATCGCAATGATCGCAACGACGACGAGAAGCTCTGCAAGGGTAAAGCCTCTCCGATCTGAAGTTTTTGTTGTCATGCTTTTTTTCGTCATAACATCACCTCATGCCGTTTTTCTTACGTTTATTTTCTACTTTTAAATTCTGCCTTTATCTTACCAAGCAGTTCCGGCGTTGTCAATACCTCAGCCCCGGTCAGCGCCAAAGCTTCCGCACCCAGTTTGACGGCTCTGTCGCCTGCCTCTGTTACAGTCACATCTGCAAACTCCTTTGAATGCAGCTGATAGGATGGGCAATCCAGGCCGATCCACGGGTGGATAGTCGGAGCTACGTAACTAACGTCCCCCATATCCGTCGAACCGGTGCTGTCGATATGAGGCATTTCCCCGCCACCCAGTCCTTCGTAATGTTTGTTAAAGACTTCCGATAGGGCTTCGTTGGTCACCATATCTTTGTTGGCAGGTTCATTTCTCCAAATCTTGTAGGTCGCGCCTACAGCCTTTGCTGCTCCTTCCGCACACCGTTCAAACATGAGTCGAATCTTCTCAATGATCTTCATGTCTTTTGCTCTCACCAAATACTTTACTGCAGCATGGTCTGGAATCACGCTGCATTTCTCTCCGCCGTCAGCAAAGACGCCATAAATATTGGTATCTTTCAAATATTGCTTTTCAAAACCGATCAGTGAATAAAAGTGCACAGCAGCATCCAGAGCGTTGATGCCCTCTTCTGGTTGGGCACCTGCATGGGAAGATTTGCCGTAAAAGTCGATCTGCCAGGAATCAATGGCGGTCGTCTTGCCACTGGACAGGTTGGTCGGATTTGGGTGAACGGTCATGACCACGTCCACCTCGTCAAAAGCGCCCTCCTCGGCCAGAGGTACTTTGCTGCAGATGCATTCTTCTCCCGGCGTACCAAAGAGGACTACCTTCCCACCAGTTTCCTGCAGAACTGATTGCAGGGCAAAGGCCGCACCCATGGGTGCTGTCGCGATGATGTTATGGCCGCAGCCGTGACCCATGCCAGGCAGCGCATCAAATTCTGCTGTCAGTCCGATGGCAGGACCCGCCTTTCCGCTGTCTGCCACTGCCCTGAAGCTGTGGTCGATTCCATGAAAATTCTCTGTCACTGCAAAGCCATGTTCCTTCATGGTCTTTGTCAGCAAAGCATAGGCTTTTTCTTCCTCTCCGCCCACTTCTGGATTCTCATAAAGATAGTTCCTGATTTCATAAAGCTCAGGTAGATTCTCTTCTACAGTATCTATGATTTTCTTCTCTAATTCACGATTCATTTTCAGCCTCCATTATTCGTTTAACAGTCTGACCATCAAATCTCCGTCGATATTGCCGCCGCTCATGACTAGGGCAATATTTTTGCCGCCGATCCGCGCGCTATCATCCATCACCGCTGCGACCGTGGCAGCGCTGGCTCCTTCCACAATGAACTTTTCTTCTTTGATCATATGCTTTACGGCTTTTCTGATGGTCGCTTCTTTTACTTCAATCAAGTCATCTGCATAGTCCTTCAGGATATCAAAGGACAGCTTTCCCACGCCGCCGACCAGGGCATCACAGATCGTATCGCCTGTGGTCGGATATTCTTCGTAGAATACATTATCTTCGTAAGCGCGAATCATGGCAGGGCAGGCCTCCGTCTGGACACCGATGATTCTGATCTCTGGCTTGATGGCTTTTGCCGCTACTGCAATGCCAGTAATCAATCCGCCTCCGCCGATCGGTACGACAATGGTGTCGATATTCGGATTCTGATCGAGGATTTCGATCGCAATGGTGCCCTGCCCTCCGTAAATCTTCGGATCGTCATAGTATGCGTCGATATAGGTCATGCCGTTTTCTTCGATATAAGACATTCCCATGGCATGGGCCTCGTCATAGCCGTTTCCCATGAGCATGACGTCAGCACCATAATACTTGATCTTATCAACCTTTGCCTGCGGCGTCGTCTCTGGTACGATGACTTTCGCATTCTTTATACCCAAAAGTCTGGCTGCGTAACTGACCGATGCACCGTGATTGCCAGAAGAAATCGTGGCGACGCCCCGCTGTCTCTCTTCCTCTGTCAAGGTTGACATCTTGTTCAGCGCCCCGCGGATTTTGAAGCTTTTGACCGTCTGGGTCGATTCCAGCTTGAAAAAGTATTTCTGCTCGTCTGTCCCCAGGTAGAGGGATTCCTCCAAAGGCGTCTTGTAAACATAATCCTTGATTCTCTCATACGCGTCGTAAACTTCCTGTGCTGTAAATGTGTTGTTCATCATTCTCTCCTTTCAAAAACAAAAGCACTCCGTCCCACCCCTCCATAAATGGCCCTAACGGAGTGAAATCGGAATGCTGTATTCATCCGCACCCGGGGGTACAGAAAGCAATCGTGTTATCTAAAATCAGTATAGACGAAATTGCTCTATTCGTCAATATGCTTTTGGTTTCTCGTGACAGACTGACGTACCCATCAGCAGCTCCTCGTGGAGCGGTGTATCATCTTCTGTTTCTTCTCCCTGCCTCTTCTGGATGAGAGAATAGATCAGTCCGACAACGAGAAAAAAGATGATTAACATCCAAAATATCCTGTGCATCAAAGCATCCCTTTTGGCTTAATTTTTCTTAAGAACTGGGCAGATAAAGTCCTCCTTTGAACAGAATCATTCGCCCTGTCCTGCCATTACCATCCTGGAAGGGATGTATTTTTTCGAATATAGCGTGGAACACTGCCAAATCTTTGATATCGTGAGGTTCCTTCTCGTGATAATTCTCGAGCAGCTTCCTCATATCTTTCTCTACATTTTCTGGAGAGGATGTAATAATATCAGATAGCATGTTCTTTCTGTTTTTGTATTCGCCGATCGGATAACCATTGGCTACATCTTCAAAGACACCTGCCTTTAGTGCCTGTCTCGAAAATGGAAGCAGTCATCAACACAGAAACGGCGCAAAGCATTGTTTTTTGGATGCCTAGCGCCGTTTTTGCACTGGTTCGGGAGTCGGATTCACCGTTTTTAGTGAAAAAGTAGGAACAATAGACGTCATTCTTCTTGAAAAAAGTCAAATCACCAAATCCAAATGCCATATTTTTACTAATCTGGATGATATCGTAATCATTCTTCAGTTCAGATCGTTTCTGAACAACATAAAAACGGCGCTACGATATCTAAAATTAGAGGTTTGCGCCGTTTCTGCCGATTCAAGCTGACCTTTCAGGGCAACCGGAACCATTATCCAATATGTTTCTCGTTCTTCTTATCTCTTCCCATGAGCATACCCACAGCGTCTTTCGCAGAAATCCGCTCGTTGATGCAGTCGTAGATGCACTCGGTAATCGGCATCTCCACGCCGACCCGTTTTGCCAGTTCGTAAGCGGCTTCTGCGGTGAACATGCCTTCCACCACCATACCGACCTTTTCAACAGCTTCGCTCGGCTTGATGCCTTCACCGATCATGATGCCGCAGCGTCTGTTTCTGGAATGCATACTGGTGCAGGTTACGATCAAGTCTCCAATACCTGTCAGACCAGAGAAGGTAGCGATATCAGCGCCCAGCTTGACACCCAATCTGCACATCTCTGTGATGCCGCGGGTCATCAAAGCCGCCTTGGCATTATCACCGAAACCGATACCGTCTGAGATACCGGCGCCCAAGGCGATGATATTCTTCAGTGCACCGCCCAGCTCCACACCGCAGACATCGTCATTGGTATAGACTCTGAATCTGTCAGTCATAAAGACATCCTGCACATATTCTGCAAGTTCGATATCTTTGGAAGCCACGGCAACTGTCGTCGGCAGAGCTTTGCCCACCTCTTCCGCATGAGACGGGCCGGAAAGGACTACGTACTTCACATCAGGTTTGAGGTCATAGGCGATTTCTGACAGGCGCATCAAAGTGCCCTGCTCGATACCCTTTGCTACATTGACCACTACCATATCGTCAGTAAGATACGGCAGTGCACCTTCAAATGCGCTTCTGAAATGCTGTGCCGGTGCAGAGAACAGTGCCACGTCAGCCCCTTCTAACGCTTCCTGTGCATTATCTACGATATGTAGATTGTCACAGAACTTGATGCCTGGCAGATATCTGACGTTTTCACGATTTGCACGCATCTCTGCAAGGTGCTCTGCATTGACGTCACAAATTCTGACATTGTGACCTTTGTTGCTTAATGTAATCGCGAGGGCTGTTCCCCAGCTGCCTGCACCGATAACTCCTATTTTCTTCATAGTTTTGCCTTTCTATTTTTTAAAACTCAGTTTATGTTCTTCACCTTTGATGATACGTTTGATATTGCTCCTATGAGCATACAGCATAATCACCGCCATGACAATACCAAACCAGAAAAATTCTCTTTCCAGGAAATAACTGATCACTGGAAAGCTGACTGCAGCCATCACCGATCCCAAAGAAACCATTCTCGTAACCAGCACCGTCAAGGCAACGATACCGAGAGCGATCAGAGCCAGCTGCCAGTTGATAGCCAAAATCGTACCAAATGCTACTGCCACACCTTTTCCGCCTTTGAATTTAAAGAGCAGCGGCCAGATATGTCCGATAAACGCCGCCAGAGCAGCGAACATGGCTGCCTGCGCGCCCGAAACCCAAAAAGCAATCTCTACCGCAAGAAACCCCTTTCCGATGTCGATAATCAACGTGATGACGGCAGCTTTCTTGCCCAGTACGCGCAGTGCATTGGTCGTGCCTGCATTTCCGCTGCCCTCTTTCTTGATGTCCACGCCCTTCGCTCTGCCCAGCAGAATGGACGGGGAAATATTCCCCAGGAAATAGGCGATGACAATGACAAAAATGAACCAAAAAGTATCCATTACTGTACTTTCTCTCCTTTTTCTCTAAATACAAACTTAATCGAAGTACCTTCGAAGCCAAAACCTTCTCTGATCTTATTCTCCAGATATCTGGCATAAGAAAAGTGCATCAGGTCCCGTTTATTGATCTGGAAAGAGAATAAAGGAGGTTTTACCCCGATCTGCGCTACATAATAGATTTTCAGGCGCTTACCCTTATCTGACGGCGGCTGTTTCATCATGGTCGCATCGGTAATCAAGCTGTTCAGCTGTCCTGTCGGCACTCTCATGGCGCGCTTCTCTGCGACGTATTTTGTCATTTTGATTACGTCAAAGACCCTCTGTTTGTCTTTGACAGAAATGAACACCGATGGGGCATAAGACATGAACTGCAGTTCCGCTTCGATCACCCTCTTAAAATCTCTCATGGTGTTGGTCTCTTTTGCAATCAAATCCCACTTGTTTACGACGACGACGATGCCCTTGCCCGCTTCGTGGGCGACACCGGCAATCTTCTTGTCCTGATCCGTGATGCCTTCTTCTGCATCGATCATCAAAAGGCACACATCGCAGCGTTCGATGGCGGCAATCGCTCTGATGACACTGTATCGTTCGATATCCTCGTTGACCTTGCTCTTTCTTCTGATTCCGGCAGTGTCAATCAGGATATATTCATCTCCTCCCCACTCAAAAGGGGAGTCGATGGAATCGCGAGTCGTCCCCGCAATTGGCGATACGATGACTCTGTTCTCTCCAAGCAATGTGTTGATCAGGGACGATTTTCCCACGTTCGGTTTGCCGATGACGGCGACTTTGATCGAATCTTCGTCATCTTCTCCTGCCCCGTCCGGAAAACTCTCTACGATTTCGTCGAGAACATCGCCGAAGTTCAGCATATTCGCTGCCGAAATAGGAATGGGCTCTCCGATACCCAGTTCATAAAAATCATAGAAGTTGACAGGAAGGTTGCTGGGATTATCGATCTTGTTGACCAGCAGAATAACCTTTTTTCCGGTCCTTCGAAGCATGTTGCCCACTTCCTTGTCGGCATGGGTCATGCCGTCTTTTCCGTCTACCATAAATAGGATGACGTCTGCCATATCCATGGCGATCTGCGCCTGCTCCCGCATCTGGGAGAGGATCACGTCTTCACTGTCCGGCTCGATACCGCCCGTGTCGATCAGTGCGAAGTAAATGCCGTTCCACTCCGCTTCTGCATAAATTCTGTCTCTTGTCACGCCTGGGGTATCTTCGACGATAGAGACCCTTCTGCCGACCACCTTGTTAAAGAATGTGGACTTTCCCACATTTGGTCTGCCGACTACGGCTACGATTGGTTTACTCACTCGAAAATACCTCCTGCAAATTCTAACGGATCGAACTCCCTGAGATCGTCCATTTTTTCTCCTACGCCGATATATTTAATCGGCATATCAAACTCGTCCGCGATGGTGATGGCGATGCCGCCCTTGGCAGTACCGTCCAGCTTTGTCAACACCACGCCTGTAATTTCTGCCACTTCGTTGAACTCCTGTGCCTGGGAAACCGCATTTTTGCCGGTGGTCGCATCCAGCACCAGCAGAGTTTCTCTGGCTGCCTCCGGGAATTCTCTGGAAATCACCTTGTTCATCTTCTCCAGCTCGTTCATCAAATTTTTCTTCGTCTGCAGTCTGCCGGCGGTGTCACAGATCAGCACGTCCATGCCTTTTGCCTTTGCTGACTGAATGGCGTCAAAGATGACTGCTGACGGATCAGCGCCTTCTTGATGTTTGATGGTATTGACGCCGATGCGCTGCCCCCAGATTTCCAGTTGTTCCCCTGCTGCCGCACGGAAGGTATCTGCCGCCGCAAGGAGTACCGTTTTTCCTTCCTGTCTCAGCTTATGACCGATCTTGGCAATGGAAGTCGTCTTGCCGCCTCCGTTAATGCCGATCATCAAAATGACCAGGGGTGTATCCGGACAAAGCTGGTTCCGCTCGCCTTTATCCATTAACTTGGCGATGACTTTCGCCAGCGCTTCTTTCACGTTTGCCGGATTGGTGATATAGTTGTCTTTGATATAGGCTCTCAAATCTTCCATAATCTTCATGGTCGTGTCCATGCCGATATCCGAAGTAATCAAAATCTCTTCCAGTTCGTCCATCAAATCTTCGTCTATTTCCGGCCTGCCCATGATGGCATCTCCGATTCGTTCGGACAATTTTCCGAAAAAACCCTTCTTTTCTTTAAATAGTGCCATTTTCTATTCCTTTCATTCTATAAATCAAAATCGTCCCCGAGCCGCAGGCTGAGCACTTTCGAAACACCTCGTTCTGCCATGGTCACGCCGTAAAGGACGTCGGCGTGTTCCATAGTTGCCTTCTGATGGGTAACCAGTGCAAACTGTATGCCGTCGAACTTTCGCAGATAGTTTGCAAACCTGTCGATATTGGCATCGTCCAGCGCCGCCTCCACCTCATCCAAGATGCAGAACGGTGTCGGTTTTGTCTTCAGTACGGCAAACATCAAAGCGATGGCGGTCATGGTCTTTTCGCCGCCGCTCATCAAGTTGATATTCTGCAGTTTTTTACCCGGCGGTTGTGCAATGATATCGATGCCCGACTCCAGGGGATTGTTCTCGTCTTCCATACGAAGTTCCGCATGGCCGCCGCCAAACAGCTCGT
>URXI01000038.1 GCA_900551775.1 uncultured Eubacterium sp. | reverse complement strand
TATAGTAAAATTGCTGCTGTAGCTGAACCAACTCTGTTTACAATCTGTTTTTCATCCGCTTTGACATTTTCTGTCATACCAAAATTTTTCGTAGAAATGCGAATCGCATAGGCAGGGTGATAGGTGACATAGTTTTCTGTGTAAATCCCTCTAAAACGGTCACTTTCGTTGCTGAGCAGGCTCTTGATGGTCATATTGGGTCTTGCCGACAAAATCCCCAGATCACTGTAATATAAATTTGCATTGGTCAATATTAATGTTAAAAAATACATTTTTTCGAAGGAATAAGTGTATATTTTGGCATTAATTAATATGTGGAAAGAATTGGTGCAGATGTGGTATACTGAAAACATAGATACTGTTCGGATTGAAATAGGTGGGGGTTTATGATTAATTTACAAAACTTAAATCAATACAGAGAAGACAACCGTTTGGAAGTGAAAAAATCATCAAAAGGGTTACCTAAGAGCGTGTGGGAAACTTATTCTTCCTTTGCAAACACCCTTGGAGGTGTGATTTTGCTGGGGATTACTGAGTTAGAAGACGGGCGTTTTGAGATTACTGGGATAGATAAGCCGGAAGTTGTCATCAAAGACTTTTGGAACACTATTCATAACGGACAGAAGGTGAGCCTGAATTTGATAACAGATGAGGACGTTACGTCCTTCGAAAGGGATGGCTTGGTCGGTCTTGCAATTGAGGTACCTAGAGCGGATAGACGTCAAAAGCCCGTTTATATCAACAATAATATCTTAAGCGGGACCTATCGAAGAAATCACGATGGCGATTATCACTGCACCGAGAGCGAAATCAAAAACATGCTCAGAGATCAAAGCGATACTTCACAGGATATGCTGGTGCTGGAAGAAATGGACTTGGATGTGCTGGATTTTGAAAGCCTGAAACGCTATCGGAACCGCATGGCACATCAAAAGCCGGGACATGTCTGGGAAGAGTTAGATGACAAGACCTTCCTATATCGAATCGGCGGAATCGCCAAGGGAGGAGACAGAAAGACTCTTTATCCCACTGTGGCAGGTTTGCTGATGTTCGGCTATGAATATGAGATCGTAAAAGTGTTTCCTGATTATTTCTTGGACTATCAGGAAAAGCTGGATGAATCCACCAGATGGACGGATCGAATCGTATCTACCTCTGGCGAATGGTCTGGCAATATCTTTGACTTTTATTTCAAGGTCTATAACAAAATCGCTCAGGATATTAAAGTTCCGTTTAGAATTGAAAATGGAACAGATCGTGTGGACGACACACCGGTACACAAGGCCTTGCGGGAAGCACTGGCAAATGCGTTGATACATGCCTGCTATTACGACCGCATGGGCGTTGTCATCAAAAAAATGCAGGACAAGATTATCATCGAAAACCCAGGCGGCCTACGTATCAGCAAAGCGTCAGCATTGTTAGGCGGTAACTCAGATCCAAGGAATGCCACAATTATCAAGATGTTCAATCTGATTAACGTAGGAGAACGTTCTGGGAGCGGTGTCCCGAATATATTTAAAGTTTGGAAAAGCGAAACTTTTCACAGTCCTGAATTGGAAGAACGATTTAACCCGGATCGGACAATTCTTTTGCTGCCATTAGAAAAAGTGGGAGCAAAAAGTGGGAACAAAAAGTGGGAGCAAAAAGTGGGAGCAAAAAGTGGGAGCAAAACAAATGCTCAGCTTCAGCAAATTTTAGAGTATTTGTCCCAGTGCGAAGAATGCGCTAGAAGCGATATAGAGCAGCTATTGTCAGTCAAGTCTTCTCGTGCTGGGAAATTGTTAAATATCCTGATTGAAAAGGGTGAAATTTTACGTTTTGGAAACGGAAGGAACTATCTATATAAAATAAACAAATAATTATGAGATGAAAGAGAAGCAGCCTGCTGACTGATGGAGATACCAGCCAGCAGGCTGCTTTTGTGTTTATTATGATTAGGAATATCGACTGAACCAAGAAATCTGCCATAAATGCCTTTTTTTCGATCAATTTAGGCACTTTTGCCGAATTTAAGCGAATCTATAATATTTCTCCATCCAGTTTCTGAGGTTTTACGTTGTGCTTCTCTACGTAACCGGTGAGCATCAGGGTCAGTGCGCCGTCTCCTGTTACGTTGCAGGCAGTGCCGAAGCTGTCCTGCAGAGCAAAGATGGTGAGCATCAGCGCGGTACCTGTCTCGTCAAAGAGAAGGACACCTGTGATTAAACCCAGTGAAGCCATGACGGTGCCTCCCGGAACGCCAGGGGCGCCGATAGCAAAGATGCCGAGCAGCATACAGAAGAGGATCATGGTTCCTACGCCAGGCAGCTCTCCATAGAGGATCTTGGATACCGTCATGACGAAGAACACTTCTGTCAGTACGGAGCCACACAGGTGGATGTTGGCGAAAAGCGGAATACCGAAGTCCACCATATCTTTTCTCAAAACCTTGGATTTTCTGGCGCCGTTCAGAGCAACTGCCAGAGTTGCGGCTGATGACATAGTTCCTACAGCCGTCAGATAAGCGGGACCATAGTGTTTGATGACTTCGAGGGGACTCTTTTTGGAGTAAGCGCCTGCCAGTCCGTAGAGCAGAGCCAGCCATAAGTAGTGGCCTGCCATGACGATCAAAATGACCTCGATAAACACCGGAAGCTGCTTTGTGATAGTACCTTCGTAAGCCAGGGCACAGAAGGAAAATCCGATGAAGAACGGCAGCAGCGGGATGATGATCTTTGTGACAATGGCGAGGATCACCCGTTGAAATTCTTCTAAAATATTAGCCAGATTGTTTGATTTTGTCCATGATACGGCGAGACCTAAGAATACAGATAAGACCAAAGCGCTCATCACTGGCATGATCTGCGGGATATCCAGCTGGAATACTACCTCTGGCAGATCTTTCAGCCCTTCCACATCTGACACGATGGAAAGATTCGGAATCAATCCATATCCGGCAGCGGTACTGAAGAATGCGGCGCCAATGGATGAAAGGTAGGCAATGATAACCGCAATTCCCAAAATCTTGGAAGCGTTGTTGCCAAGGCGGGTGATGGAAGGTGCGATAAAACCGATGATGATAAGTGGCACGCTGAAGGTGATAATCTGCCCCAGCACGTATTTGATGGTGACGACAACCTGCATGACACCTTCTCCGACGTAAAGACCGGCGAGAATACCGATCGCGATGCCGAGAAGAAGCCTGAAAGGTAAATTGCTGAATAACTTTTTCATGAATGTTCTCCTAAATAATTTAATTAACGCAAAGATTATACACAGGATAGAAGCGGTTAAAACACGATTCGCAGAGATTGCGGCGCAGTTTAAATAGACAGAATATTCAACAGATGCTATAATTATAAAAAAATAGTGTGTTTTGTGAAACTGGTGACAGCGAGAAACTGGGGACGTTTACGGAACGCCAGCATAAATTCTGTCATGCAAATCGCCTGCGGCTCTTTGGACAGAATGTCATATCGAATTGCCCGTTAAATACGAAAAAAACGGCTGTCCGGCAGATGTTATCTGCTGTGACAGCCGTTTCGCTTGTGATTTTATTGTGTGGATTCTGTCAGCTTGACCTTCAGGTCTACAGTCTTGTTGTCGCGTATGACGGTAATCTTTACCGTATCTCCCGGCTTATGGCCAGACAGGGCAGTCTGCAGGTCGGCGGAACTTTCGATTCTGGTGTCTCCCAGGTAATAAATCATATCTCCCGCTTCCAGCCCTGCACTCTTGGCATTAGAGCTAGTGACTTCCTGAATATATACGCCTGTCATTCTCACGTTGTACTGCTGAGCAGTCTGTGCGTCAGAAACGTCTATGATCTGTACGCCGATTGCAGCCCGCCCGGTCACCCGTCCGTTTTCAATCAAATCTTTTGCAATCTCGGCAGCATGGTTGATCGGAATGGCAAAACCGAGGCCTTCAACGTCAGAACCAGTGGACTTTGCAACGACGATGCCCACCAGATTTCCGTACTGGTCAAAGAGACCGCCGCCAGAGTTGCCCGGATTGATGGAGGCGTCTGTCTGCAGTAAAGTCAGGTTCTTGTTTCCTACGGTCAGTTCTCTGTCCAGGGCGCTGATGATGCCGGTGGAGGCACTGCCGCCCAGTTCACCCAGAGGATTTCCGATGGCGACGACCAGAGAGCCTACCGATAACTCTGAGCTGTCTCCATAGGTTGCAGCAGTCAGGTTCTTCGCCTTTATCTTGATCACTGCCACGTCGTTCTGTGAGTCCATGCCCACCAAAGTGGCTTCGACTTCTGTGCCGTCCTTTAGAGTTACCATGATTTTGTTGGAATCCTCAACGACGTGAGCGCAGGTCAGGATATAGCCCTTGCTGTCTACGATGACGCCGCTGCCGGCACCTTCGGTGACGTAGTTCTGCATCCAATTATCCCTTGATACAGATTCCGTTTTAATTTCAACGACAGCATTTTCGTTCTGGGCGATAATTTCCTGTACGGATTTCTCACTGCCCGTGGCCTTTGCCAAGGTGTAGTTTGTAGCAGATACGGTCTTTGACGTACCGCCGACTCCCATATTAGTGGCCAGAGTATATCCTGCGATGGTCAGGCCCGAGGTTGCGATCATGCAGATGATTAAAGTAATAATAAATGCCTTGCGGGTAATGTATTTCTTTTCTTTCTTTTTTGGAATTGTGTATTCATAATCGGTTCCTTGATAGGATTGCTGCTCTGTTTTGTCTGCAGACTCACCTACCATAATGAAATTTGGTGATCGATCGTCGAAATTGTTATCCCAATTATCCATTTTGTTACCTGCCTTTCCTTCTTTGTTTGATTTTATCCTGATTATGTACAAATTATAACGCGGAATTGTGGTTTTTTTGTGTTAAAATTGTCAAGAGTATGATAAAATATAGCATTGGATATAAGAAAAGTGAAAAACGAAAGGTATGAGATATAGAAAATGAGCAAAGTAATTACAGCAATGGACAAAAGCAAGTCTTTCAGAGTTTATCTGACCATTTCTACGGATATGGCAGAGGAGGCGCGGAAGATTCACCATACGACGCCTCTTGCCACTGCGGCGCTGGGCAGAGTATTGACTGGAGCCGGGCTGATGGGACTTATGCTGAAAAACGAGAATGACAAACTGACAGTGCAGTTCAAAGGTGACGGCCCGGCACGGGAGATTTTGGCGACGGCTTACAAAGACGGAAGGGTCAAGGGTTATATATCAAATCCGGACGTGGATCTGCCGTTGAAAGCGGACGGACATCTTGATGTTGGCGGCGCTCTGGGGATTGGAGAACTGACTGTCATCAAAGATCTTGGCCTGAAAGAACCTTATCTGGGCAGGATTTCTTTAGTTTCGGGAGAAATTGCGGACGACTTGACTGCATATTATTATATATCGGAGCAGCAGAATTCTTCTGTCGCTCTGGGTGTAAAAATTGCCAGAGACTGCAGTGTTCTCTGCTCTGGCGGCATGATCATTCAGATGCTGCCTGATGCGGAAGAGGCTGCTGTAGACGCATTGGAAGCCATGCTGGCCAAGATGCCGCCACTTACTACGACCATAGAAGAGGTCATGCTGTGTTCTGCCGGCAAAAGTGAAGAAGGCATCGTCAGCGAGCTGATGGACGAGATCTTCAAGGAAATGCCGTCGGATTTCACCTTAGAAAAATTAGAAGCCTATCAGATCAGATGGGAATGTGACTGCTGTGAAGAAAGGCTGGAACAGGCTTTGATGACCATCGGACGCAAAGACCTGAGAGAGATTATCGACGAAGACGGCCAGGCAGAGTTGGTATGCCAGTTCTGCGAGAAGAAATACTTCTTTGACAAAGAGCACTTAGAGAGATTATATCGCCAGTTGTAGGATAGGAGAATATATGAAGAGAATCGGTGTAATATTCGGCGGAAAATCGGGGGAACACGAGGTTTCTCTGCTGTCCGCCACTTCGGTCATCGAAGCCATAGACAGAAAAAAGTATGATGTAGTGATGATCGGCATCACAAAGAAGGGCCAATGGAAATTATATGGAGGTGATGTCAAAAACCTGGCAGACGGCTCCTGGGAAGAAACGGCTGAGGATATCGAAGCCAGTGACCTGAAGAAGTTGGCTGACTTTGCGTTTCCCGCGCTCCACGGGCCTTATGGCGAAGACGGCACCATCCAGGGACTGTTCGAAATGCTGGATATTCCCTATGCGGGCTGCGGCGTCTTATCCTCGGCCCTGTGTATGGATAAAGTCTCCGCCAAAAAGATCTTTGAGAGAATGGGACTGCCCACCGCCAGGTATAAGCTGGTATATGCGGAAGACGTCAGAGAGGACATGGACGGCGTAGTCAAAGAGGTGGAAGCAGAGCTTCCCTATACCCTCTTCGTCAAACCATCCAATATGGGCTCCAGCGTGGGAATCTCAAAGGTGCGGAACACAGAGGAGCTGCGCGCGGCTTTGACCCTGGCAGGCAGGTATGACAGAAGGATCATCATAGAAGAAGGTATCAACTGCAGGGAAGTGGAAACCGGTGTGCTGGGCAACCACAGGCCGGAAGTGGCCGCCGTGGGAGAAATCGTCGCCAAACTGGATTTTTACGATTACACGGCAAAATACACCGATGATGCGGGCACCGAGCTGTCCATTCCGGCAAAGCTTTCGCCATCTACCTATGAGGAGATTCGCAGCCTGGCAAAGAAAGCCTATATGGCGCTGGACTGCAGCGGATTTGCCAGAATCGACTTCTTTGTGGATAAAGATACAGGCAAAGTGTATATCAATGAGATAAATACAATTCCCGGATTTACGAAATACAGTATGTTCCCTTTGATGTGGAAAGAAGCTGGTCTCTCTTTCCGGGAGTTAGTTGAAAGGATTGTGGATTTAGGTTATGAAAGATATCATGCTAAAAATAACCGGTAAGCAATTTGCCGGGGACAATGCAGAAGATCAGATGGAATTCATCACAGAAGGAAAACTCTACGAAAAAGGGGATGCGACATATCTGATTTATGACGAGAGTGAGTTTTCTGGATTTCCGGGCTGCAAGACGACACTCAAGCTGACCGGGGACTGCATTCGCATGAAGAGAATAGGCAGCGAAGTGGGTTTTGGGATGGAATTCATCTTCGAAAAGGGTAAACGCTTCAACAGCAAGTACCATACGCCATATGGCAATCTGGATATGGAGGTGTTGACCAACGATGTGGTCAACAATCTCTCAGAAGAAGGGTTTGGAGACATTCATATCGACTATCATGTCAGCCTCAATGGGATGGCGGAAGGTAGAAATAGATTAAAGATTGAGGTCATGCAGTAGACAAGGCTAGTGGAAACAGGGGAGGTAAACAAAATGGACAAAAAGAAAAGACGGATTGCACAGGTTATCGTAGTTACAATTATCGTGGCTATGATCATACCGACGATTATTTTTGCGATGCAGCTGTCAGTATAAAATTACAATGGGAGGAATCATGTTGAAAAAAGGTTTTGATGCGGAGAAATACATAGAGGAACAATCTAAGTTTATTTTGGAGAGGATTAACCAGGGAAATGCAGAGCGGCTGTATCTGGAATTCGGCGGCAAACTGGTTCACGACAAACACGCCATGAGAGTTCTTCCAGGATTTGATGAAAATGCGAAGATCGAGCTCTTGCAGAAGCTGAAGGAAAAGGTAGAAATCATCATCTGCATTTATGCTGGCGATATTACGACCAACAAGACGCGCCATGATTTTGGCATCACCTACGATCTGGAGGTTCTGCGGCTCATAGACACGTTCAGACGTTATGACCTCAAGATTAACAGTGTGGTCGTCACCAGGTACGAGGATGTAGCTGCGGTCAATATGTTCATCAACAAGCTGGAGCGCAGAGGTATCAAAACTTACAAACACAGATTTACCAAAGGTTATCCGACAGATGTGGACACCATCGTCAGTGACGAGGGCTATGGCGCCAATCCGTACATCGAAGTATCAAAACCGCTGGTGGTGGTCACCGGACCGGGCGGCGGCAGCGGAAAGCTGGCGACCAGCCTTTCACAGCTTTATCATGATTTTAAGCGGGGAACCAAGGCGAGATACGCCAAGTTCGAGACGTTCCCCATCTGGAACCTGTCTCTGAAACATCCGGTCAACATTGCCTATGAGGCGGCTACGGCGGATCTGAAAGACGTCAACATGATCGACTCTTTTCATTTGGAGGCTTATGGGGAGAGGGCTGTCAATTATAACCGCGACCTGGAAGTTTTCCCCGTGGTGAAGCGGATTATCGAAAAAATTACAGGAGAGGAGTCTGAGTACAAATCTCCTACGGATATGGGCGTCAACCGGGTTGGCTTTGCCATCGTCGACGACGAAGCCTGTCAGGAGGCGGCCTGTCAGGAGATCATCCGCAGATATCTCATCGCAGAGTGCGACTATAAAAAGGGCAAGATATCAGAAGGCTCTTTGGAACGGGCAAAGCTGCTGATGAAGGAAGTCGGCAAGGACGTCAGCGACCGAAAGGTGGTGCAGCCGGCCAGAGATTATGCTGACAAGAAGCGGGACTGCGATGAGCGCTATGAGAATGTGGTGGTCATGGCCATCGAAATGCCAGACGGAACCATCATTACGGGCAGGAGTTCCCGCAGAATGGTTGCAGCAGCCGCCGCCGTTCTCAACGCAATCAAGAAGCTTTCCGGCATTGCCGACGACATGCTGATCATCACGCCGCAGGTGTTGGAATCGACGCAGAAATTGAAGATCAATTATCTGGAATCCGATCGGACAAGCCTGAACTGTGAAGAGGTGCTGATGGCGCTGACTATTTCTGGTACACAGAATCCGTCGGCTTATGTGGCGATCAGCAAGCTGCCTCTTCTGAAGGGCTGCAGAGCCCATTGTACGGCAATCCTCAGCGACAGAGACGAGCAGACTCTGCGCGCTTTGGGCATCGACGTCACCTCCGATCCGGAATATGTAACTACCAACTTATATAATAATTAATGAAAGATGAAAAATAAGACAAAATTAACCCTTGAACGATTTTCGACAAATCAATATAGGATGATCCTGGAAGGCATCGGCGTCGGGTTTCTCACAGGCCTGGTGGTTTCTGTCTTCCGCCTGGGATTAGAAAAAGCAGAGTCTCTCAGAGGCTCTGTTCTCGATGGAGCGAAGACGGGCGGGATGATGCTGGCACTGGCTTTGGCGGCGCTGTTCTCCGCTTACCTGGTCGTATGTTATTGCGGCCGGAAGGTTCCTCTGGCGGGTGGATCGGGAATTCCCCAGGTCAAAGGTGAACTGAAAGGGCAGATTGAACAGAACTGGTGGCAGATCATCCTGGCAAAGTTTGCCGGAGGCATCGGCGCCATCGGCGCAGGGCTTTCTCTGGGGCGCGAAGGTCCCAGCATTCAGCTGGGCGCCATGGTGGGGAAGGGCTTCTCCAGGCTTACTAACAAACTGAGAACGGAAGAAAAGATGCTCATGACCTGCGGCGCCGGAGCCGGTCTTGCCGGGGCTTTCAGCGCGCCTCTGGCAGGGGTTGTCTTTTCTCTCGAAGAGTTACATAAAAACTTCTCGACGGATATTTTGCTTTCGACCATGGCTGCTTCTGTGACATCGGACTTCGTATCATCGTATATTTTCGGTCTCAGCCCTGTCTTCGGGCTTCACGTTGCAGGAAGGCTGCCGCTGTCTCGCTACTGGATGGTCATTCTCCTGGGTATTGTGCTGGGAGTATTTGGCGTGTTCTACAACTGGATGACGGCGGTGGTTCAGGACCTCTACGATAAGCTGCCGTGCAAGTTTATGCGGGTCGCTGTGCCTTTTGTATGCGTCGCCGCTCTGGCTGCCGTCTACCCTGTCGTTTTGGGCAGCGGACATGATCTTGTGGCCGAAGTGGCGAGAGGGGATTTTGCGCTCAAGGCGCTGCTGGTGTTGCTGGCGGCAAAGTTTTTCTTCTCGATTATCAGTTTTGGATCGGGCGTACCGGGTGGTATTTTCCTGCCGCTATTGGTCCTGGGCGCGATTACCGGCGGACTCTTTGCGGATGGAGTGGGCGGTCTTGCCGGATATGGAGACCTCTATTTGGCAAATTTCGTCATTCTCGGAATGGCGGGATATTTTACCGCTATCGTCAGGGCACCGATTACGGGGGTGCTGCTGATTACGGAAATGACAGGGGATTTCAAGAATTTTCTATCCCTGTCCATTGTCGCCCTGGTCTCCTATCTGGTGGCAGACATTCTCAAAGGCCAGCCGATTTATGACCAGCTGCTGTACCGCATGCTCTCCAAAGACTCTGATTACGGCACCACAGAGGAGACGAGGAGCCACAAGGTGCTGCTGGAAAGCGACGTATATATCGGCAGCCCCATGGACGGTGAGAAGATAGAAGAGATGCTGCTTCCGCCGGGCTGCCTGGTCGTCTCGGTGCAGAGGGACAAACGGGAAATCGTTCCCAGTGGCAGTACGGTATTGAAAGGAGGAGACAGGCTGATCCTGCTCTGCTCCCAGTCTTTCGTCAAAGTGGTAGAAGAAAAATTAAATAATATCTGTAAAAGTATCAGACAGTGATTTTGGTCCAGCCCCGCACGCCAGTGTGGGGTTTTTATTTGTATTTGATAAAATAAAAGGGACGGCCAACTGCATATGGCCGCCCCGGATGTGTGGGTCGTTTAATTTGTAGTATTTATGAACGCTTTATGCTACAGGAATCACATTTGGTATTCCCTCAGCGCTTTCCTGTTCGAGCAGTGTTACTGCTCTTTCCATCAGACACCCTTGAGCATAGGGTGAAAGTTGATAAAATATATCAACCAGTGATACTGATTGATCCTTGCATTTATCAGAAAAGATGACATCAGTCAAAAGTTTTGTTCCTTCCGACTGCAATATCGTATCTACTCTGACATGATAGAAGTCAGCCAAATCTACAATCGTATCCGCGCCTGGGATTTTTCTTCCCAGTTCATAAAGTGCATAAGTACTTCGACACATGTGGATCCCGTCTGCAACTTCTGATTGCGTATATCCGAAGACGCTCCTCAAATATCTCATGTTCTTTGCCACTTGCATCTGTGTTTCTATTTTCAATACATCATCCTCCTAGTTAATCCATTCTTATTTCGACACAAAACCCCACACATATAATATAGAGCGATTTAAAATCGAAAAAGTTTCAGCTTTTGTAATTTTTTTTCGAAAAAAGTCGATTTTTCGCAAAATTTCCCTTTACAGTTGTAGTAATATCCCCTATAGGTTTATTTAAAAGACGCGAAACTACACATAAACTAATAGTGATTGCAAACGATTAGGGGGAAATCAAGTGAAAAGCGAATTTGAATTAAAAGATCTTGACCAAATTGAGATGGGTCGTAGAATCAGAAGACAGAGAGAGTTTTTGGATTATACGAGAGAGGACCTTGCAGGTTATCTGGGTGTGTCGAGCAAATTTATAGCGGATATAGAATATGGTGAAAAGGGCGTATCAATTCGAAAGTTGTATATGTTGTCACAAATTCTTGAAGTCTCAGCGGACTACATTTTAGCCGGCAAAAGGTATGGCAATACTGTCGATGTGGAAAAGGATCGATTGAAAGAAGAAATCCTTGAACCGCTGAAGATTTGCAATACACAGCAGTTGAAGTGTATGGAGCAGATTGCCAGATTTTATGTAGAGGCAATTAAGCAGAGATGAAGTTAGCAACAGAAGAGCTGGTCAAGCGGCATGACATCTTGTGCGAAAAATACATTCTAATCAAAGACTTTGTCGCTAACCTGGGAGTTCCAGAAAGTTATAGAGAAGATTTAATTCAAGAAATATTCGTGACAGCATACATCAATATACATAAACTAAATGACATGGAACGGCTCAATGCATGGCTATATCGGATTTCGTACCGCAAAATGATTTTATTTGGCAAAGCGCATCGAATCCGTTTTGAAAAGGAAATATCTTATCCCGACTACTACGGTGAACCGGGCATCGAGTCTGAAGAGGACAGTTATGTTTGGAGAGCGATGGATAATTGTCTGACTGATGAAGAACTTTGTGAAATGATCAACAGCCTGAAAGCACCTGCACCATATATTATCAAGCTTAGATTTGAAATGGGTTTTAACTTAAAAGAGATATCGGATTTGCTGAATATGAAGTATAATACAGTAAAGACCATTGAACGCAGAGCATTTAAAAAGCTGAAAGTGATGATTGAGGAAAGGGGTTACAGAAAGCATGATGGAGAAGAAGCACAATGAGCCGCGAGATGATTCTTATTATGATGAGTTAATAAAACAGAGGATTGGAGAAGCGCTGAGGAATCAGTCGCGAAAGGAAAGACTGGATCTGGCCCAGCTGGAAGCGTGGGTAGAAGAAGACCGACAGAGACGGAGAGCAAAGGTAAAACGGATCCTCGCCGTCGCAAGCTGTTTTGTTATTCTTTGCCTCGGGACCTTCAGCCTTAAATTGATGTTTGATCCCGACGATTCCATCGCCACAGCAGGGAAAAACGACAACAAAGTGACCGAAGAAGGGAATAATGCGGTAGTGAAACCGAGTGAAGAGGGCGTGGGAGAAAATACAGGTGTAAGAGAAGTGCAGTGCACATCTCTTGACGATGTTGAATCTATAAAAAAGAAATATCCCAAATTGTTTGAGCCTCAATACATACCAGACGGGTATAAATTTAAATCATTGACAGTTAAAGACAGTGACATAATGGATAATTATTCGTATCTATATACCAATAATAAAAATCAATTGGAAATCAAACAAATTACAGGGGCAGATACCACTATATTCAGCAGATATGATAGGAAGTTAGAGTGTGATTTAGGGAATATATTAGTCATGGAAGATGTAAATATTACAGCAGCTTGTGAATCTCAAAAAGGAACTTTTTACATATTAGGATGTATATCAGATGAAGAGTTAATTAAAATATTAAATAACATAAAATAAATTAATGGGGGGAGTCCCCCCCCCTCACTAAAATGGATCTGAGTAATTTGTGTCTGTAAATGTTAATCCGCTATCATATTTATCAGTGCTTACACATTTTATCCTGTAAACAACACTTTTTTTGACGGTCCAAGAGTCATATGTCATTATACTATTTTTATTAGTCCCTCTATAATAATGAACACTGTTGGAAACGTCTGTTGCAGTCACCCATCCGTTGCTTGTCTTCTTTTGCAAAACAATTGCAACGACATAATCATCAGCAGTTCTTGAAAATTGAACCATAACAGAGGCAGATGCTTTAGTATCACTAGATCTCTTCGTTGCAAAAGAAACTATATCTGTTGCATATGTACTGGCATCCCCATTACCAATACTATCTGCAAAACTAAACGTTGCGGTGAGTCCCATAGTCAAAACGAGTACAAGTAATAAACACAGTGTCTTTTTTCTCATTTTACTTCTCCTTCTATTTCTCTCATTAAAGTGATAACAAACAAAATTACATTCTGTATGAGAATATAGCATAATATTTTTTTTATCAAGTGTGCTGAAACCGCTAAAACTGGCTGTTTTAAATACGCTCATTTTAATTTAAGGGGACGTGCACATAATTACGACAAAAAATAGCGGAGAAAAACCTTGCGGTATTAAAGTAACAAATCTTCATTTCTATGTCAGAGGAAACAAACGACAACCGCTCCAATTGTCTACGAATATAGTTTTTACTATATAGCGTTACTTTTTTAAAATTAAGTATAATTATTTGGTATAAAATGGATGTTTTTGGCTGTTATCGACCTGGAATGAGTCTTTTTAGGGGATATTCTGGAAGTTTTTATACTCATTTTTATAAAAAAGCCCTCTGATAGTAAAATTTCTACAGCAGACGGACCGGTATCGTTCGGCATCCGCCTTTCATGCAATTGCCGGGATTCCAAACGCGGCAAAGGCATGAAAAAACGGATAAGCTAAATGCATATGAACCAGGTAATTCGCCATAAATGCTCGATTTTTGATTAGTTCAGGCACTTTTTTTAAAAATATAATCCTTTTTTTGGATGATTAACCATAAATTGTAAAAATGCATATGGACTAGAAACATATATAGTAGGAAACTTCCGTATTGAAACATGTTTTTATGCTTTATCCTGTCAAATTTGAGCTATTTTGCCTCCCAGAAGAGACTGCTGAAAGCTGAAATCTGCCATAAATGCACCTAAAATTGCTCGTTTCTGGCGCTTTCTCCGAATTTAAAACGACGGAACATATTTTAGGGCTTCATGCGTTTGCCGTGGGATTTCAAAGCAGGTATATTGCAAAAAATTCCGTTTCAGTTTAATATAGCTTTATAAGGGAGGGAACATACATGAATTTGAATGTAGAAAAAAAGAATATAGAGAAAGAAAAACTGGATTCGCTGAGAGGGAAATGCAACGATGCTTTGGATGCGCTTTGGAGCACAGCATGGCTGAAGAACTCCATCAATAAACTGGACCGCATCCATTTGGAAAGTCTCCAGATGACGGCCGCGCAGATTTGCAGCCAGTGCGAAGTGGCAGTAGTCATAGCCGCCGGCGATATGGCAAGGACGATTGAGGCCTGTACTTCTGCCGTGCAGCAGAGGGAGGATTGTGCAGACGTCCTCGTGTTTGGCGACAGTTTTTCTCCAGCAGAATATGCAGAGCTGATGACGGACTTAGAGAAGAAGGATTTTGTGCTGATTTCTGTCGCTCCGGATTTGGAGACTGTGTCCATGAGGGGTGCTTTTATGTGCTTGAAAAGTCTGCTGGTTACAAAATATGGCGCAGAGAAAGCGACGGAACGTATTTTTGCAATCGCAGGAAAGAAGAGCAAGCTGGTTGCTGAGGACGCGGCGGAAAATGACTATCCGCTCATTTCTTATCCAGAAGACGTGCCTGCGATTTACGGCGCAAACACAGCAGCGGTGTTATTGCCTATGGCGGTCAAGGGTGCGGACCTTTTGGCTTACCTGGATGGGTTTCGGGACATGCTGGCATCACCACAGTGGGATATTGATGCGACGGACTACGGCATCGCGCGGGCATTATACAAAAATGCGGGCGGAATAAAAGAACATTTCTTGATCTGGCAAAATCAGTTTGTGCACTTTGGCAAATGGGAGGAAAACTTTGCTGACGGTATCGAGAAGAGAGTTTTGAAAATGCCGGCCGACGACAAAGTAAATTGCGGGGACGCCTTTGATACGCAGATTATTGTTGAGGAGGATCAAGAAGACATCATGATGCCTTATTTTGAAGGATGCAACGAGGACGGTTCACTCAATTTATTACTGACCGGAACCGCGCGGCAGTATTTTTCTGAGAAAAATGGGAAGAAGACTGGTGTACAGATCTCTGTAGAACGGCTTGATTCCTACAATTTGGGACAGCTTGCCGCATTTGTCCAACTCTCCAACGGAATCACAGAATTTTTGTTAAATAATTAGGGTTTACATTCTTTATTTCTGTGTTATAATGGAAGTAACGGTAATAAGTTAATTTTTTAACAAAACTTACTCATAAGAAATCAACGCACAATATAGTAGGAGGTTATCACAATGAAGAAAATTGGTGTATTAGGAACGGGCACAATGGGTGCCGGAATCATTCAGGTACTTGCTCAGAATGGTTACGAGGTTGTACTGAGAGCTAGAAGACAGACTTCAGTAGACAAAGGTCTTGCTACAGTAGAGAAAAACTTAGACAAGATGATCAAGAAAGAAAAGATCACAGAAGCTGATAAGGCTGAGATCATGGGCAGAGTACAGGGATCAACTGATATCAGCATCGTAAAAGACGCTGACCTGATCATCGAAGCTGCTACAGAAGATGCAGAAGCAAAGAAAGCTTTGTTTGCTGAACTTGACCAGTTAGTTAAACCAGAAGCTATCATCGCTACAAACACTTCATCCTTATCCATCACTGATATCGCTGCCGCTACAAACAGACCTGACAAGGTTATCGGCATGCACTTCTTCAACCCGGTTCCAGCAATGAAACTTGTTGAAATCATCAAAGGCTTGACTACTTCAGAAGAAACTAAGGCTACAATCGTAGAATTAGCTGAGAAGTTAGGAAAGACTCCGGTAGAAGTTGAAGAAGCTCCAGGATTCGTAGTAAACAGAATCTTAATTCCAATGATCAACGAAGGTATTGGCATTTTAGCTGACGGAGTTGCTGATGTAAAAGGTATCGATACAGCAATGAAACTTGGTGCTAACCACCCAATGGGACCTCTTGAACTCGGAGATCTGATCGGACTTGACGTTTGCCTGGCTATCATGGATGTACTTTACACTGAATATGGTGATCCTAAATACAGAGCACACGTTCTGCTGAGAAAGATGGTAAGAGCCGGCAAGCTGGGAAGAAAGACTGGCGTTGGTTTCTACGATTATTCAAAATAAAAACAGAATCATACATAAGCAAAGAGAAACTGCCTCGTGATGAACGAGGCAGTTTTTTCCTACTCCAAATTTTGAGTTACATTTGCGGCAAAAGTGGGTATCCTATCCTAACGAATAAACAATTTAGGAGGAACCATATGTTAAACGAAAAAGTTGGAAATTTACTAAATATACAGATTAACAAAGAATTTTATTCGGCATATCTCTATCTGGAGTTTGCCAATTTCTACAACGAGAAGGGCCTGGACGGTTACTCAAACTGGTACCGGATTCAGGCAAAAGAAGAGATGGATCACGCGCTGCTCATGATGCAGTATTTGCAGAATAACGATTACAAGGTCGTCTTTGAGACGGTGGATAAGCCTGAGGCTGAACTGAAGAATTTTGATGATCCGTTAAAAAAAGCGTTAGAGCATGAGCGCTACGTGACGGGACTGATTAATGAGATTTACAGTGCGGCTCATGAGGTGAAAGACTACCGGAGTGTAAAGTTCATCGACTGGTTCATCAACGAACAGGGTGAAGAAGAAAAAAATGCCATGGACATGATCACAAAATATGAACTGTTCGGCCACGACCCCAAGGGGCTGTATTCTTTGGATAACGAGTACAAGGCGAGAGTGTATGCCGCTCCGTCATTGGTATTAGAATAAAATAGATTTGAAGCTGTCGGGACATCCTACATTTCGGCAGCTTTTCTTTTTTCCCCAATTAGCAAAAACTGTGCCGTTAATATCTAGAAAATGTTGATATTTCAATGGTTTTGGCTCTTGACTTCCCCATACAAAGGTGTTATCGTGTAGATGACGAAAAAGGAAGGAACTGGAAAATGGGAAAACTATTCGATAATACATATAGAAGTCAGTTCAGCCTGACGAATGATTTGGTCTTTTATCTGGTATACGGTGCCGATACAGAAGATTCTAACCGGGCGTTAATCGCACTGCTCAACGTGGTATTGAATCGGCAGAACGATCCGATCGTAAAGGTACACGTTTTAAACACAGTCCAAAAAGGATTTAAGCCCGGGGACAAAAGCACCATCATGGATGTGAAGGCTGAGGCCGATTCCGGGGAATTGATCGACGTGGAAATGCAGCGTTATGTGCAGCCGCAGCGGAAGGCGATCCATCCGGCAAAGAATCTGTTGACAGCGGCAGACAAAAGCCCCAGGCTGACGGCAAAAGGTGCATCTCGCGCATATCCGGAAAGGTCACTTTTTTATGGCGCCCGCCTTGTAAATTCAGCATTGGCATCAGGGGAAGACTATGATAAAATGAAGAAAAGCATAGTCATTTCTTTTATCGATGGAGTGATTTTTCCGCAGGTACAATGTCTGCATACAGAATTTTTGATGCAGGAGAAACAAGTGCACTTTGCACTGACGGACAAGTTGTCTATCCATTTCTTAGAATTGGGAAAGATTGATGGGAAGAAAGATCCTGCCGACATGACGCCGCTGGAGCGCTTATGCGCGTATATTCGGTTTGCCGGTGATGAGACAAGAGAAGACTATGTGAACAAACTGCTGGAAACAGGAGAGGAGGCTGTTAACATGTCTGAATATGTTTTTAAGAAATTGACAGAAGACGATATAGCCAGAGAAATGTTAGAGCGCCAGATTAAGGCAGAGCATGACAATGCTACATGGCTCAAATATGCGAAAGAAGATGGGTATGAGACCGCCATGATTGAGATTGCCCAAAAAATGAAAAGAGTGGGTAAGCCACTGGAGGAAATCAAAGACTTTACAGGATTAGAGGCAGAAACCATAGAGGAATTATAAACTATTTTGCCGTCCTACAGATAAAGTCGCAAATTGAAGTGTAAAACACGAAAATAAGGGCTTTCGACAAAAAAGCCCTCTTTCATTTTTCCAGATGTTGTATTATAATAGAATAAGATTTGTAATCCTAGAAAAGTCATTTTCGAATGTATGAGGTGTTACCCTCATATCCAGAGCGAATTCCCAAGAGATTAAGACAGATACAATTATATAATTTACATAGAAAGGAAAGGGCACAGTTTTTGTGCCTGTAATGAAGATGCCGAGAAAGAAAAAAGAAGAGATATTAGAAGAAGAAAAAGAGTGTTTAATAGAAGCGCCGGAGACTCCAGAGGAAAAGAAAGAGATTGTCTGCTGCGAGGAAGAACCGGAAAAACCTGTAAGAGAAGAAAAGAAAGAGCAGCCCAGGCCGGAAGTGGAAGGTATTCTGGAAATTGCTGAAGGCGGTTTCGGATTTCTCAGATTTAATAACTTCTTGACCAGCGATAAGGATGTGTACGTATCACCGACGCAGATCAGACGTTTTAACCTGAAGACGGGAGACCAGATCAAGGGAATTTCCAGACTGCCTAACGAAGGGGAACGATTTGGCGCGCTGCTGTATGTTTTGACCGTCAATGGTGACGAGCCGGGAGTGGCGATCAGAAGACCGGATTTTGAGGATCTGACGCCGATCTTCCCAAGAGAACGATTGACCCTTGAGGACAGTTCCAGGGATTTGTCCATGAGGCTGATTGATTTGATCGCACCGATTGGAAAAGGGCAGAGGGGTCTGATCGTAGCGCCCCCAAAAGCCGGGAAAACCACTTTGCTCAAGAGAGTCGCCAACAGCATCGAAAAAAGGCATCCGGAAGTCGAGATGATCGTGCTTTTGATTGACGAAAGACCGGAAGAAGTGACCGATATGAAGCGGTCTCTCAATGGAGGCGAGGTCATCTATTCAACTTTTGACGAACTGCCGCAGCACCATGTCAAGGTTGCAGAGATGGTGCTTGCCAGGGCGCAGCGCCTGGTAGAGCACGGCAAAGATGTGGTCATTCTGCTGGACAGCATCACAAGGCTCGCCAGAGCGTACAATCTGGTCGTACCGTCATCTGGCAGAACCCTGTCGGGCGGACTCGATCCGGGAGCCCTTCACAAGCCGAAAAAATTCTTCGGCGCTGCTCGAAATATTGAAGAAGGCGGCAGCATCACGATTCTGGCGACAGCCTTGGTAGAAACAGGAAGCCGTATGGACGATGTTATATTTGAGGAATTTAAGGGTACAGGTAATATGGAGCTTCATTTAGACCGCAAGCTGTCCGAAAAGAGAATCTTCCCGGCTATCGACTTGAACAAGTCCGGAACCAGAAAAGAAGACCTCTTGATGACGCAGGATGAATTAGAAGCGATTTGGGCGATGAGGCGTCAAATGGCCAACAGCCCGACCCAGGATGTCACAGAACAAATTATCGACAACCTGGCTCATACAAAGAATAATAAAGATTTCGTACAAATAATAAAGAAGATTTTTTTACAATAGGGGTAAAAGATGGATTTAAGCAAGATTTTTTTGAAAGACGCCTGCCCGACTCCGGTCGGAGGACAGGCCGTCATGGAAGGCATTATGATGCGTGGCCTGGAAAGAACGGCAGTTGCAGTCAGACTTCCAGACGGAAGGATACACATGAAGACGCAGCCCAATAAAAAAATGGGGAAGTGGACCAAAATTCCCATTGTCAGAGGCGTCGTCTCTTTTGTCACCTCACTGGTTCAGGGTACGGGTATTTTGATGTACTCTGCAGATGTGCTGGAGGCCAACTGGCCGGAAGAGGAACAGGAAGAGGCAGGAAAGCTGGAGACCTGGATGAATGAGAAGTTTGGCGAGAAAGGGACGTGGAATATCATGATCTACCTTTCGGTCATTCTCGCTCTGGCCATGACCATCGGCATGTTCATCTTGCTGCCCACAGTGGTGGCGAACTTCCTGAAGCCTTTGATCGACAGCGACTTTGTATTCAATCTGGTGGAAGGTGTCATGCGTATCGTGATCTTTGTGGTGTATATCGCCCTGATCAGTCAGATGAAGGACATTAAGACCGTGTTTCAATATCATGGAGCGGAGCACAAGACCATACACTGCTTCGAAAACAATCTTGAGTTGACGCCGCAGAACGCACAGCAGTTTTACACGCTGCATCCGCGCTGTGGAACCAGCTTTCTGCTTTTCGTCATGGTGATCAGCTTTGTGTTGCATCTCTTTCTGGGCTGGCCGAATCTGGCGCTGCGTATTGTTTCCCGACTGTTGTTGGTTCCCGTGGTTGCAGGTCTTTCTTATGAGCTGCTCAAATGGGCAGGACGCAGCGACAACTGGCTCGTCAAAATCCTCAGTCTGCCGGGACTTTACCTGCAGAAACTTACGACGAAGGAACCTTTTGACGACCAGTTGGAGGTAGCTATCGCGGCGACAAAGGCGGTCATGGTTCCAGACGGTACGCCGTATTTTGAAGGTATCTGCGATCTTGATGGAAATCTGGTAGAAGAGCGTAAGATTGAACGCAAGAGTAAAAATGAAATTGTGGAGGAATAGATGAGTCTCTCGGTAAAAGAAATTTTGAATATCGGCAGAAGACAGCTTGAGGAGAGTCACATCGCAGACGCTGCCATCGACTGCAAAATCCTATATTGTTTCTTGATGAATGTGAGCAATGCACAGCTGATTCTGGAGTATCAAAAAATACTGCCCGACAGTCTTTGCGATGAGTATTTCAAACTGCTGGACCGGCGCTCTGCCGGCGTGCCCGTGCAGTATATCATCGGCAGCCAGGAATTCATGGGACTCACTTTCAAAGTCAATGAAAGTGTATTGATTCCCAGACAGGACACAGAGACACTGGTAGAAGATGCCATCAGCATCATCAAAGAAAATAAGCTGCGGGACGTAGACTTGCCGCCGAAGAAAAAGAAGGAATTTGATGTCCTGGATCTTTGCTGCGGCAGCGGAGCAATCGGGATTTCCCTGGCCAGTCTCTGCGATAACGTCAAGGTGACCTGCTCGGATATCAGCCAAGAGGCGCTGTCGGTAGCGCGGGAGAACGCTGAAAAATTAGGTGTCGCCAAAAAGGTCGGTTTTGAGTGCGGCAATCTGCTAGTGCCCTTTAAAGGGAAATTCAAAAACAAAAAGTTTGACCTGATCATTTCTAATCCGCCTTACATAAAAACCAGTGTCATAGCTACCCTGCAGAAGGAGGTCCGCGACCACGAACCGATGATGGCTTTAGACGGCGGTCTGGGCGGCCTGGATTTCTATA
>URXI01000037.1 GCA_900551775.1 uncultured Eubacterium sp. | reverse complement strand
ATAGTTAAAATTGCATCTGCAGGCTGCCTTTATCAGCTTTCATGCGTTTGCCGTGCCTGGGCTATGGGGTTAGGCGGGCTGGCCCTAGACGGCTCAAAAAAACTGCCACTAACGAATGAAAATTCGCTAGTGGCAGCCTCTGTTTCGCTTATTCGTGCCATCCGCCATGATGAGAAGAGCCGTGGTGGCTTTGACCATTATTATGGTGACTGTAATTCTGGTGGTTTGCGTGGGTTCCATCGCAGTCAGGATACTGACAGGTTCCATAAACTGGAGCCGCAGAGGTACTTGCTGTAGAAGCCGCAGACGTATTCGCCGTTGAAGTCACTGGTGAGACACGGTTCTGCTTTGCATGATGAACGCCTCTTTTGAAGCAATCCTGATTTACCGTACAGATGGGCTGTTTTTTCTGTATCTGGCTTTGATAATCCACCCGCTGATTATCTGCGCCGAAAGCAGTCAGTGATACCGCACCCACAGCAACAATTGTGAGTACAAGCGCCAATACAATCCATTTCTTTTTCATTAATTTTTTCAATTTTATCTCCTCCAGGTCAATTATACTTTTTATTTGCTAACAGTATAATCCCCTGTTATAAACACTTTAGAGATTATTTCTAAACAAATTCTAAACTTTTCGACTCATGAAAGATTCAGCCGATATCCGGCACCCCATACGGTTTCGATGATCTGGGGATTCTTTGGATCTTCTTCGATTTTTTCTCGTATGCGGTTGATATGCACCGTCACAGTCGCGCTGTCTCCCACATAGTCATAACCCCAGATTTTCTCAAAGAGATGCTCTTTAGAAAATACGATGTTAGGATTCAGTGCCAGGTATTTGAGCAGTTCAAATTCTCTATTAGGGAAATGAATCTCCTCTCCGTTTTTGATGACCTTCCAGCTCTTGGCGAGGATTTTCAATCCGCCGATTTGGATCAGGTAGTCCTCCGCCACATCCCCATGTACAGATCTGCCTGCCGTCAATCGTTCATATCTTGCCAGGTGAGACTTGACTCTTGCCACCAGTTCCGCCGGATCAAAAGGCTTGACGATGTAGTCGTCTGCGCCGAGCCCCAGCCCCCTGATCTTGTCAATGGATTCCTGCTTTGCCGTCACCATCAGAATAGGTATGTCAATTTTGTCTCTCACCTCCCGGCAGATATCATAGCCGTCTTTCCCCGGCAGCATAATGTCCAATAACAGCAGATCAAAGTCTTCCGTCAAAATCAGTTTCAATGCTTCGTTGCCGTCACTGGCCATGGTCACTTGAAAGCCGTCGATTTCCAAATAGTCTTTTTCCAACATGGCGATTCGATTGTCGTCTTCTGCGATCAAAATGTGTGCCATCACACTTCCCCCTTTTTATTTCGAAAATTCATGATCAGATGCAGTCCGCCCTGATTCTCCGCCCTAATGGTGCCGCCGTGCGCTTTGACGATATATTGACAGACGTAGAGACCAAGTCCGCTGCCCTCTCCATCGCTTCGTGCCTCATCTCCCCGGTAAAACTGTTCAAACAGATGGGGCAGTTTTGCAGGCGGCACGCCGACACCGTTATCACAGAAAGCGATTGTCAGGCTGTCATCCTGCTCTACCTCCAGCGTGATTCTCATGATCAAAGGCTCCGCATGGGCGTATTTGAGACTGTTCTCCACAAAGTTATCGAAGACGCGTTTCATCTGCTCCTGGTCGATATCGAGGAAACAGTCCCCTTGACAAATGCTTTGGAACTCCAAACAAGCCTTTTCTGCGATTAAATCTTTTTTTCCTTCCACATAACGCCCGAGATACTCTCCCATATCCGTTTTCTGTTTATAAAACGGCATGTTTCCCGTCTCCAGCTTCGAATAATAGAACAGTTTTGCCAGCAATCCTTCCATATCACAGGCACAGCTATAGGCGATATCGAGATACTGCCTGCGTTTTTCCTCTGTATTGGCAACGCCGTCCTGCAAACCTTTGATATAGCCTTTGACAGAAGTCAACGGCGTTCTCAGATCGTGGGAGATGCCGCTGATCATTTCGGTACGCGCCTTTTCGTATGCCGCATTTTGTTCCATGCCTTCTTTGAGGTGCCTCTGCATCTGATTAAAGCTGTCACAAACATTGCGAAACTCGTCATCTCGCGGGTACACGACCGGCTGAGTCAGATCTCCGCTCTCGATACGCGAAGCAGCAGCGGCAAGCTGATCCACTGGCTCCATAATCTGGCGGACCAGTTTTTTTGTGAACATGCGGCTTGCGAGCAAAATCGCCACGATCACCACAGCCCCAATGGCGATGAACAGCAAAAGAAACAGCTGGAAGACGCGTTTGTCCGTGCTAAACAGGGACTCCTCCGCTGCGCTGCTGGCTGCATAGAATTGGTACGCTGTATCCCCTGCTGGAAGCCCTGCGGAAAGCACCGTCACGCTGTTGATAAAGAAGGTGCTCACAGTAAATTCCGCTGCGTGGCCATGGCCGTGGTGCCCAGATGCAGTGCCGCTGACGCTTTGCTCTCCGATAGAATCCACACTTTCCGTCTCCGTCTGATTCAAGTTGGAATAGACGGTCTCTCCATTTTGATCTCGCACAGCCAGACGAAAGTCATAGTCGCCCAGGGCATCTGCCCATTGCTGCCAATCCGTGCCATAAGCGTCTGCTTCCAGCATTTGCTGTACCTGCGTCGTGTGAGTCGAAAGCTCTGCATTTTCGCTTTGATGGGTCAGGAAGGTATGCTGGAAAATGGTCAGCAAAAGGCTTCCCACTGCCAGCAATACCAACAGGGCTGCCAATATCATGACGGTATTTGTAAGGAATATTTTTCTTTTGATGGTCATAAAATTCCCACTCTCTGCATATCTCTCTGCAAAAAACGCCACGGATAGTCGTAGTCACAACCGATAAAGCCGGCCGCGTGGCATAGATCGCGGTTTACTTCAAGACTCCAAAGGTTTTGATACAACTGCTCTTCGGCAGGCGTCGGTATGTAGAAAAGCCTTTCGACAGCCCGGTTCAGCCCGGCCACAGGCCTTCTGCCGTGGGTTTTGGTCATGACTGCATCGCCTGCCATGGCAAAATGCCGGTCAATCTGTTCTTCTGTATAGCCTTCGCTGGCAAAGCCACTTCGAATCGCCTCTTCTGCCCGCTGCCCGATTGTCTTCCAGTCTTTTGCCATCATCCCCGCCATGATACAGCAAAATCGATTACTGGCGTTGACCACGATCAACAGATTTTTCTTCTGGAAACGAATGATGTGAAGCTCCCAACAGAAGAAGAGGTCTGTGATGCCGCCGTAATTCAACTCCTTTATTTTTAGATGTTTTTGTAGTGGAATCGTGATACCCAGTTCCATGGTTTTTCTCCTTTACCTTAATCGAGTTTATCGTATTTTTTACTGCTTCCCTTGCATTTTTCCACAGGATATTTTTCCTTGTTCTGTTCCAGCTTTCTGAGAATTTCCTGCTCCAGGTCGATGTCAATTTTGTCGGCAAGCATGATGCAGTACATCATTACGTCTGCGATTTCGTCGCTGACGGCTCTCTGGTCAAAATCGCTGTTCCACTGAAAGCATTCCAAAAGTTCTCCTGCTTCTATGGCGACGGATTTTGCCAAATTCTCCGGCGAATGGAACTGGTCCCAATCCCGCTCCTCGTTAAAAATTCTCAGTTGTTCTTTGATGTCGTTCATATTAATCCTCCGAATTCAAATATAGGGTCATTAAGTCATGAAATTTTTTTGTATCTTCACGAACGGTAATCGTTTTGGATCTGCCGTCTTTATATAAGATAAAAAATCTATGAAATACCTTTTCTGGTATCTGTTTCTCCTCGACTGCAGAAGCGGCACCCAGGAAGGCACCGACAGGACCAAAGCTACTTCCGATTAAACTCCGTATTACTGCGCTTCCTTTCTTGTATTTGTATGCTGTTCCGCCACCGACTACTTCCACGCCTAAATACTGGACAGCTTTGATATTATCTAACCAATCTCTTTTCCTTTGGTCACTTATGGCAGTCTTATTTCGTTTAAGTGCTAGGCGCGCTTGCTTCTGTTGTTCTGCATCCCTTTTCTTCTTTTCTTTCTTGGCTTCCCTCTGTATTCTTTCTTCAATGCGCTTTTCTATTTTTTCATTTCTCGCAATGGTTTCACGAATCTCAGCTTGGCGAAGCAAACGCTGCATTTCCTCTTTTCCAACCTGCGAAGAGTGGACATATTCTACCTTTGTTTCGTCCTTTCGCTTTACCGTTGTGTCTTTCTCAGCAAGTTTTGCATGCGGTGATTGCTCGATTCTAATATATTCTTTTTCAAAACCATTTTTATCTTTGATTCTTATACTCATAATAGGGAAGTCCTTTCAATCCACTTACTCCATAAGGGGTCAACACGGAAACAGCGTGGAGATGTATAATGGGCAGCAAAGTATTTCAACCCACTTGCTTATGCGGAGCAAGACCCACACAAAAAGACGTGTTTGCAATCATCTGGAATATTTCAATCCACGCGCCCCCTTGCGGGGTTGCGACTGCAAAACATCTCCAATATCCTAGAACTATTCACATTTCTTAGCACTTTTTCTCTTTTCACAGCAAACCATCTCCCCTTATTCCCCCTCTATGTCATTTTGCACTCTATAATTTTGGTGCGAAACACCTGGGGAATTCATGTTCACTTGCCTTTCGCACCAGTAGAAAACAGAAAAGTTTGGTATTTTCTTTGTGTTACCGCAGTGCCTTAAAGTAGTTCTCCAAGATGTCCTTGATATGATTATACCTCCTTGCGTAGGAATTTTCCACCCGAATCAGTTCCATTTGATGTGCCCGGCAGATTTCCTTCTTTTGTGCGTCGCGTCGTTTTACCACTTCATCCTCAAAATGCTCCCGTCCGTCCAGTTCAATGACCAAAACAGGCAGCTTGTGATTGTCATCGATTTTTTCGTAGACCACAAAATCAAACCGACCGGAATAGAACAAATCGCTGCAGGTGGTATTGTCCTGAAATACATGGGCGATGCCCACCTCTTTTTCCACGACAAAACGATTGTGAGAAAGCCAGATGTTTTCCAGAGCGTGATGCATATTCTGCAAAAAAGCTTCCTCTGTAGCTGTGCTGAAGGGTTTTACGCCCAGCGCCCTGGAAGCGGCTGATTTTGGCGTCACCTCTGACTTTCCGTTGGTCCTCACATATTCCACCAGCTCATAAAGATCATCCTCTTCATTTCTCTGGTGCAGGCGATGCAGATTCTCCAGGCTGCCCAGGACGATCAGCTTATCCTTCGCCCTGGAGGTTGCAACGTTGAGCAGTTCCTTGTTGTTCCTAAGCCACTGGTAGGTCGTCTCATGGGTGGCGCCCGTAATGGCGGTGGAAAACAAAACCACGTCCTTCTCGTCGCCCTGAAAAGAGTGGACCGTCCCACACACAGCATTATCAATTCCTGCCGCTTCCAGGCTTTGCTGAATCATCTTCTTTTGATTGACAAAAGGCGTGATGACGCCGATGGATTTTTCCGGATGAGACGCTGCATAGCGGACGATTTCCTCTGCTTCACCCGGCGCAGTGTTCTTACTGCCGCTGATTTGATCCGCCACATCAATAAATACCAAAGGTTCCTTTTCTTCACTCTTTGAGAGAATCGCCAGCTTATCGTGATAATATTTTTTGTTATTAAACTCGATAATCTGCTGGTTGCAGCGATAGTGGTTGTGGAGCAAAATTTCATCACTGACAGAGTCGCAGGTCAGAAATGTCTTGTAAATAGAGTTATTCAGGTAGTCGTATTCCTCCGACACCCGGTACTTCCTTCGCAGCTTTTTGTTGGTCAGTTCATCCAGCAAAATCACAGGGTTCAGCTGCTGCGGATCTCCTACCAGCATCAGGTTTTCGCCTCGCAAAATCGGGATCAAAGACACCGCTACGTTGCACTGGCTGGCTTCATCCATGATGGTCATATCAAAATAGCGGTCAGGTTCGCCCAATTTGTGGGCTGAAATGCAGGTAGTCGCTATGATGGGAAAGATACGCAGGAACTTCTTTAAGTTTTCACCCTCGCTGAGGTAGTGATTCAGCGCTTCCCGCTGCGCTTTTCCCGTAAGCTTCAGGATGATCTCCTTCAAATCCGCATACTTGGGTTCATCCAGTCTTTTGATATATTTTGCCGATGTATAATAGAGATATTTCTTGAAGTCCTCTATGTCGTCGGTCAAAAGAGCAAAGGCATCTTTGTCAGTAATGTCGCCCCGCTTTTCGATTTCCTCCTGCCCCCAGCGGTGCTGCCGCTGCCGGATGTCCGTCTGGAAGGGAATGAGATGCATGTTCGACTCCCGCTTTTCTTCAAAATCCAGCAGCCGGTCGATGGTTTCTCTGCGTTCTTTCAGATCCAACACGTCCTCATATCTTTTCAGCAGCTTCGCCAGTTCCCTGGCCCTCTGGGTGCGGTCGCCTTTGTTCCTGTCCAAAGTCTTATCGAAGATTTTGATGTCTTTCGTTTCAAGGTACAGCCGCTTGATGGTCATTGCCGCCTCATCCACTTTGTCGTTGTTTCCTAAGCGGATGATAGGGAATGGGATGCTCCGCCCGTTATATTCAAGATGGGACAATTTTTCATAAACGCCGTCGATGGGATGATTGTTATTGGACGCAAACAAGACGGCTCGCTCATTGAAGAACGCCGTCACGATGGTGTTGATGATGGTATTGGTTTTGCCCGTTCCCGGCGGACCTTGGATGTAGGCGAGAGGATATTTCATGGCGTTGTTGATGGCGAGAAGCTGATCCAGATTGACTCTTCGGTTAAGCAGCGTAATGGGATAGGCCTTTCGCCTGATGGGCCTGTTCAGCAGTCCGCCAAAGAAAGCCTGCAGCGGTACAGAGATGTTCTCTTCGTGGTACATATCGATGATGGCGCCGTATTCCTCGTGCAGATCCAGCACCAGATCCATGCCAAGGCCAATCACATAAGGCATATCGTCTACCCCGTTGATGTGACGATTGCTCTCCGTAATACGGTCTTTGATCCGCTCCTGATTGATGTCAAAGTCTTCCAGAAGCAGATAGTCCTCCGCATCCAGGAATTGACGGATGCTTTCTTTTTCCCCATTGATCGTAAATTCGCTGCAAATGGTAATATTCTCATCTGGGCGGAGCCTTTTGTTTTTGACGTCCAAATCCAGCTTGCGATAGGCGAGCACGTAGAGTCCTTTTGGTGTATGCACACTGAGCACGTTCATGGCCAGCCGTTTGAGCTGAAATCTCTGCTTTGCTTTTTTGTCGTTCTCCGCCTTTCGCTGAAAATGCCTGACAATCTGCCGGAACTGCTCTTCGCTGAGCAGATAGTCGCCTCCTGCTATGCGGTCTCGATCCAGAAATCTGATCAGCGCAAAATCCGCCTCATAAGGCGTCCTGTCCATGCGGCTGCATTCCTCCAGATAGTTCAGGATTTTCAGGTTTGCAGCATGATCAAAGAGCGCCTGGAACTTATGTGGCTCTTCGGCAATATCCCTGACGAGGCGTTCATTGACCGGGTAATAGGAGCCGTCTATCACCTGGGATGACGTGATGGAATCGATGTAGATATAAGGGAATTTCTCGATGGTATATTTGCCGATGTGAAGTCCCTCTACTGAGAGCGTCTTGTTTCTGGGATTCAGATCTTTGATGGCAATCCAATATTTTGTTATCTGTCCCGCCTTGTTGCGGTATTCGATGCTGATCCACCTGCCCTCATGAATGGCACGGAAAATATCACGATAAATGCTTGTCATAGACCCCCTCCATCTGTTTTGATAGGTCTATTTTAGTATGAACGGGCTGCTTTGTCCAGACATACAGAAAAAACCCCGCTTTGCCGTGTACTCATGACACCGCCAAGCGGGGTTTTGCTTTATTCATATTCGATTTGGTTTTCCTCGCACCAACGGATGGCGGTCTTGCGGTACGCTGCGCCTTTGCAGTCGTACCATTGTTGTTCAATCTTCAGATCATAGATGGCATCTTTGAAATTGCGGAAAGCGCCTTTCCCTCTGATTACACGCTCCAAGCGCTTCTGCACTTTGCCAGGCGGGAAGTCTCTGATAAATTCTTTCATCAGTTGATATTCGTTGATATCATATTTTGATGGCAGCCGAAGATATTTATCCTCGTTTTCCTCAAGATCATCAAGCAGCGCCTGATCGTTGCAGCCAAAGATGGGATCCATGACAAAAACCAATTCGCCGGATTCTTTGTTGTAATAGTACGCGGATTCATCACTGGAAATCCCCAGCGCTTCCACAACATCGTCCAGTTTCAATTTCATGTCGCACCTCCTACACCTTGTTCAACTCTTCCATCATCGCTCTTCTGTTTCGATATATGGTCTTCCATTGACGCACCAAATCCGCCGTAACTGCAGCGCCGCCGGGATATTTTTTCATGCACCGCAAAACGCTGACAATATGCTGATATTCCTTTCTGCCGGTGGTCGGTTTTGCCATTTTTTCTACTTCTATGCGGTATTTATCGAGAAGTTCAGCCGGGTACCGCTCTGCCAGCTCTGCTTCATATTTGGTCAGCGCATAAAGCCCCGGGTTCTCTTTGACATAGTCCAGCAGGCGGTCATACAGCTTCTCCTCCAGGAAAAAGTCCGCTGTTTCGTGACGCCCGGCCAGCCTTTCAAAGATTTTTTCCCTTTCGACAGCCCACTGCGCAGGCGCATACTGCTTTGCCAGTTCCCTGTAAACTTGCATATCGCCGCAGCGCAGGTCCAGTGCCAGCTTCCAAAGCATGTCCAAGTAGGCTTCTTTCTGCCCCGTCTCAAGGTAGAGTTCCTTCAGATCCAGCCCGTAGCCGGCAACGAGACCGCGGTATTCTTTGTCCATGTCCATACTTTCCAGTAAGATTTCGATGGCCCTGTCGTAGTCTCCCCTGTCCTCGCAGCTGTCGATCATATATCGCCTGACATAGGGAAGCTGCCAGTATTCTTCGCAGAAGTCTTCGATCTGCGCTTCTGTTTTTCCAAGGGCCTTCATCAAAGCAATCCGCCTCTTGACCCATTTCTCCTGTCGATAACGGCCATAATAATCAGGCTCCGGTTCTATCGTGCCCAATTTCTGATCTGCCAGCTGCAGCTTCTCTTCGATAAACTCCCGCTCCGGAAACTCCTCCATCAAAAAATCCTCGATGTACGAATAGCCGGCTGTACGTCTTTTCACATGGTCCACAAACCATTGAAACAGCAACCTTCTGTCTTCCATATCCGTGTATTCCAAAATGTTCTTCCACACGTCTTGACATCCGCCTGTAACGATGCTCGTGCCGCCATCAGAATCGTCAATGTCCACTCCGGCGATGGTTTTCAAAATGTAACAGCTCAGCTCGAAGGCTTCGTGATAGTTTCCCAGCTTCATCATCTGCCAGATGTCCTGCGTCAGTATCTCGTCTAAATCCATGGCAAAATCATAGGCATATTTGTAAGGGATAAAGTCGCCGTAACCTGCGTATTCACGTACGATATCATCTATTCTGCGCTTGTATAGATGAATATCACGGCTTGTGATTTTCTTTGAAACCAGCATCCGAAAGCGCATCTGAAGTTCTCTGTCTTTTTCTAGGACCCCGATCAAAAAGTCTCTGACATCTTTTTCTTCTGCCTCGTAGACTAACGCTTCTAACGTTTCTGCCGGATTATACACCTTCCGCTCTTCCAGCTTATGTTCGGCTTCCATCTGGTACAGCACGGCAGCCATGTGTTTGCAGTTTGCGCTCTCCGCATAAGGGCAGGTGCAGTACATGTCCACGATTTCGTCTCCATCAAAGGTGATTTCGACATCGTATCTATCGCTGCCCAAAACCTCTGCCGTCACCTTTCCGTTTCCTTCGTTCAAATTTTCCACTGCGTCATCACAGTGATACTCGTATCCCCGGTCGAGGATCTGCGGTTTAAATAAATATTCCCAGTTCATAGTTTTTCTCCATAACTCGACTTGTCCTTATATATTGTATGATACCATGGTTTTAAAAGTGTTGCATTATTTTATGAAAAATTAGGAGTTTACAAATGAAAAATTTAGACAAACACATTGATAAATATCTGTATTTCTGTGAAACGCAAAAAAATCTGAACAGTAAAACATTAAAAGCATATAAGATTGACCTCTATCAATTTTCAAAATTTGCTTGTGATCGGGATGATGAGATTTTGCTAAGAAGGCTCATTTCGGATTACATCGCACATATGCATCCAATTTATCAGCCAAAAACCGTAAAACGGAAAATTGCCAGCCTGAAAGCATTTATACATTATCTCGTTATGGAGGATATTTTGGTTGAAAACCCTTTTCAAAAAATAACGCTGAACTATCGCGAACCTCGGAAACTTCCGAAGACGATACCTGCTTCGACTATTCAAGTCTTTCTGGATGCGATTTACAAAGCCCAAAATCAAGCCGGCAGCCCGTATCAAAAGCGCACCATTTTGCGTGACATTGCAGTCATAGAGTTGCTCTTTGCTACAGGCATGCGCATATCTGAACTATGTTCATTAAAAGTTTCCGATTTAAATTTGAAAGAAAAGCGTGTGCTGATCTTTGGCAAGGGTGCTAAAGAGCGAATGCTGCACATTGGAAATGTAGACGTTATTTCAGCACTTGATTCATATTTAGATGCCTACTCAGACAAATTGAAGGATACCGGTTCATTATTCATTAATCGAAGGCATCAACGTCTGTCGGAGCAATCTGTCAGAAACTTAATCAACAAATACGCTGAATTAGCGGGAATTCAGCTCCATATTACGCCGCATATGTTTCGTCATTCCTTCGCTACCTTATTGCTGGAATCCGATGTTGACATCCGGTATATCCAGAAATTCTTGGGTCATAGTTCTATCACAACGACAGAGATTTACACACAGGTTTCTATGCACAAACAGGAAGAGATACTTGAGACAAGGCATCCGAGGAACAAGATGGAGGTGGATAGGGGATAATATCTGATTAAACGGCATTCATTGCCGTGGATGGTTCTATTTATTAACAGAAGGATTCAGAACAAATGATGAAAGAGATAACACCTCTAGAATTAGATAAGATTTTATGTTCCTTGGATGATAAAATGTTTAGATTTATTTATATACAATATTCTCACGCATTTCATAATGTGACTAAGCGGAAAATTCATCAATTAAGGTTAACACATGATGTTGTGGATATTATAGAATTACTTAATCCTGATGAAAGTGTCCAAATAGATAAGAAACCGAGTTTGCTACGAAAATGTTTAGCCATTATTGTTCAGTATTTAATGGAAACGAGTCCAATGATAGCCTTTCTAAATATGTTGTCAAACGTTGCAGCAGAAGTCTTTGGTTATTCACTTAAGCACTCTGATTTTCTCAAACTCAAGAAAAGATTGGGCTTGAAGAAAAAGAATAAGAAAAGTAAAAAAGTGAAACATGTGATAGTCGTTCAAGACTTATCTGAACTATTTGATAGGGATATAGCATATTTAGATTTTCTAGGATATCTTGTTAACGAAGGGTTTCTTCCTAATACAGCACTACTTATTTTTTCAGATCAGAAAAGTAATGCAGGGATATGCTTTTCTGATGCGGTTTCTTTTGATTTGCAATTTACTGAAAAAGACTATCAAAGATACACAGGTACAGCTCCTGCAAACACTGATATTATCAGCATTATTGATGCTTTGGGATTAGAATATATAGATAAAATAAACGAAATGTTTAGTTCAGATACAAAAGATCACACGCAATCGATAAAAGGTATCATCAATTTGCTAATCAAAAAAGGGGGATATGAAACAGTTTCTGAACCATTGAATCAATTTTTAGTGTTTTGTAGTTGTTTATTTGAAGAATTTTATTTAACTGATGTTGAGGTATTAAATAAAAATATTGACAGTTATCACAAAGAGATGTTACCGATATCTTTGAATACAAATCTTATTCGATTACAAGAACAATCAACCTATCGATTTACTGAAGAAACTTTTAGGGACTATTTTTTGCATGCATCTCAAATTGATATCGATAAGGAAGATGCACTTTTTATTATGCGATATTTAGAAAAGAATTACCCAGAAAAATATGTTGATTTAGCAATAGTGTCAAAGTTTATGCCATTAAATTCTGGTGAGAAACAATCCTACTTTATTATCGCTTATTATCATAAAAAATCACAGAAATTAAAGTTTAACAGTATCATACAAGAGAATATGATACAATTTCCCTTAGGAAAATCCATACTTGAACTTGACAAATATAGGGGAGAAATCGAAAAAATTAATAAGTCAGATTTATTGTATTCGTTACATAAAGGGAAAGAACTTTTGGATTCAAGTAAAGATATTTCTTCTGAGGCAAAAGTCTGTGCTTTAAATTATATTGCTGATGTTGCCTATGAAATTGAAGGAGATCCACAGTATCTTCAAGAAATTTTCGAGCAGTATATGATGTTGTTTCAGAATCTTAAAATTTTTTCTAATCCCCAAGAAAAGTATGTTGATTATATATTAGATGCAATTGTTTTTTCTACTTGTTTAGAAAATTATTTTACTCAAAAAAGAGTTGATAAATTGGTATACTTAATTGAGAACTACAAGTTTTCAGATGTGATTAATAAAATTAAATTATATCGACTAGGAAATTTATTGTATGTATTCGATACCGAAAAAGCTTTAGAATATACCAGAATAGCATTCGATATAAGCGCAGACAATGTGCTACTTCATGAAGAGACCCGATTGAATTATAGCGTCAGTTTGATGGGCTCTGATCAGTATAAAACTGCATATCAAATTCTTTCAGAATGTAACACTTACTCTAAAGACTATAATACTGCAGTGCAGAATAATAGAATTATCGCAGGATTTCTTGCTGGAAAGTTCTCCGTTACTAAAGTACTCTCTGATTTTTGCAATTTGAAAGAAGAACGCTCTTTAGCCATGACTAGCGATTATTGTATTGTAGCAAATAATTATGTAAGTGCTTTGCTTGTATCTAAAAAAATTGATAAGTGTGAATTAATAGAAGAAATAGAACAAGAAATTATACTTCAAAATGATTCTTATCATACATTCTATGCGCACCACAATCTACTATTATTATATTACTTAATTAGTGATATAAAAAAATTTGAAAGAACATTAGAAAGTATTGAGGTACCTTACCTTTTGCGGAGATATAAATCCCTTTTTAGTGAAAAATTTCTCTTTTATCAAAATTCATTTTATAATAAGTATTCTTATGAAGAACTCGATAACAAATTACAAAGTCTTACAACTGTTAATGAATATGGTTATTCGTTATACATGAGGCCAATCCTTTGGGGGTTAATGGAGCGTTGGTTCAAATAAGCCGTAATTCATGAGAGCACTATAAGCAAGAATCGCATAAATACACCAGGGCTTAGCATCAAGATGATGACAATAAATCTGATTTACACCGTTTCCTTGCGAGATTGTCGGATTCGCACCTATATCTTCTATGTATGCGATATTGTTCCGAATTCTAAAATCTATGCGCGACATTGAACTAAGGCCTAATTGCTTTGACACGCCAGCTGCTATGGAGATAAGGCTGTCTCTCAGAGGTCCTTCGTATTCAAAATATCCATAAGTTCCTAAAGCAATCATGTCATAACTAATATGATTGATACCTGTTGGGAAGGCAACTTGACTAATGCCAGGGCAATAAAAGTAATCCTGTATTTTTAAAATAGGAACAGCAACTTCATCACCTTCTATAAATTCCTGAATGCAAAACGTAGGATGTTTTTTTCTATAATCATCTAATATAGAACAGATTTCAGAAAAAGAAATTTCATTAAAAACATGTATCTCAATACCAATGCTAGAGGACTCATTATTTGGTTTTAATAACCATTTGCCCGAAGATATGGCAGGTAATATCCCTTCAATAGAATCACCCTTCTTTATGTAAAAGGTTTGTGGAAAAGTGAATGTATCTTTTAATAAGTAATACATTAAATCTTTTGAACGCCCCAAAGCACAACTCATAAAATCTGCACCAATATTAATAAAACCGTAATATTCACATAATAAAGGAATCAGACTTCTCCTACCATTTCCTGTAATATTTTGTGCCATACTATATACCATCACAAATTCATGTTTCTGTTTGATTATGTTTATTTTTTCTATAAATTGATCTTCGCCATCAATGGAATATACAACCTCAGCAATGTGCTTGAAGGAGGAGATGATCATATCCTGTTCTTCAGAAAAAACACACTCTGTTGTATGAAATGAATCTCTCATTGTTGCAGGAGTATTATAGACGAAGATAATACAAAATCTGTCATCCAATTTTGGCAATTGCTTTATTTTTCGAAACAAATCCTTAATTTCCTTAAAATCCCGAGCCATAATACTCATCTTGTACCTACTTTCCATCCACGGCAATGAATGCCGTTTAATCAGATATTATCCTTTATTCTTATTGTAACACATTTCTAAAAAACTTCACACATTTATACCTAATTTGTATGAAGAAATTCTGTTTAAAAAAAGTGATGTCTTAAATAGTGAAGATGAATATATCCTAAAATAATCATCATATTACTATATTCGCTTTTATGCCCTGCAATTTTGAAATAGATCTCACTAAAATCTCAATGACACACCTTTGCAAAAATTTATCCTTACGGCACTGAATTCATCTATTACACGAGTTCATTTCTTTCCAATGTATATCTTAAAATTTGCCTTGTTCCTCGTTTTTTTATCATGATGAGAATATATAAAGAACAGCATCCATCCTACTATTTTCCAGTATTTTCAACATTTCTTTAAGTCCAAACGGTACATCTCTTCTATTTCAAAGAAGGCGTAATCGCTTCTTAATCCAAAGGGGAATTGGAGATCATACTGAATCTATTGTTTGATTTTAATCTGAATAGAATTTCTACTTAAGGCTCTTTACGCTTCCACTCTGATTTCTGCCCAACTGCCGCCTGCTCTATCCTTCTTGACCACGATCTGCTTTTCAATCCGCTCTTTCAGTTCGCCCACATGGGAAATGATGCCTACCAGCTTGTTTCCTTCGGACAGGCCGGAAAGCACCTGAATGGCCTGCTGCAGGGATTCATCGTCCAGGGAGCCGAAGCCTTCGTCTACGAACATGGTGTCCAGGCGGATGCCGCCTGCCGAGGACTGGATTTCATCGGAAAGTCCCAAGGCCAGACAGAGGGAGGCTTTGAAGGATTCGCCGCCGGACAGGGTGCGCACGCTGCGCTGTGAACCGTTATAGTGGTCGATGACATCCAGTTCCAGACCACTCTGGCTGCGGTTGTTCTCCGCCTCATTGCGTCGTTTCAGCTCATACTGCCCGCCGCTCATGGTCATCAGGCGCGTATTGGCACGCTGAATGACCCGGTCAAAGTACCGCATCTGCACATAGGTTTCCAGCATGATTTTCTCCTTGCCGCCGAGATTGCCGTTTGCCGTATTGGAAAGAACCTTGACCCAGCCCCATTTTTCTGAGACCTCTGCCAAAATTTCCGCCTGGATGCGAATTTTCTCATGGGCTGTGGTGTTAGAAGCAATCTGCGCTGAGAGTCTCGTAAAAGCTTCATTCAGGTTTTTCTTTTCTTCCGTCAGTTCTGTCTGCCTGCGCCGCATAACGCCAACGTCGTATTCCGGCGCCTTTTCAAGCTGCCCGGAAAGGCTGTCCATGCGGCCCTGCAAAGCGCTCACTTCCTCTTTGCAGGCGGTGTAGTCATCCCTTGCCTTCTCCAATGATTTCTGTATCGCATCCGCTTCAAGCTGCAGTTTCTTAATCTGTTTCTCTGCCTGGGTCTTGCTTTCATATTTCAGCCTGCCCGCTACAGAAGCCAGCGTCTTCTCACTTTCCTTGATTTCACCTTCCAAAGCAGCGGACTGTTGATCCAGACTCGCCAGTTTCTCCTGCCACTGATGAAGTTCTGTTTCCAGTTTTGGAATCTGCTCCTCCAGCTGTGCTTTTTGGTGCAGCTTTTCCTGCTCCAGCCGTAGAAGTTCTTTTAATTCGCCAATCTGCGATTTGACGCCACACATTTCCGTAGTGACTTTCTCGCCGAGTCCATCAAAAGGAACGCTGTCAAACAAAGCATCTCTTTTCGTTTCGATTTCCTCCCTTTTGACAGTGACTTGTCCGCCAAGGGTGCTGGCGCCGGTACTAAAAGCCGCCGCCTCGCCTTGCGCCGCTTCACTCTTTTCTTTTGCCTTTTTCAGCTGGGTTTCCGTAGGCGCATCCGCCGTCTTCATGGCCGGAGAGGGGTGCTCCGTCGCTCCGCACACCGGACACGGCGAACCATCGGTAAGGATTTCTGCCAAAATCCCAGCCTGTTCGTCGAGAAACGCCCTGTTCATCTGCTGATACTTCTGCTGTAACTTGTCCGCTTTTGCCGCTGCATCCAAATACTTCTGCTGCTCCTCTTCTAAACGCTTCGAAAGTCTTTGCCATTCTTTCAATGCACCGCTTAAGGCTTCCAGTGCGTTCAGCCGCGACTCTGCCTGCTGCTGCCTGCCTTTCAAGACCGCTTCTTCCCTGCCTGCATCTTTGATCGTTTCCAGCTCCTTCTTCGCATCGTTTAACGTCAATGCACATTTACTATGCAGATTTCCCTGTTCTTCCCTTTGGTGCAAAGCTGTCTCAAGAGTCTTTCTCTTGGTATTCACCTCTTTCCGCACCTGCTCCAGCTCATCATATTGAGGTAGTTCGTTCTCCGCCAAAGCGGCCTGTTGGCGCAAAGCGGCCTGCTCCGGCTCCCGCTTCTGTTCTGCTTCGTATTTTGCCAAAAGCAACTGCAGTTTTTCCTTCTTTTCCATCAAAGCGGACTTTGCCGCCTGCAAAGCGGACTCGGTCCGCTCGATCTCTACTGCCTTGCCCAGGTCCACATTGACCTGTGTGAGCCGCTTTTCAATCTTGGCGATTTTGCCCTCAAGGTTCTCTTTTTCTGCCTGATCAGAAAGGATCACATCGTCAACTTTTTTAATTAATTCAGCTAACAATATGTCAGATTCTTTTGCATTTTTCAACAGTTCTTCGTTTCCATCAATGGTCAGTCCGTCAATATACTGACTGATGCTGTTTTTGATTTCATCATACTTGTGGGACAGCTTGCCTGATTCCGATTTGAGGCGATCCTGCAGCGCCTGGAATAACTCTGTCTTGAAAATCTTACGGAAAATCTTCTTTCGATCTTCTGTGGGCGCCAAAAGCAGTTTCAAAAATTCCCCCTGGGCGATCATGGCAATCTGGGTGAACTGATTGCGATTGACCCCCAGTATCGACTCCACTGCCGCCGTCACTTCCTTGGTCTTTGTCACGATATGCCCGTCGGGATAGGTCAACTGGGCATCAGCTTTCTGGGTGACTATTCTGTCTCCCCTTTTTGACGGACGCTGATATTCCGGGTTTCTTCGTACCGTGTATTCTTTGCTGCCATAAGCAAAGGAAAGTTCCACCTCCGTCGGCACGTCGTCTGCGGCGTATTTTGACCGGAGCATGTCACTCCTGCGGGTATCTCCGCTGGTTTCCCCATAAAGGGCGAAGGTAATGGCGTCAAAAATCGTCGTCTTTCCCGCTCCAGTATCCCCCGTGACCAGGTAAATTCCCTTTGTCCCCAGCTTGTCCAAGTCCAGGATCTGCCGCCCCGCATAAGGCCCGAAGGCCGAAATCGTCAGTTTTGTCGGTCTCATCGCTCTTCCTCCCAAATGTCTTCGATCAGTTCTTCCAGAAAAACCTGCTGCTTATCGCTCATGGGCTGGTTGTTCTGTTTCTCATAGAGTTCTGCAAACAGTTCTATGGGGGATTTCTGCTGCACGGAATCTGCTCCCCCAATTTCTCCGGAGGCGCCGTTTCGTTCCTTATCAAAATCCAGTTTCATGAGATTGGGATAAATCGCCCGCAGCTTTCCCATCACATCAAGGATATCTTCCTCATCAGTCAAAGTGATATGCATATAAGCTTCCCGATAATCTGTATCCTCATAAAAGCGCTTCAAAGTGACCTGGTCATAGGTGCCTTTGATCTCGTGCATATCCCGCAGCGGCACAAGGGGCAGCGTCCGCACCGACACATCCCCCTTCGCCGCCAGCTCCACCAAAGTCACCGATTTCTCGTGATCTGCCTCAGAAAGAGAATACTTCAGCGGCGTTCCGCAATACCGAACCGTCTCTCTGGTCACGCTCTGCGCCTTGTGGAGGTGCCCCAGGGCCACATAATCAAAGTCTTCAAAGACGGCGGCATCCACATTGTCCGCCCCACCTACGGAAATCTCCTCCGAATCACTGCGCACTGCACCTGTCACAAACTGATGGGTGATCAAAACGTTCCGCCTGGCCGGGTCCAAATCTAAATGCTCTATAGCCACTCTCATCGCATCCGTATAGCTGTCAATGGCCTCATCAGGGAAAAAGCGGCGCACGTGGGCCGGCTTCAGAAACGGCAGCAGATAGACATCTGCCTTCCCATGTTCATCTTCCAAAGTAATTGGCTCCACACATCCATCGTAAACCGGCGATAGATAGATGCCGCTGCGCGTCATGAGACGGCTGCCAAAGGCGACCCGCTCTGCGCTGTCGTGATTACCGCTGATGATGAACACCGGCAGCCTTTGCTCTGCCAGTCGGACGAGAAAATCGTCAAAAAGCTGCACTGCTTCTGTGGGCGGCACGGATTTGTCGTAGACATCCCCTGCGATGAGCACCCCGTCCGGCTTCTCGTCTTGTACCATAGTCAAAATCTGATTCAAAATATATTGCTGATCTTCAATCATGGAAAACTCATTGACTCGTTTCCCCAGGTGAAGATCAGATAAATGCATGAATTTCATGGCTTCTCCTTTTATCTTTCAAACAATCTCTTCCCTTCATCTTACCACAGATTCAGTTTTTTTGCAGAAAAAAGGCAGCAAACCGCTGCCTGATTTCACGTCTTTTTCAATTCCAGCTGGCAGGCTTTGACGCCTCCCAATAATAGTCCAAGGCCGGGATATGATTGATGATACAGCTCATGCCCTCACGATCTCCAAATGCGTAGTCCTGCGAGGCAAAAAGTGCAATAAAACGCCGGATATAGCCATCATCCATGACTCTGTCGAAGATGTGGTTCCAAGTATCCTCGGTCAGAGCAATGTTTCCTGCGTTCTTAATGAACCAATTCTCCCTTTCTATTTTGTCCAAACTGGCAAAAACTTTCGCTTCTTCTATTCCCTCTTTGCGGACTTTCGCAAAATTCTTCTTGATGTGCGCTTCCAGGTCGGGATCGACTCTGCACCCAGGTATAAAGCGGCGCAGGTCCTCGTAATACACGATATCATATTTCTCATATCGCGCGCTTTGCTCCTCCTTTATCTCCTTACTCGTCTGCCTGGCTCTCCCATAGAAATCATAATAGCTGTACTCTGTCGTCTCACCGCGTTTTCGCGCTTCCAGCTCATTTTTTAATAGCGTCTTGGCCAGGGTAGAAGCCCCCTCCTCCGCTATGATACCGCAGAGATCATCAAAATCAAAGCCCATATAGAGATATTCAAAGAAAGCGTCGTCCGCACAGCCCTCAATGGCAAGCCGTTCTTTATAGTATTGGCATATTTCCTCCTCAGAAAACTCTGCCAAGATATACTGCCCCATCTGCGGCTCCTTCTCTTCAATGGTCAGCTGGAGAAATGCATTGAGAAGCTGGTGCCGTGGAACGCCTGCCCGAACAAGACGCGCCATCAGTCTTTCTTTCACTGCCGTATCAGGTACGTCGATGGGCCTATCCAGATAGGCGTTCGCCCAGTTCACTGCCTTCCTGCATAATGCAGCGTTCACGTCAAAGGAAACTGTGGCCGCATCAGGGAAACGGGAAATAATCAGACATGCCACTGCAATCAGATACATCCAGGAATTCCTGCCCCTTGTTTTAGAAAACCAAATTGCTGAGCCAGTAGAGGGTCTGGTCACATCGATGTCGTGACGCAAATCTCCCAGCCACACATCGGCTCCGTTGTCCTTTGCCCTGCACGAAGACTTACGATATGCTTCCAAATCCGAAAGCACGGTAAAGCGTTCTGTTCCGGCAAAGGTGAGCAGGTCCCCTACGGACTGCCAGCCGTCATAACCGCCCTCCACGTTGCTGCGGTGCTGCGCCTGCCTGACAAACGAATAGGTCAATCCGTTACGCTCACCATCAGCAATATCCATAAAAGGATATTGGGCGACTAGCTGCAGCGTCTCCTGATATACCGACGCCCATTCTTCGTCGGTAATCCTCTCTGGTATGATGCTTAAACCAAGATATACACCCATGGTCGTACTCCTTTCGCTAATCGAATTACATTATTTAACTGTTATTATTATACAGTAAAATAAATCCAATTGCAACTACTTTTGTATCATTTAGTCACTTGCCATCAAATCCGACTTCTTATATAATAAAGAAAAGAAATAGATTGACTTATCTGAAACAAGTCACGTATAGAAAGGCGGGCCATAGATGTTGACGGAAACAAAGAATAGAGAAGGGCGAATACTACTCATCGTTCTGCCGCTGATGGTGGTGATGTGCCTCTCACTGTGGTATGTACGCAACGTTTACCGCGTGGACCATATGACTCGCATTGAACTGCAGAACGGCAGCTGCGACCTGACTGGCTTCAACTTTGATGACGGCTTCGCACGGCTTGAGGGCGAAGTGGAATACATACCCGGCATTCTGACGCCGGAAGAATTTGCAGCCCGGGAGGACGAGGTACAGAACGGCAATCCTTGGGACATTCCTTCTGCCACCAGCCGCATACGCATCAAAGTGCCTGCCGGCGGTGTATACACACTGAACGCAGGTAGTATCGATTATGCGCATCGAGCCTATGTGAACGGCCAACTGCGGTTTCAGGCGGGAATACCTGCAGAAGCTGCTGCGGGGGTCGAACCCGGCCACGCAGAGATGACCCTGGATGTCACCGCCGAAAACGGCGTCATCGAGATCATACAGCAGGGAGCTAACTTCGTACACCGGGAAGGCGGCGGACACAGCAATCTGTACTTCGGCAGTCCAAAGGCCATCCGAACATTTCAAGCCCTGACCTTCGGACCGGAATACATCATTGTCGGCCTGTTTGCAGCGCTGTTTTTTGTCCATCTGGTGCTGTTCATCCTTCGCAGAAGCTACCGGCCCAACCTTACCTTTTCCCTGCTCTGCTTTGCCTGGATGATTCGAAGCGGATTCACCGGTGCCAAGGTGTTTTTTGCCATGTTCCCCAGCCTGCCCTGGCAGGCGGCCTTCCGTGCAGAATATCTTTCCCTGCCCATCGCCTCCATTTTGCTGGTACTGCTGGCACGGCAGATATTTCCAGGTATTCCGCAAAAATGGTTTGTGCGCACAGTGGCTGCAGTATCAGGGGCATTCTCCCTGCTGTGTCTGACCGCGGATACCGTATTTTTGTCCTGGGCGCTGATGGGCTTTGAGGGCTTCTTCACCCTGTCCATCGTCTACCTTTGCATCTGGTTCATCATGAAAGTACCGGCCATGGTGCGAGGCAGCCGGTTTATGACAGAACAGACGGTCTCCCTGATTGCATTCATCATCTTCATGTACGCGGCAATCAATGATGCCCTGCATCACCTGGGCATACCCTACTACCTGGGATTCAAGTCCAGTTTTGCCATGACCGGCCTGGCCATGCTGATCTTCTCTTTCTTCCAGATGACCGCCATGTTCTACGGCACCATGCGCGAAAATGCTCTGGCTCATCAAAGAGAACAAAAGGCGGAGTCAGAAAAAGAGATGCTGGCAGAGATGAACCGGCTGAAAAGCGAATTTTACACGGATATGTCCCACGAGATGAAAACCCCGCTGACGGTCATCGCAGTCAATGCGCAGTTCGCAGCGCAGAACATCGGCATGGGCGCAGTAGACGACGAGACGGTGACCGATCTCAACGCCATTTCCGGCGAAGCCATGCGTCTGGCACAGATGGTCAGCAGCCTGGTAGGCATCGGGAGAATGCAGGGCGCTGACGGTCTGGCTCCTCTGGATCTGAATTCCCTGCTGACTGAGACGGTGCGGATTTATCAGGCCTTGTTTGCGAGGCGGGACAACACCCTCACAGCTGTCATCGAGCCGGACCTGCCTCCTGTGAGTGGCAGCGCTGATCAGATCATACAGGTGCTGATCAACCTGCTCTCCAACGCCAACCGGCATACCACCGGCGGCGC
>URXI01000036.1 GCA_900551775.1 uncultured Eubacterium sp. | reverse complement strand
GGAGACTGCACCGCCATTGCTCCTGTTTTCTGACAACTCCTTTGGACTTCTCAACACGCTGTCAAGATGCATGTGCTGCTCGACTTCATTCCAGGAAACGGTGACACCGCTGCCATGAGAACAGAATACAGAGCCGCAAGGATTTTCTAAATCCCTGTCTGCATCATATCCAGTTGCGGCGATGATCTCTTCAGCATTGTGACAAGGAAAATTACCTTTTAAGAAACAGAACAGCCGGCCCAGCCCCTTCGTATAAGAGACGACTTCTTTTTGATAGCCATTCATCGCTTGGACTGGTGCATCGCCGGTGAGGACGGTGATTTCGCCAAAACTCTCAGGTGGATTACAGGTGCCGTACATCTTCTGGACGTCGGACATTGCTCTGCCCACCCACTCTTGTGGTACTTCCAGGCGATACTCATAATAGGGCTCTAGCAGAATGCTCTTCGCTTTGCGAAGTCCCTGGCGGATGGCACGATAGGTCGCCTGACGGAAATCTCCGCCTTCTGTATGCTTGACGTGAGCCTTTCCTGCCGCCAGGGTGATTTTCATATCAGTAATTTCAGAACCGGTCAATACTCCGGGATGCGGTTTTTCCGCCATGTGTGATAAAATCAGCCGCTGCCAGTTCCGATCCAGATCATCTTCACTTACGGACGTATCAAAGACCAGACCACTTCCCGCCGGCAGAGGTTCCAAAATCAGGTGAACCTCTGCGTAATGACGAAGCGGTTCAAAATGGCCGACGCCCTCCACCGTTTCCGCAAGAGTCTCTTTATAGAGAATCGTTTCACTGCCGTACTCAATAGCAAGATCAAAACGCTGTAAGACCAGGTTTTTTAGGATTTCGCCCTGCACCTCTCCCATCATCTGAATATGAATCTGCCTTTTTTCTTCATTCCATACTACGTGTAACTCTGGAATTTCTTCTTCCAGCAACTTTAGTTTCATGTAAGCATCGTGCTGGTCATAACCCTCGGGTAGTAGAACCTGATAGGTTAAGACCGTATCCAGTAACGGATCGAATCCTCCCTTGCTGGCGCCCAATCCCTGGCCGATACGGGTATTCGCAAGCCCAGTCACGGCACAGATTGTTCCAGCCTCCGCTTTTTCTATACTTTGAAAGCGGGTGCCAGAGTAGATTCTGATCTGGTTTACTTTATCCTCCTCGATTAAGTCTCTTACGTGGAGACTGCCGCCGGTAATTTTCATATGGGTCAGCCTGTTTCCCTGTTCGTCTCTGGTGATTTTAAAGACACGAGCAGCGAACTCTTCGCAGTAGGCCGGACAAAGGGTGAGCTTCTCAAATTCATCTAAGAATTCTTTCACCCCTTCCATTTTCAGAGCAGAACCGCTAAAGCAGGGAAAAAGCCTGCGCTTTGCTGTCAGGTAAGCGATTTCCTCATCTGTAACGAATCCAGTCTCCAGGTATTTTTCCAGAAGTTCTTCGTCGCAGAGAGCTGCCTGCTCAAAAAAAGTCTCGTCTTTCTCATCTGCCAGAATGCATCGTTCACTGAGCCTCTCCCGCAGTGCAGTCATGACGCGTGACAGATCGGCGCCAATTTGATCCATTTTGTTAATAAAGAGAAAAGTTGGAATTTCGTAACGTTCCAGAAGTTTCCAAAGAGTCTGTACCTGTCCTTGAACGCCGTCAGAGCCGCTGATGACTAAGATGGCATAATCTAAAACCTGCAGGACGCGTTCCATTTCGGCAGAAAAGTCCATGTGTCCCGGCGTGTCCAGAAGTGTTACTTCTTTTTGCCCCAGAGGAAACACTGCCTGCTTCGAGAATATGGTAATGCCTCGCGCCCGCTCCAGTTCAAAGGTATCAAGAAAAGCATCACCATGATCTACCCTTCCGAGAGACCTGGTGATGCCATTCAAATACAAGATGCCTTCGGACAACGTCGTCTTTCCTGCATCTACATGAGCAAGTATTCCGATTGTCAGTTTATTACTCGTCTTCATTTTCATGGTTTTCGCTGGTTGCTTTTTTTCCTTCGTCAGTAAATTTAAAGCCGCATTCGTAGCACTGCTTTTTTGCTCTCAAGATGACAATAAAATTTCCAGTCCAAATCGGGGCACCGCAATTAGGACATATAAAACTTTTCCGTATGTATTTTCCAAATAGATATTCAATTAACATGATGACTGCCATGGCAGCCAAAGCGACTGCCGCCAGTTCATCTGTCCATCCCATGGAAAAAATAACGACTGTAAAGACAACACAGATGATGCCCTTTTCAATCAATTCCATCTTCTTGTATTTCCAAAGAGTCTGTTTATATTTCCCTTCGGGTATTTCCTTGTATCCTTTGAACATACCGAGCACATTGATATAGATAAAAACAACTAATAAAACTGACGCTATGGCAAATCTCATTGTTCGTCCTCCTTGTCTTCCTCACTGGATTCCTGATTTATTGTGATCTTGACTTTTTCGATACGTCTTTCTTTGACAGAGAGAATTGTGAAGACATAGTTTTCGAAGGTTACTTCTCGATTTTCATCACCCTCCTCCGGAATCTCTCCAAGTATATCAATCAAAAATCCGCCGATTGTCTCACTGTTTTCAGATTCGAGGTTGATATTGGCTTCTTCGTTGAGATCATTGAGAGAAACATTTCCATCGACGTAATAATTATTATCGTCAACTTTGTCGATAATATGTTCTTCTTCATCATACTCGTCGTCTATGTCACCAACAATCTCTTCGATGATGTCTTCCATGGTGACGATGCCGCTGAATCCGCCGTATTCATCAATTAGAACTGCAATGTGCTGTTTCTCTATCTGCAGTTCAAAGAACAGTGCGTCGATGTTTTTGGTTTCTGGAACGAAATATGGTTTTCGTAATATCGCTCTGATGTCGACCTTGTCAAAACCGGATTCCCGGGCTTTGATCAGATAGTCTTTGATATGCAGAATACCAATGATATTATCCGTTTCATCTTCACAGACCGGAATTCTGGAATATCGCAGTTCCATCAGCTGATCCAGATATTCTTCAGCGGGATCGTTGATATCAATTAAGAAGACGTCTGTCCTCGGTGTCATGATTTCATAGGCAAGCTCATCGTCGAACTGGAAGATACTATTGATCATCTTCTTGCCTTCTTCTTTGATTTCACCGCTCTGCTGTCCTGCTTCCAGGATGGACATCACTTGTTCTTCTGAATAGCCGCTGTACTCGATATCGGTTTTTTGTCTGAAGATCTTCAAGAAGAGATCTGCGATCAGAGTCAGTAGAGCGACAAAAGGCGTCATGATGATCACAAAAAATTTCTGTACGCCTGCAAAGGCCAAAGCGATGGACTCGCTGTGCTGCTGCGCCAATTTGCGAGTAAAAAATTCGCTGAAAGTGATCAACGCCACTACATAAATTGCAATGGATAAAATGTCGCTGTTTGGCAATCCGATAGTAAAAAACAGACCGACTGTGATGAATACGTAGCTGAGAAATCGGTTGGTAAACCGGTAATGGGTCGGCTTATCGAGAAGTATCTGCAGTTTTGCTGCAGTTCTGTCCTCATCTGCCAACTGTCTGATTTTGTTTCTGCTGACCGTATTCATTGCAGTATTGGACAGCACTGTAATCCCGTTCAATATGATGGTAACAATAATAAAGATAATTTGTAATTGAAAAGGTAAATTACTGGGGTCAGGTGTCATTAAAAATCACTCCATTTCTTCTTGCGTAAAATATAGTTCTCTTTTACCGGCTGATCCATCTTGATCTTTAGCATCTGCTGCGGATGCGGTGCGGATTCTAAAGCTTCACCACTTTCTGCATCGTATATCTCGCCTAAGGCCTGTGTGAAAAACGGAATATCCGGTCCAAAAATTTCGATTTCCTCGCCTATGGACATCTTGTTTCGCTGCTCTACAACGGCGAGGCCTGTATCGGTATCATAGCTTCTGACAATTCCGACAAAGGAATACTCACGTGTGTAAGCACTGGTCTGATAATTCTGGTCTTTGTTCGTCGGTTTATCAAAGTAGAAGCCTGTCGTGAACTCTCTATGACTGACTTTTTTCAATTCATTAAGCCAGTCGTGATTGAACTGGTAATGATCGGGATCAGCGAAATATGCGTCAATTGCCTGTCTGTAAGCATGGACAATCGTTGCAACGTAAAATACGCTTTTCATGCGGCCTTCAATCTTGGCTGACATAATGCCCGATTTTACAATCTGCGGAATATGTTCAATCATACACAAATCTCGAGAATTGAGGATGTAGGTGCCCCGTTCATCTTCTTCAACTGGATAATATTCTCCCGGCCGTTTTTCCTCCACTAGAGAATACTTCCATCTGCACGGATGGGCACACATGCCGCGATTGGCGTCTCTTTCGATCATAAAATTACTCAAAAGGCATCTGCCGGAATAAGATATACACATAGCTCCATGAATGAAAGCCTCGATTTCCATATCTGAAGGGATGTTCTCTCGGATCTGATTGATTTCCGTAAAAGTCAGCTCTCTGGCAAGGACCAGCCGCTTGATGCCCATCTTGTGCCAAAACCTTGCTGTTCTGAAATTCGTCATATTTGCCTGGGTGCTCAGATGAATTTCTGCTGCAGGAATCACTTCCTGAATCAGATCGATGACACCCGGATCTGATACGATGAAAGCGTCGATGCCGATTCCTTTGATCTGGCTCAGATAATCCGTTAACGGTTCGATATCTTCGTTATGTGCGAAGATATTGATGGTCAGATAGCAGCGTTTTCCTCGCTCATGTGCAAAACTGACGCCTTCTTTCATTTCTTCGATGGTCAGATTACCTGCGCCAGCTCTGAGACTGAACATCTCTCCGCCGAAGTACACGGCATCCGCCCCGTATATGATTGCTATTTTTAATTTTTCTAAATCGCCCGCTGGTGCGAGCAGTTCGAATTGATCTCTATCCATTTTCACCTCTGTATATGGACACTGCAATACCATCCCCGATACTCATCAAAGAAGTATCCAGGGTTCTGTCATTGCAGATATACTCCACGTAATCTCGCATTTTCTTTATATTTGTCTTGTGTTTCCCGTTAGTATCGTATTGATCTGAAACCGTCATGCCCCGCTGCAAAATGTTATCCGAAACCACGACAGCATCTTTTTCACAGACGGAAATGGCTGCGTCAAAAAAACGCTTATAATGACTTTTCGCTGCATCAATAAACACAAAATCAAAGCCGTCGATTCCCTGATCTCGCAGCTTTTCTATCTGCTCCTGCCCGTCTCCGAAGAGCGAATGGATACGGCTTTCAAGTCTGGCAGCAGCAATATTGTGCCTTGCAGACTTTACGGCATATTCATTTTTTTCGATGGTATAAATTTCTGCATTTTGACAGCATTCAGCAAAATATAGAGCTGAATAACCGATTGCCGTCCCCACTTCTAATATTTTTTTGGGACATTTCAATGCCAAAAGTATATTGAGAAAGCTTTCCGTCTCTTTCAGTATGATAGGTACGTTATCTCGTTCTCCAATCAGCCGCAGCTCTCCCAGTCTCTCATTCAGCGGCTGATAATGGCGATTGATATATTCTGTAACTAAATCGTTGGTAATGTTCATTTATTCCTGACCTTCTAATGCTTTATAATATGCATCCTTGTCCTTCAGAAACTGATTATAATCGCTGGAAAATTTCTGCGTGCCATCCAGTTTGTCGCTGACAACAAAATACAGGTAATCTGTATCTTCCGGATATAAGGCTGCTTTGATAGAGGCAAGTCCCGGACAGCAGATCGGTCCTGGAGGAAGCCCTGCATTGATATAAGTGTTATAAGGTGAAGATATTTCTGTATCCGCGTTGGTCAGCGTTTCTTTCTGTTTGCCCAGTACATATTGTACGGTAGAGCACATCTGCAGTGGCATTTCTTCTTTTAAGCGGTTATAGATGACACTGGCAACTTTTCCTCTTTCGTCGTCTACCTGGCATTCCCGTTCTATGACAGAAGCGACCACGATGATGTCGTTGATGGAATAGCCGAGCTTGTCCGCCTGCTTTTTAAATTCGTCGGTGAAGACGCTGCCAAACTGGTCAAGCATGGTTCTGATGATGGTCTCTTCGTCAGCATCGTATTCGATGGTGTAAGTCTCAGGGAATAAGTATCCTTCCAGATGATTCTTCCCCGTTTGCGCTTCCTTTAAGAAATCATAATCAAAATTTCCATTTACCAGAAGAGATTTAAATTTTTCTTTATCCACTAAACCTTCATCTGCCAGTTTGTCCGCCATCTGATAGATCGTGTATCCTTCCGGGATTGTAACAGTCATGTTGTTGGTCTTTCCACTCATGATGATGTCTGCAATCTCAGAGAGTTTCATAGCAGGCGATAAGGCATAGTTTCCGGCTTGATATTTACTGTCGTATCTTTTGAATTTGGAGAAGTGTTTGAAAGCAGCAGCGTTCTTGATGATTCCCTTCTCTTCTAAAAGATTGGCAATATCATCTGTAGTGGAGCCCGATTCAATGGTTATATTTATCGTATCCTGCTTACTGCTGTCAAAAGATTTATCAAGACTATTGATATAAATCATCAAACCAGCAAAGGCGATGATTGCCAGGAGCAGCACACAGATCAGCCCGAATAAAAGTTTGTTCTTCATCAGCTTCTTCATATCTTACCTCATATATTTCTAAAGGGACGCAAAAATACGTCCCTTCTCGGTCTAGCATATTCGTTTATTTGGATCTTCCCAGATAATCACCAGTTCTGGTATCAATCTGAATTTTTTCGCCTTCTTCAATGAAGATAGGAACTTGTACGACCGCTCCGGTTTCTACTGTAGCAGCCTTTGTAACGTTTGTAGCAGTATCGCCCTTGACGCCCGGCTCGGTCTCTATGACAACCAGATCGACAAAGTTTGGCGCTTCTACGATGAATGGCTTCTCCTGGCAAAATTTGATTGTGGCTTCATCATTTTCCTTCAGGAATTTGATTGCGTCTTCAACCATATCCTGACCGATTGGAACCTGCTCAAAGGTCTCATTGTCCATGAAATAATAGAGCTCTCCATCGTTATAAAGGTACTGCATCACCTTTGTTTCGATATGTGCATTTTCGAATTTATCACTCGGGTTGAATGCTTCTTCTCTCGTTGCTCCCGTAATGATGTTCTTGTATTTCGTTCTTACGAAAGCGGCTCCTTTTCCTGGCTTTACATGCTGGAAATCAAGCACGACATGAGGTTCTCCATTAATCTGAAATGTCATTCCTTTTCTAAAATCACCTGCTGTAATCATCGGTCTATTCTCACTTTCTTTAGTTTATATTGTATTTTTCTGCACGATAGTACATCTACTGATAAAAGTATTATACCAAATTTATCCCATGTTGCCAAGTCCCATTACTTCGCCGAGAATCTTGTATACGTCATTCATCATGAGGGAAAACCTCATTTCTGCCTGCATATACTGTGCGGCCATAGGATCTTTCATGATAATCTGATATAAGTTTTGGATCTGCTGGGTCATATCCGGTGCAGATTCCTCGCCCATCATCTGTTTTGCCTGCGCCTCGAATTGCTTGGATTGAAAGTCTTTGATCATCTTCGACAATTCTTCGTTCTGGTCGACGACCTTTTTCAGCTGATCGTATTGTTTAAATTCTTCTGACTCTCTGATGGCTGCTGCCAGCCCGTGAGCCTGATCATATACATTCATGTTGTACCTCCTATTTTCTGATTCTCAATTGCGCATGGATTTTTCTGTCTCTGGCAAGGAGTCAAGTGGCTGAGTCTCGGAGCGTACCTATAGTACGTGAGAAACGCTATAGTACGTGAGAAACGAAGTCGCGCAGACAACAAAGCCAGAGACGAAAAAGACAAGCAATTTATACGTCTAGGAATATCGGTAAAATAATCGGATTTCTCTTGGTCTTTTTAAAGATGAACTTGCGCAGTTCTTCTCTGACACTGTTCTTGATGCCGCTCCAATCTCTGTTGCCGGCCTCCAGACTGTCTTCCAATGCCTGATGCGCAATCTTTTTGGCATCATTGATCAGATCTTCGTTTTCTCTCACGTAGACAAATCCTCTGGATACGATGTCAGGACCGGAGATGATTTCACCGGAAGCTCTGTCAATAGCAGAAACGACGATGATCAGACCAGATTCTGAGAGCAATTTCCTGTCACGCAATACGATATTTCCGACATCGCCCACGCCAAGTCCGTCTACCAGGATATCATCGGCGTTGACAACGTTGTGGAACTTAACAGCATTTCGTTTATCTATTGACAGCTGGTCGCCGTTAGACAAAATAAAGATTCTGTCCTTTCTCATACCGATACTTTCTGCGATAACGGAATGCTGTACCAGATGCCTGTATTCACCGTGAACTGGCATGAAGAACTTTGGTTTGATCAAAGTGTGGATCAATTTCAATTCTTCCTGGCAGGCGTGGCCGGATACGTGGATATCTGCGATATCGTTGTAGATGACTTCGACTTCTTTTTCGAACAATTTGTTCACCACGCTGGATACTGTCTTTTCATTTCCCGGAACAGGTGAAGATGAGAGAATGACCATGTCACCCTTTTTCAGTTTCACGTTCCGATGCTCGTTGTTTGCCATTCTCGACAACGCCGACATCGGCTCTCCCTGGCTCCCTGTCGTGATGATGACCAGTTCGTTATCCGGAATATTTCTCGTCTTGTTCAGTTCAACATAGGCGCCGGCGGGAATGTTCAGATACCCAAGCTCAATGGCGAGGGTTACGACATTTTCCATGCTTCGTCCGGAGACAGCTACTTTTCTGCCATATTTTACGGCCAGCTCTATAATTTTTTGTACTCTGTGAACGTTAGAAGAGAAAGTTGCAATCAAAATTCTATTCTTCGCTTCACGGAATATTCCGTCCAATGTCTGCCCTACTACTTTTTCAGAAGCAGTGTAACCTTTTCGGAGGGCATTGGTGCTGTCCGCCATCATCAAATCTATGCCACGTCTGCCGATTTCAGCAAACTTAGCCAGGTCAATGGGCTCCCCGTCGATAGGGGTGTAGTCAATTTTGAAGTCACCTGTGTGAAATATGGATGCCACTGGTGTCTGAATATACAGGCAGATGGCATCAGCGATGGAGTGGGTCGTCCTAATTGCTTCGATTTTGAATTCTCCCAGTTTGAACTTATCTCCCGCTTTGATGGTGTTCAATTTGGCCTTTAAACCATGTTCCTTTAACTTGTTTTCAATCAGCCCCAGAGGAAGCCTGGTGCCGTAAATCGGAACATTGATCTGCTTCAGCAGGTATGGAACAGCTCCGATATGGTCTTCGTGTCCATGGGTAATGACAACGCCTAAAATCTTGTGGGCGTTTTTCACCAGATAGCTGAAATCAGGAATGACAACGTCGATTCCGTACATTTCGTCTTCCGGGAACGTCATACCACAGTCGATGAGAATCATCTGATCTTTATATTCTAATACCGTCAGATTCTTACCGATTTCGTTAAGTCCTCCAATGGGTATTACCTTTAGATTGTCTGCTTTCTTGCCCTGCTTTGCAGGATTTTTCTTTGGAAGTATCTTATTGACGGTTTTCTGTTTAGCCGGTACTTCCTTTGTCGGTGGTTTCTTAACTGCCGCCTTTTTTATAGGTGGCTTTTTGCTATTGTAATCTCTCATGTTCTCCCCTTTACTTTATAACGATATTTACAAGCTTGCCAGGGACAGCGATGACTTTTACCACGTTCTTTCCCTCTGTCAAAGCTTGTACTTTGTCATTGGAAAGAGCAATTTTTTCCAGATCTTCTCTGCTGAGATTATTTGCAACGTTTAATTTTTCTTTCACTTTTCCGTTTATCTGAATGACAATTTCAACTGTATCTCTGACCAGCGCGTCTTCATCATAAGACGGCCATGAGACAGCAGTCAGTGATTGGTCATATCCAAGGGCTTCCCACATTTCCTCACAGATATGAGGTGCAAATGGTGAAAGGATCATTACAACTGTATCAATTGCCTTTTTCATGAAGGCCTGGTTTGCTTCTTCCAATTCTTTATATTTATACAATTCATTAACTAATTCCATAATAGAACTGATTGCAGTATTGAAGCTGAATCTTCCCCCTACGTCCTCAGTTACTTTCTTTATGGTAGTGTTAAGTACATAGTTCAATTCTTTGTCTGCATCTGACTTGATTTCATAATCGGTCTCACCCTGGTAATTCTGACTGAAATCGCTGACCAGACGGTATACTCTGTTGAGGAATCTGTAGCTGCCCTCTACTCCTGCATCGGACCAGTCCAGTTCTCTTTCTGGCGGTGCTGCGAACAGAATGAATAATCTTGCTGTATCAGCTCCGTATTTTTTGATGATTTCTTCCGGGCTGACAACGTTGCCCAGAGACTTGCTCATCTTTTTTCCATCTTTGTTCACCATTCCCTGGGTCAGAAGGTTTTTAAACGGTTCCTCGTCTTTCACCAATCCCAGGTCGTGCAGTGCCATTTGGAAAAATCTTGCGTACATCAGATGAAGAATTGCATGTTCAACTCCGCCGATATATTGATCGACGTTCATCCAGTAATCAGCTTTTTCCTTATCAAAGATAGCATCTTCGTTCTTTGGATCACAGTATCTGAGGAAATACCAGGAAGAATCCAGGAAGGTATCCATGGTATCCATCTCGCGGCTCGCTTTCTTGCCGCATTTCGGACAGGTGCACTCTGCAAAAGTCTTTGATGTTGTCAGCGGTGATTCCCCCTTGCCTGTAAACTCGACATCAGTCGGCAGCATTACCGGCAGGTTCTCTTCTTTTTCTGGCACCCAGCCGCATTCCTCACAGTAAATCATCGGAATCGGCGTCCCCCAATATCTCTGTCTGGAGATCAGCCAGTCACGCAGTCTGTAGTTGACAGTCTTTGTACCGATGCCCTCTTCTTCCAGCCAGTCGATCATGGCGGCGATGGCTTTTCGATTATTGAGTCCGTCAAACTTGCCAGAGTTGATCATGGTGCCCTCAGCATCAAAAGCTTCTTTCAGGTTGTTGACGTCGACTTCCGGGTCTTCGGAGTTGACAACAGGTATGATTTCCAGGTCGAATTTCTTCGCAAAATCAAAGTCCCTCTGGTCATGTGCCGGTACAGCCATGATGGCTCCAGTTCCATATCCCATCAGTACATAGTCGGAGATAAAGATCGGAACCTTCTTTCCATTGACTGGATTCACAGCATATCTGCCGATGAAGACGCCTGTCTTTTCGTTGGTCGTGGAGGTTCTCTCGATGTCGTTCATGTGCTGCACTCTATCGAGGTAGTCCAGTACAGGCTTCTCATATTCCGTATCTTTCACCAGATCCATCACATAAGGGTGTTCTGGCGCCATAACCATATAGGTTACGCCGAACAGCGTGTCTGCGCGGGTTGTGAACACTTTCATCAGCTTATCAGTTTCGTCGATTTTGAAATCAATTTCGGCGCCGATGGATTTTCCAATCCAGTTTCTCTGCATGGTTTTGACTTTGGCAGGCCATCCATCGAGAGTATCCAGATTGTCCAGCAGTCTTTCTGCATAATCAGTGATTTTGAAGTACCACTGAGAAAGATTTTTCTTTCCTACTGGCGTTTTACATCTTTCACAGCAGCCGTCAACGACCTGTTCATTGGCGAGTACCGTCTGACAGCTCGGACACCAGTTGACCGGATTTTCTTTTTTGTAGGCCAGTCCTTTGTTGTAGAACTGAATGAAGATCCACTGCATCCACTTATAATAATCCGGGTTGCAGGTCTGCACTTCTCTGTCCCAGTCATAGGAAAGCCCCAGCTGATCCAGCTGGTTTTCCATCTCGTGTATGTTTTCCCAAGTCCACTTGCTCGGTTCTACGCCGTGTTTGATAGCCGCGTTTTCCGCCGGCAGGCCAAAAGAGTCGAATCCCATCGGATGCAGTACGTTATATCCCTGCATCTTCTTGCATCTCGCTACGACGTCACCGATGGAGTAGTTTCTCACATGCCCCATGTGCAGCTTTCCTGATGGATATGGGAACATTTCGAGTACATAATATTTTTCTTTACTCGTATCTTCTACTGTTTTAAAACAGTCATTCTCTTTCCAGTATTTCTGCCATTTTTCTTCGATCGCTTTAAAATTATACTTTTCGTTCATATCGCTTTTCTTACTCCTCCACATCTAAAAAGCTGCAGTCTCCCCACACCTTTTCGATATTATATTTTTCTCTCATCTCTTTGGTAAAGATGTTGACGATCACATCGCCAAAGTCCATGAGTATCCATCCTGAATTCTTTCCCTCAATACTCTTTACTAAAAGTCCTTCTTTAGCAAATTGCTCTTCCACCTCATCTACAAGAGTGTTCACTTGTCTTTCAGAGCTTCCAGATGCAATGACGAGGTAGTCGGCAAAAGACGATTTCTCCATGATATCTATGACGACGACATCTGTCGCCTTCTTATTATCCAGCAGTCTGGCTGCCAGCAATGCAAAACTTTTATTATCCATTCAATCTCTCCTTAATGGTTCTGCCCTGCGAACTACGTGAGCAGCTAGGCAGACCTTATGCTACGATTGCCCGGCTTTAGCCGGAGAGCAATCGGTCGTATTATGCTTTAACTCCCCAGCTTCAGCTGGCTAGGCGTTAGTCGTAAAAAATAGTCTCTGGCAAGCAGTGTATCCTGATCCAGATAATTTCCTTGTTCCTTCACGAACGCTATCGTTCTTGACAGAGATAAGAGACAGGCCTCATCCAGATCACGATCCGCTGCCTCTCTGAGATCATCCACACCGGGATATTTACGATTTGGCTCTATGGCGTCAGCAATGTAGATAACTTTCTCCAAAAGCGACATTCCCGGCCTGCCTGTCGTGTGATAACTGACAGCATTGATGATATCCTCATCTTCAATATGATAGTCTCTTTTCATGATGACGGCTGCAATCTTACTGTGCGCCAAATTACAGTTATTCAGATATTTTTTATCTAAATCCAGATGTTTGATATAATAATTGAGCACGTCCTCTGAAACGCCGCGATACATATCGTGGAACAGAGCTGCAAGTTCAGCCTTGTCGACATCAGCGCCATATTTTTCAGCCAATGCGATGGCGGTCTTTCTGACTCCTTCTGTATGAACTTTTCTTTTCTCAGAAAAGTTCTTTTCTATATAGCTATTTATAGAGTCCGTGTTCATCGATATACCTTTCTATCTGTAAAGGAACTAAGCTTTTTATACTCTTTCCAGATCTGATGTTGTTCTTAATCTCTGTCGATGATACTTCGACGATTTCATTGTGAAGCATCTTGATTTCTGCATTGTATCTCTCTCTAAGCTTTTTCGTCATTGCTTCCATCTCACTGATCTTATATCCCGGCCGGACACCGATGATAAAAGCGAATTCCTGCAGCAATTCTTCCCCCTTGTACCATTCTTCTAAGGTCAAAAAGGAATCTGTGCCCAGAATAAAATAGAACTTATCGTCCGGATATTCCTCCTGCAGCAGCTTCAGGGTTTTGTAAGTGTAGGAAATACGCTGGCTATAGGCTTCTATGGTGGAAACACGAAGCTGTTTATTTTCTTCAGCTATCAGGCGGACCATGTTGACCCGGTCTTCTTCCGATGCCATCTCTCTGCCGATTTTGAAAGGCTGCACCTTTGCCGGGAGCAGTATGACTTCTGAAAGATCAAATTCTTTGATGGCAGCTTCTGCGATGGAGAGATGACCAAAATGAAATGGGTCAAAAGTGCCGCCTAATATACCTATTTCGCTCATTTTTACCTCAAACTGATTCCAAGTTCTTCTAGCTGTCCTTCTTCTACGATGCCAGGCGCTTCACAGACCATGCACTGCGCATTCTGGTTCTTCGGAAATGCCATGACCTCTCTGATGCTGTGTTCACCGCTGAGAAGCATGACCAGCCTGTCCAGGCCGTAGGCCAATCCGCCATGAGGCGGTGCACCGTATTTGAATGCTTCCAAGAGAAATCCGAATTTCTCCTGGCACTCCTCATCTGTCAGCTTCAATGCTTTGAACATCTTCGCCTGCAGATCTCCTTCGTGGATTCTGATACTGCCTCCGCCCAGTTCTACACCGTTTAGGACGATATCATAGGCATCCGCTTTGACCTTTTCCGGCGCTGTATCCAGAAGTGGAATGTCCTCTTGCTTAGGATGTGTGAATGGATGATGCATCGCCTTCAGTTCTCCGGTTTCATCGTCTTTTTCGAACATCGGGAAGTCCGTCACCCAAAGCAGGTTGAACTGCTTATCATCCAGAAGACCAAGAATACCAGCTACATGTCTTCTCAAAAATCCCAGGCTGTCAAAGACGACCTTCGGCTTATCCGCTGCAATCAAAATCAAGTCTCCCGCTTTTGCGCCAAATACCGACGCGATCTCAGAAAGCTGCTCCTGATTAAAGAACTTGTTGACAGAAGATTTCAGTTCATTTTCTTCTACTCTGATCCAAACAAGCCCTTTCGCACCGTAGTGCTTTGTCTGCTCTGTCAATTTGTCGATATCTTTTCTGCTGAATTTTGCGCTGCCGCCATCGATGCAGATTCCTCTGACATCGCCGCCGCCAGCCAGAGCGTCAGCAAATACTTTGAACTCTGTATCGGCTGCGACTGCATTCAGAGATTTCAGTTCAAAACCGAAACGAGTGTCCGGCTTGTCACTGCCATAGCGCTCCATCGCTTCATCATAAGTCATTCTCGGAAATGGCACTGCGATTTCGATATTCATCAAGTCTTTGAACAGTCTCTGTAAAAAGCCTTCCTGCATTGCAATGACGTCATCCTGATCGACAAAAGACATCTCCAGATCGATCTGTGTAAACTCTGGCTGTCTGTCAGCACGCAGATCTTCGTCACGGAAGCATTTTGCAATCTGCATATACCGGTCACATCCGCTGACCATCAAGAGCTGCTTGAACAACTGCGGGGACTGCGGCAATGCGTAGAAATGACCCTGATTGACCCTGCTGGGAACCAAATAGTCTCTCGCACCCTCCGGTGTTGATTTGATGAGAATCGGTGTCTCGATTTCCGTAAAGCCGTTTTCATCAAAATAGTCTCTCGCAAGTTTTGTCACCTGGTGACGAAACCGCATATTCTCCTGCATCTTCAGCTTACGTAAATCCAAGTATCTATACTTCAACCTCAGGTTGTCGTCTACATTGTCGTCGTCTTTGATATAGATCGGCGGCGTTTCGGATTCAGAATATAAGACCAGATCTTTGGCAAAGACTTCAACTTCGCCTGTAGGCAGGTTCGGATTCTTTGATGCTCTTTCTTTGACGATACCCTTGATGCCGATAACATATTCACTGCGCAGGGTTTCCGCCTGTTCAAAGACTTCTTTAGGAATAGTATCGTCAAAAGTAATCTGAACGATTCCCGTTTTATCTCGTAAATCGATGAAAATCAGGCCGCCAAGACTTCTCTGCTTGGCAACCCAGCCGTTGAGCACGACTTCTTCATCGACGTTTTCAATATTCAAATTTCCACATAGGTGGGTTCTCTTAAATAACTCTGCCATTTCATGCTCCCTTATTTTGCTAATTCTTCTAGTAAGTCGTCCAGTTTCACCTGGCGCTGCTGTGATGTGGCCATCTCTTTGATTGAAACGACGCCCTCTGTCAGCTCGTTATCGCCGATGACTACGGTATACTGTGCATCCAGCCTGTCGGCGTATTTGAACTGCCCCTTGATGTTTCTAGCCAAAGTATCCATCTCGGCCTTGACGCCTTTTTTGTGCAGATCTCTGAGCAGCTTCAAACCGAAGGCTTTTGCATTATCGCCCATGACAGCGATGAATGCCTTCAGCGGTTCTGGCTGTGGAATTTCCACATTGTTCTCTTCCATGAGCATGATCAGTCTTTCGATGCCCAGGCCAAAACCTACACCTGGAATCGGAGGTCCGCCGATTTCTTCAATCAAGTGATCGTATCTGCCGCCGCCACAGACGGTTCCCTGGGTTCCGTTGCTGTCGGTGACAAATTCAAAGGCTGTCTTTGTATAATAGTCAAGACCTCTGACGATTCTAGGGTCTACGACGTATTCAATTCCCATGGCATCCAGGTTTTTCTGTACGTCATCAAAAGCGTCTCGACATTCATCGCACAGATAGTCGATCATGTTCGGTGCGTCTTTTACTAATTCTTGACAGATTTCCGATTTACAGTCCAGAATTCTCATCGGATTTCTTTCATATCTGTCTTTGCACGTATTGCACAGCTGATCATAGACAGGTTCTAAAAATTTTCTCAGGGCTTCTCTGTGTTTTTTTCTGCACTCTGGGCAGCCTACGCTGTTGATGCGCAGCTGGATATCTTCGATTCCCATTTCGTGTAGAAAATCATAACCCAGACAGATGACGTCCGCATCGGCAAGCATATTGGTCGTTCCAAAGATCTCGATTCCAAACTGGTGGAATGCTCTCAGTCTGCCTGACTGCGGTTTCTCATATCTGAAACAAGGTGTGATATAGTAGTATTTGGTCGGCTGTACTTCCGCATACTGTTTGTGTTCGATAAACGCTCTTGCCACCGGAGAAGTGCCTTCTGGTTTCAGTGTGATGCTTCTGTTGGCATAGTCATTGAACGTATACATTTCTTTCTGCACGATATCTGTCGTATCACCCACACCTCTTTGAAAAAGTTCTGTATGCTCAAATGCAGGGGTTCTGATCTCTTTAAAGCCGTATTTGTCGCAAATCTCAGAGAACTTTTTTTCTACGTAATGCCATTTGTACACCTGTGACGGTAACGTATCTTTAGTTCCTTTTGGTGCAATAATTGCCATTTTTATACCTCCATAAATAAATTCTTTTCTTTTCTATCCAGCATTTCGTCAATACGATTTATATATTCCTGATAGTTGGTCACGTTGGCCACCCTCTCCAGACGATTTTCAGCCGGAAAATACACCTTTGTGATACCACCGGCACCCAGTGCGATGATCGTCTGATGTTCGTCCATAATTCGTATATTGTAAATGCAATCTTTATCTTTTTTACAATAACCCGTATTTTCAAAAGCACCTGCCATGTGTTTCTGCCTGTACATATAATACGGTATGTATCCCGCATCTTCTAAGAGAGTTCTTCCTTCTTCCAGCATTTCGCTGGCGATTTCCGCCTGTTTATAATGGAAGTCCTTGTCGATATCTTTTAGCCTGGACGCTCTCTTCACAGCCAGACAATGCACTGTAATATTTTCTGGCGAAAGAGACAGTACCTCTCGCAGGGTCTCTGTGAAGTCATCTGTATTTTCTTCCGGCAATCCGGCAATCACGTCGGCATTGATGGACTGAAAATGATGTTTTTTTGCCAGGGCAAATGCCTCGGTAATATCCTCGGGTTTATGACTGCGGCCGATTAAATCCAGGGTATGCTGCTTCATAGACTGGGGATTGATGCTGATACGTTCGATACCAGCTTTCTTGATCACTTCCAGTTTTTCGTCTGTAATCGTATCTGGCCTTCCTGCTTCAATGGTGAATTCCTTCAGGTTTGTTAAATCAAAGGATTTTTTTATATGGTCTATTAATTCTTTTAGTTGATCCGCACTGAGGGTTGTCGGGGTTCCGCCGCCGATATAAATGGTTTCTGCAGTAAGTCCGCATTCCTTCATCCTCCTGCCCGTATATTCAATTTCCTTATGTAAAGCAGTTAGATATTTGGCAATTTCAATGTCCGGGACCTGATTTGAGGCAAAAGAACAATAAACACACCTGGTGGGACAAAAAGGAATCCCAATATAGATACCAGCCGATTTCTCCGGCGCTATGCCGCAGAAATCCTTTTGATGGAGATAGGTATCCATAATGAGCTGTGCTTTTTCTTTACTGATATAGTATTCTTCCTTCAAAATCTGCAATGTCAGATCTATATCCTGCAGATCTTCATAAAGCTCCCCGCAGAGTTTTACTGGTCTGATTCCCGTCAGAATACCCCATTCTGGTTTCTTCCCTGTCAACGCTGATAATTTGTCATAAATCTGTCTGTAAATAGTACGCTTCTCTGAAAAGTTTTCTTTGTTAAACACCAGATCTGCGTCCACATCATCTTCTCCTGTCAGCACGTATTGATCTGGTCGTAAAAAAATCTTTATCAGTTCGTCGAGCAGATATTTCTTCTCAAAGTTCAGTATTTTTATTTTATACAAAAGGATTGTGCTCCTTTTCGTAAGCAATGGTAGTTTCTCCCATATGTCCAGGAAGGACAACGGTGCTGTCAGGAAGGACAAAAAGTCTTTCACGAATTGATTTTACGATCTCGTTAAAATCTCCGCCGTAGAAATCAGTCCGACCGATAGATGCTCTGAACAAAGTATCGCCGCTGAATACATAGCCCGGAGCGATAATGCACATGCCGCCTTTTGTATGACCAGGCGTATGGACAAAGGTAAGTTCAGTCTCCCCGATTACCATCGTCTGCCGATCTTTCACATAGATATCAGCATCTACCGTTACTTCGTAACCACAGATACCCATGGATTCGTTGAGATTGGCATCCAGGAGCATTTCTTTTTCTCCTTCGAAAGCGATAATCTTTGCATCGGGAAAATCCTTTTTAAAATCAGCGATTCCACTGATATGATCTCCATGACCATGGGTCAAAATGATATATTCGACAGAAACACCTTCCTGCTTCGCTTGATCGGTCAGCTGAGCGCTGTATCCGCCGGGATCTACGATAAATCCTTTTTTTGTTTCATCATATGCCAGATAAGTATTTACCTGGATAGGACATGTTAAAAATCTATAAATTTTCATTGATTCGCTCCTTCTTTATACGACTAAATATACGGCTAAATCTATCCAAATCGTTATGATTTTGCTCTGTAAACGTTAGATACGCCTGGCACATTCCTCAGGGTTCTCAGCACTTTTTGCATCTGTTGTGTACTGGAAATAGAAAGTGTCAGGGTAATATTAACGGTCTCGTCCTTCCCACTCTTTGCGTTGACTCCTGAAATGTGAACATCCATGTCTTCGCAGGCTCGGGAGATATCAGAGAACATTCCTTTTCTGTCGGTACTGATGATACAGATATCTGCATTATAGGACTTTCCTACTTTCAGATCCTCCCATTCCACATCGATAAACCTAGCCTTTTCTTCCTCTGGCAGAGAAGTGATGTTGGAACAATCTTTTCTGTGGACAGAGATCCCTCTACCCTTCGTGATAAAGCCAATGATCTCATCGCCGGGAACTGGATTGCAGCACCTGGAAACTCTGATCATCAAATTGTCGGCACCCTTTACGATGATACCCGGATTTTCTCTTCTTGAACGATCCAGCTTTTCTTTTTTTGCATCGTTTGAAAGCAGGGCTTTCTGCTTTTCTTCTTCTTTTTTCTGTTCGATTCTTTTTTCTTCTGCAAAATAGCCGAAGAGAAGATTTGCATATTTGCTGAGGACCGTCCCGCCCTTTCCAATCTGGGCATAGACCTCATCCATGGCTGCCATATTCATCTCTCTCATCGCTTTGGAGAGATAACTGGATTTTCCCACTTGCTGAGGATCAAATCCTTTTTTTCGTATATATTTATCCAATGCGTCTTTGCCTTTGGCGACGTCATCAGACTTATTTTCTTTTTTCAGCCACTGCCGGATTTTGTTTCTGGCGGTGGAACTCTTTGCTATCTTCAGCCAGTCGACACTAGGACCGCTGGAGTTAGAAGATGTGACGATTTCGACAATATCGCCATTGTTTAATGTATGGTCGATAGTGACCATTTTGCCATTGACTTTCGCGCCGACACATTTACAGCCTACTGCTGTATGAATTTTAAAGGCAAAATCCAATGGTGTTGAACCTGCTGGCAGGTCGATGACTTCCCCTTTTGGTGTGAAGACAAATACCTGGCTGGAGAAGAGATCCATCTTCAGAGTTTCCATGAACTCTTTCGGATCGTTGAGTTCTTTCTGCCATTCCAAGGTCTGGCGCAGCCACGCCAGTTTCATATCTTCGTTATTTTGATCTCCCTTTGTATTGCCTTCTTTGTATTTCCAATGAGCGGCAATACCGTATTCTGCAACCCTGTGCATTTCGTAGGTTCTGATCTGAATTTCGAAAGGTTCGCCATTATCCCCTAATACCGTAGTATGCAGAGATTGATACATATTAGGTTTTGGCATGGCGATGTAATCTTTAAATCTGCCAGGGAGAGGTTTCCACATGGTATGCACCTGCCCCAGGACAGCATAACAGTCTCTGACGTTTTCGACGATGATTCGTACAGCGGTTAGATCAAAAATTTCATCTAATTGCTTGTGCTGCAGAACCATTTTTTTGTAGACGCTGTAAAGATGCTTAGATCTTCCGGAAATATCGTATTGCATGTTCATCTGATCTAAGGCTTCTTTAATTTCATCAATCACTTGGTTGATAAACTGTACACGTTGTTCTTTTTTTTCAGATACTTCTATCTCTAATGTTTCATATTCTCTCGGATGCAGATATTTGAGGGAAATATCCTCAAGTTCAAATTTTACCGTGTAGATACCCAGTCTGCTGGCAAGAGGCGCATAGATATCCAGGGTTTCCCTGGCTTTCTCCAGCTTCTTCTCCGCCCGCATAAACTCCAGGGTCCTCATATTGTGCAGCCTGTCCGCCAGCTTGATGATGAGGACACGGATGTCCTTTGACATGGCGAGAAACATCTTGCGCAAGTTCTCAGCCTGTGCTTCTTCTTTTGTGTCAAATTTGATTGCACCCAGTTTGGTGACACCGTCTACCAGAAGAGCAACTTCTTCGCTGAAATCGCAGACGAGCTGCTCTCTGGTATACTCTGTGTCTTCAACGACGTCATGCAAAAGCCCACCGACGATGGTCTCATCATCCATGCCCAGCTGGACCAGAATTTTGGCCACAGCAATGGGATGAATCAGATACGGCTCTCCGCTCTTGCGGAGCTGCCCGTCATGCAGCTCCCTGGCGATGTCAAAAGCCTTGCCAATTAAGTCGGTGTTATAATTTTTATTGATGTCTGTAATCTCTTCTAAAAATTTCGCTCTTGTTTCCATGAATCGTTATGCTCCTGCTGAATTGTCTATTTTTTCTTCTTTGAAGCTTTCGCTTCTTTCTTTTCTTTTGCTTTCTGAGCTGTGAGATATTTTGACTTATCTTCACTCTTGCTGAATTCGTAGAACAGCGGACTGCACAGGAAGATTGATGAATAGGTTCCTACCAGTACACCGACCATCAGTGGCAGTACGAATTCTCTGATGGAAGTTGAAACCATCAGGAACAGAGGTACCATACAGATCAAAGTCGTCAGTGACGTCATGATGGATCTGTTCAGCGTCTGGTTGACACTGCGGTCGATGACCACTTCGTTGCTGTCTTTCCTGTAGAGCTTCTTGTTCTCCCTGATTCTATCAAAGATAACGATCGTATCATTGATAGAGTATCCGACAACGGTCAAAATACCTGCAATGAACGGATTGTTAATTGTAACATTAAATATCGCATAGAAGGCTAATACGATCAGCACATCGTGGAAGATACCTGCGATAGAGGATACGCCGTATTTCCATGATTTAAACCTGAAGATAATGTAGATCAACATGCCGATTGCCGCAATCAGTACGGATTTCAAGGCATTGGTCTTCAGTTCCTGGCCGACGGTCGGTCCAAATTCTTCTGAAGAAAGTACGTCTTTCTGCGTTACGCCATATTTCTTGCCCAACGTGTCTACAACGTCAGCTCTCGCCTTGTTGCCCAGAGCATTTGTTGTTTTGATGATGACTTCATCTTTTTTGTCACCACTGAGGACGACAGATAAGTCTTTCATCTCGTATTTTGCCAAAGCATCTTTTACTTCTTCTGTCTCCACAGTCTTACCCATCTTGATCTGAATCATGGTGCCGCCTGTGAAGTCGATTCCGTAGTTAAATCCTCTTACAACGGAGAACACCAGACCCAAGATGATGACACCGGCGCTGATGCAGTAGAATATCTTTCTGTTGCCGATAAACTTGAATTCTTTCTTGAGGAAGCTCTTCGGCGTTCCATCTTCGTTGACACCGAAGAATTTATTTTTCGCAAACTTCTTGCTGCCTGCGAGGAGACTGATGAACAGCTGTGTAATCACGACGGCTGTAAAGATACTGATAATGATACCGATCATCAATGTCAGGGCGAATCCCTTTACGGATGTAGATCCAATCTCATACAGAACAATGGATGCAATCAGCGTCGTGATCTGTGCGTCTAGTACCGTAGTCAAAGCGTGTTTAAAGCCCTGGTCAACTGCCACACGGATAGTCTTACCCTGGGCGATCTCTTCCTTGATTCTGGCAAAGATAATAACATTAGCGTCCACAGCCATACCGATGGACAGGATGATACCTGCGATACCAGGCAGTGTCAATACACTTCCCATGCCTGCCATGACCCAAAGTACGATCAGTACGTAGAGCAGCAGCGCAACGTCTGCAACCAGTCCCAAAACGTTATACATCAATATCATCAGCAGGAATACCAGTCCCAGGCCGATGATGCCGGCAACCACGCTCTTGTTCAGCGCATCTACACCGATGGTAGCTGTCTGGACAGATGA
>URXI01000035.1 GCA_900551775.1 uncultured Eubacterium sp. | reverse complement strand
CGCCACGGTGCAGTGGGTAGTTACATTGCCGTCAGCATCCGCCTCTGTATGGATATATGTACCTGAAGGGGTCTTGGTCAGATCATCTAAAGAAATCCACGGCTGGTCGGTCAGGACTTCCGTTGAACCGTATTCGTCCAATGTCACACGATCCACTTCCTTGCCGTTTCTGTAAAGGACAAAGGTGGAGTTCAAAACTGCATCCCCCATTGGCGTACAGGCATCGCCATCCCAGCCTGGGTTTTTGTCATCTTTGTGTACCGGAAACTCAAAGGTCGGCCAGTATTTCGGCTCCGGTTCACCCTCTTTGGGGATTTCCTCCCCTTCTCCACCAGATCGAAATTTGATGTACATGGAGACTGGGTCTTTTGGCATGCCTGTCGCCACTGCCTGCCGAAGACTTCCAGCGGATGACCACGACCAGATCAGCATATCGCCCGAAGAACCGTTTTCCAGTAGTGGGATCTGTTTAGAGAATTTGAAGGATATTCCTTCTTCGCTGAGACTTTTCCCTTTATATATGAAGGTATATGCGTTGCCATTTTTCTTCACTTCCCAGTTCTTAGATGAAGTTCCCGCTGCCTTGATATTGACATTGATCTGATTGCCGTCTTTCAGTGTACAGGTATAATATCCTGTAGCACCATCCTTCTTCATCAGCCATCCCTTTGAATTATCCGCATCAGCCTTCTTGCCTTTTGCAAAGCTGGCAATTGTCGCATGCTTTTTAATTCGAGTTATCATATAGTTGTAAATATCCTGCGCGGCCCGACCCTTTATAATGTCAAAATAATGGTCTGCACCTACTAGCCCATTATGCTGTTTTCCATGCCCGCCTTTGATGGAATCTGTCCGAGTCAGTTGCTGGTATTCCCAAATCAATACCTGGGTAGCGATGTACCAGTCATCGGCTGTATAGGAATCCGCTGTCTTATGCCAGTATTTGCTCTTTGAAAATCCATTATTTGCAAGATCGGAAATATGTCTTCCGTCCTGATATCCATAGATCAAGGTATATTTTATGCCCTGTCTGGACGAATATGGATATGCACCTGTATGTGTCCACTTGGATAGATCATCTACAGACTTTAGTCGTGTTGAAGTATCTACACGGATACCATGTGCAACACAATACCCTGTCACGGTCTTTCCTCCGGTTCTGATGGTATATCGCTCCAGACCAGCTGTTGAACTCTCATAAGTTGCCGCCTTATCTGCAATCCGCCTCCCTTCTGCATCCCACCAATACGCTGGTGCCATCATGGATCTTTTCCAACTGTATGCCTTGCCTTTTGCGTCTGTGATGGTTCGTCCATAATTGAATGTGCCTACACTGGCAGCATAAACAGAAGAATCTGTCGATGCAAGAGGCAGCATTGTAACCAGCATGGCTGCAATCAGCAGCACGACACAGGAACGCTTCATCACCATATCTTTTTTTCGGTTCATCTTTGTCTCCTTTCCCACTAAAAAAGACAGCGTTTCCGCTGTCCAAAGAAATATGATTTTATCTATATTAAAAGGCGCATCATCTGATACGCCTTGGTAACTAATTATATTCTAAGCAGAAATATTTCGTAATAGTTTGGCAGCCTGTCTCCGATCTCTGCATGAATGCCCGCATTATCAAAACAGCCACGATATGATTCTGCATCCACCACATAGGCACAATACAGAGCATCTCTGAATTCCCGCAGTTCCTGCTGCATCTCTTTCTCCAAAACGAATTTTGAAGCATATTCAAAGGAGCAGTATCTGTTCAGGTATATCGGCCATGCCGTGCTCCAGCTTGAATTTTCTGGCGTCGCCTTGTATTGAGCCAAGGTGCCCGTTTCTGTATCTATACCATTATCGGCATACTGATAACCGTTGTCTGAAACCAGGTTCTCCATGTACTTCTTTAAATCCGTTCTGTCCCAGGAGAATTTATAGGACTTTATCGCTGACCACGGTCCGTAAATACGCTTGTTCTTTACACTACGATATGCCCTTACTTTGAATTCGTACTCTTTCATCTTATTGAAGCTGACTTTTGCAGCAGTGCCGGTATAGCGGCCTTTGTTCTTCCACGTCTTTTTCCCTTTTTCACGCATATATAGCTGATAGCCTGTTGCCCTGCTCACCTTGCTCCATGAGACTCTGAACCCCTTGTATTTGTTTTTCGCAGCCACGCTCCATATGTACCGCTCAATCGTAGTGGAACCGTAGTTTTCGATAATTTTCTTTGCTTTTCCATATTCGTAATATGGAATTACGATATTTGTGATTTTGATTCTCCCTGGTTTTGCAACAGATTTGTTATCTGCTGCAAATGCCTGTCCTGTCATCGATATGACCATCACAACTATCAGCATAACGCCTAGAATTTTTCTCATCAGACCTTCCTCCTACTCTCTATTACCTTGAGTGTAGCAGATTTTCCTAAAAAAGCAAGACTTAGAAATATCTTACTGACCGAAAAAGAATTTTTTTGTTTCGGGTAGTAATATTTTATCTCGCCTGACTTTCCTTTTCCCTATGACGGGAATAAAATTCTAATGCTTTGATGACATACTCCTCCCGCTTTGCAGGCGGTATTGTCCCAGGAATCAATGATCTTACACGACTTCCATGCAGCACGATTCTCTCCTTCTGATTTGGTTTCTCCTCCTGCATGATTGCATAGATTGAATCGGGAGTAAGCCGCCCCTCTTTAAGAATATCCCTCATTCTTAAAGTCTGAGCATGTGACGGAGTGCAGACTTCCGCTTCTACCGTATCAAACAATGATTGCTGTAGTTCCTTTGGAAAGTACGATATCTCTACCGCAGGTCTCAGACCAATTCTTCCCTCATCAACAATCTCAAGAATTTCAGGAATCAATTCTGTAAGTCTGATATATCTCTTAATCTGTGTCTCACTTTCTTTAATTTCTTTTGCCAGCATCGTATTAGAGCGCAACTTCGGTCCCAGTGGGTCCGAAGTTAAATCACTACGCATACCCTGTCTGTTCATCGCTTCCAGTCTCATCTTATATGAAAAAGCCTTTTCACTGGGAAGTATCTTTGTCCTCTGCAGATTACTGTCTACCATCATGATAATCGCTTCATCACGGTCAAGTTCCGTAATTTCACATGGAAGCGTATCAATACCTGCCAATATAGATGCCCTTTTTCTTCTATGTCCTGCAATCAGTTCATATCTTCCATCTTCTTTTTCCCGTACCTTAGCTGGTGTGATAATGCCTCTCTCCCTTATGCTGTCTGCCAGTGCAAGCATATCTTCATCATCTTTGACCTTGAATGGGTGATTAGGGAAGTCATCAATTTCAGATATTGGAATATCCCTTATTTTACTAAGGTTCGCGTCTTCCCTCGTCTGCTGGCTGCTGAACAGATCATCGAGCGATGGAAGCGTGATTTCTGGTTCTTTCTTTTTCGGCACTATTCAACACCTCCTTTGCAAAATCAGCATAAGCTTGTGCTACCGTACCTTTCGGATCATAAGTAAAAAGACTTTTTCCCTTGGCGCTCACCTCTGCAGCTTTCACCCCAATAGGAATTTTTGTTTCAAATATTTTAATCTGTGAACCATAACTCTGGCGGATGACTCTGTCAATCTGCTTTGCATGATTTGTTCTTCCGTCAACAAGAGTCATTAAAATTCCATCAATTTTAAGATTCGGATTAATATCACTCCTAACAAGATCAATCGTCTGTAACAATTGGGTCATGCCTTTTGCCGGCAGATACTGCGCCTGTACCGGTATGATGACGCTATCTGCAGCCGTAAGTGCGTTGAGGGTAATCATGCCAAGGGACGGCATACAGTCAATCACCACATAATCATATTTCTCTTTTATACTGTCCACATATTTCTTTAATATATTCTCCCTGTTCATTGCTGTAACCAGCGATATTTCAAGGGCTGATAATTCCAGGTTCGAAGGGACAAAATCCATGCCTTCCTCGTGGGGCAGGATTCCATTCTCTAAAGAAATCTGTTTTCTCTGGACAATCGCTCCCATAATCGTTGCTAATGTTGTCTCAAGCCTATCCGTTTCCATACACCCTGAGCAAGTGGTCAAGTCACCCTGTGGATCTGCATCAATCAGCAGTACCTTTTTCCCTTCTTTTGCTAAACCCGCCCCAAGATGCAGCGTGGTCGTCGTCTTCCCAACGCCACCCTTCTGGTTACAGATTGCTATAACTTTTCCTTGATTCATTTTGTCACCGCCTTTAATATTCCAAACCGATGCCCCTGAAAAAGCAATGGTCAGAGCCAAACTCGACCAGTTCTTCTAAAAATGCATCTTCCCATCTGTTTCCTGCAATGAATCCATCTATGAGATAGCCCATCTCTCTCAGCCCAGCTACCTCGAAGAACCTGGACAGAATCCTAACAGCAACATGATGTCCCCCTATTTCCCCTAGGGCATCCAACTCAAAAAAGAAATCCTGTATCTCTGCATCCGAGTTGTCGGACAGTGCAGAGATAACTTTCAGCGCTGCTTCATTTGCCAGAACCTCTATTGCCCTCACCCTTTGTTCGTGTTTTTCATCCGTTTCTTCATCCTTTGCTAATACGTATCTTAAAATATTTCCAAATTCACTCGTAATCTGCATGTTCTTACCTCTTCCTTGTTTTTGGCAAATAAAAAGAAGCAAATCATAAAGATTTGCTCCATCTCATTTCCATATGTACTCTGCATACACTATTAATACGGTAATCTTTCAGCTAGGGCTACTACACCATTTCTGTAAGTTAGCGATACATAACAACACATGACAGAGTTGCAAAATCCGTGAAATCCTGTTTCTTTAATGTTATCTATATATCGTTTCCGTGCTTTGTAATTCTTTCACAACATATTTATCATAGCTTGGCTTTGTTTGTCGTAAAAGTGTCGTAAATTCTAGTTGCTTTTTGAAAGATTTCCTTTATTTTCAAGGATTTTAGGTGTTCAGTTCATCACCTGCCGTGGCAGATGAATAATATTTTTGTCATCTTGAATATATCCTTTCATAGGTCACTAACGCTTGATGCGCCTAGCTTCTTTAGTATTTCTTTGTTCACAGCATTATATCACCTTCTGTACAAATGGGTGTATATATTTAAGGCGACACCTACATCAGAGGCTCATAAACTCTCCATTCAGCTTTTCGATTATTTGGTTCAGATTTATCTCTGCCATAGTTACTTCTCCGGGTCTATAATCTGCCACTTGCCACTTCGATTGGATCCCTGTCCTTGAATTTTTTCGTTCTTTTGTAAATCAGCCATGAGCCGTTTGTTGTAAAGCCCGTGACCTTCCATGTGTTATTCTCCACGCCAAAGATCAGCTTGCCGCCCTTACCGTTGGCAAAGGCCACAACCGTTTTCATATACTTCTCGCTTTTGGCGGGAATGTCTTCTTTGAATTCTACATTGTCGGATTCACCAGCAAAAATCCCTTCTGCTGTCATGGGGCACACCTCCTATCGTATCTAAATACTATATGCCAAATCTGGCAGTCAAACTCTGAATAATCCCGATTTTTCTTTTTTGATAGCTCGATCCAAATTACCAACATACCTCACTAGTGCGTCATCACACAGGCCGATTAGCTGCCTGATTCGCTCCTGAATTATTATGCTATCAAGCTGGTTGGCCAAGAAACGCATCTCAGGAAGTACATTCATGAACAGCTGATAGTTTCTCCCCTTTACTTGCTTCAAAGGATCAACGAGCTCAGCTAACACACATCTATGTCCACACTCTCCTCACTTTACGCCAGAATAAAACTTATCGTCAGCCAGTGTACCACTTTCCCCCTATAAATAGACCTTTTTTATTCAAGTTCTTGAAGATATAATTCAAATATGCTTTTCTAGCTTTAACAATTCTTAGGCATTTTCCACCTTATCTGTTAAATTTTATTTTCCGGATAAAAATTTCTTTACAGTCTCACATTCAAAAAATATTCCACCAAGCTGCTGTCTAAGCGAACAATCTGCTTCTTTAGTTACTTGAAATGCATTCTGGAGAAAGTCCTCCATATCTTGCCAAATAAATAAGGACGAATGGCAACAATCGTTTCTTTTTTTAGAACACTCATACAACTTATCGTTAAATGCAGTCCACCACTGCGTACTCATTGCAATTCCATCTAAGTTTTGAAATAGCGCAGCCTTCGGTTCAATATTATTTCTAAGTATATTGTAGATTTTCCCAATCATAAGATCGCTTTCTTTTGCGTTTCGTAATTCTGTTTTCTTATTGATTTTGTAACTTGGGAATTTCTCTTTCAAAGCAGCTGCAACACTCCTTCTCAATTGAAGTTCCAATGCTTTACAAAATAAGATGCCACAGCAGGATGCATCCAGATTGTTCTCTATTTGATATACAGGTTTTAGCAGATAATATAATTTCATACCCATTGTCAGGTTTTTCTTTATGTCTGGCGCTATGCGATTGAAATCACTTTCTACCTCAAAGCCAAATTCCTTCAACTGCTCTGCACTTAATTTTTTATTCAAAAAATCCGCTTCGTTTAATGCACTGATAAAGTCATCTGTTTCAAGATTATACTGCACTACACCATTGTCATCCATGCTGGACGCTGCCACAAAAGATTTTGCTGACGGAATCTTCTGCGCTGCGTTCCGATACAGGATTGCTTTCTCATTCTCATCAAAATCGCTGTTTTGTATTTCCTCAATGTCTCGAAGCGCAAAGGTATCCATAGCCGCTTTCATGGTTCTTACAGCATAATTATCGTGCCAGGCTCGTCTATCTCCGATAACATATAATCTGTATTTGGCACGTGTAACTGCTACATTAACGATATTACTACTCACCCATTCAATTGCTCCTTTTGCTTCCTTGCTGTTGTCACAACCAAGTAAAAAGATAACTTCATTTGCTTCCTTTCCCTGAAAGGTATGAACAGTTCCAATGTTGGAGCTAAGCCAGTCTGCTAAATGTTTTTTCCCCGCAAAGCAAGATGTTTTGTTGCGCTTGCTATAATCTCTTATTTCTCTTCTAATCCCGCGTACCACTGAATAAAAGGGACTGATAATGTACAAGTCTGGTTTTTCTGCTTTTTTAAAGGCAATTTCCAATAAGCTGCACACCTGCCTTCCCTGACTTTTGACATAATGATCCTTTTCTCCGTTTTCACTGCCGATGGTGTTAATCCACTGTGATTTGGGTAATATAAACGCTGTCTGTTTGCTTTCTGGCGGCGGCAAGGTCTGCTGTTTCATATTTCCACCATATGATATCATATTAGAAATATCATACATCGGACTAATACACCTCCTATGCACTACCAGCGGACAACCAACCCAATCTGGAAAATCGCAGCCATTCTCCAAATAGGTTCCAAAGGGATTTAGAATATCGGCAAATCTTTGTACCGATAATGTTTTATCTTTATAGTAACGATAGACTTCATCTGTAAACGTTCTCTTAAACAACTCCAGATCATCTGTCACAACTGGCTCAACCTGTTTAGGATCCCCTACAATAATCGCCTTTCGGCAGCGATAGAGCGAACCCACGGCCATGTGCGGCTGAGCTTGTCCAGCTTCATCAACAATTAAAGTACCAATGACTCCCGGTTCTTTTACATCTTTAAACAAGGTGCCAACAGATGCAAATGTTGAAGAAATTACAGGTACCAGAAGAAACAATGTCTGATACAAGGCCGCTGCTATTCCTTCTCTGTCCTCCTTATGAAAGGCAGTTTTGGCCCCTTCGTCTCCTTTTTCTAATCCCCAATATTGCCCTAAAAGAACAAAATTCTCTCTGCAGCACTTAGAACTCAGAATAAATTCTCTCGTCAATTGCAACGCAAAATACAACAGCTTTTCCCTCTCTCGATTATAATAATCCGTAGCCCAGGGATTGCTAATCTGCGCTTTTGCAGATTCTGATTCGTCTTTAGAAAGCAAAGTCTCAACAAATCCGCCATCCAAAACACAGCCTTGATGAGTCTCTGGAGCACTACTAAATTTATTTATAGCTTCATTAAAGCTCTCTTTCTTCATCTTGAGATCTAAATATAAATCTTTGATCATAACCTCGATTTTCTCTATTTCAATAGCAATCTCTTCTTTCGCAGTTATTAGATGGTTAATCTGGTCCTCTTTTCTATTCCGATAAACTTCTGCATCAGAAAATTCTGTCTGGGCTTTCTTAAGTGCATCATCCGCTGTTATAAGCACGTTATGGTGTTTTAATGCCTCTTGTTGATATTCCTCTTCTTTTCTTTCATAAGAGCTTATGAGTTTCATAGCTTTTTTATATTTTGCCGATTTGAATAGTCGGGCAATAAATCCTATTGACTTTTCTGTATCTAATATGCTTCTTTGCACATCAATAATTTGCTGCTCTATCTGTTCTTTCAGTTGTTTATGAACCTCATATTGAGTGTTTAACTCTTCTATAACTTTTTCTGCTTGAACCAACTCAGATGTGAGATTGTTCAAAAGAGTCTGTTCCTCCTGCAGTGTTTGATTTAATCCATCATATTGTTCTTCTAAGCTTTTTTTCCGTCCTTTTAGCCTTTTTATCTGCGCTTTACAAGACAGCTCTGTCCGTTTTACTACTTCTCCTTTTTCTCCAAGGACCGCTAACTGGTCTTGCAAACAGTTTACTTTTTCTAACTGTGTCTTAAAGTTTTTTTGCGCCTGAATATACTTTTCTTTTCGTGATTCTATTGCTGCATTACTAGGATAGAAGTCCCAATGCAGGTAGTTCAGTACCTGCCAATAAAACTCCCTAATATTTGTTTTTTTACCAAGAGGTACCGCAACTAGGCCCCAAGCATCTTCACCAAATAACTGCTGTGCATACCCACTAAAATATATCTCGTTATACTCCCCATTCCTTTTGAGGTCGCTCCTATACAAGGTTTCTGTAGAGACTGCCTTTTCAATAGAAAACATATCTGCAATTTCTTCTATCTGTACCGTCATAACATCACTTTGAGAAGCCCCAACCTTAAGACTATCCAAGATTCCTCTGTTCATAGGAAGTTCCTTGGTAATGTTTTCAACCGCTGCATTATTGCAAGATGTTACAAGTATGCTATAGTCATTAATCCGTTCATCTTTAATGGAGTACCATGAGGGATGGTACTGGCTGTATCCACCACCTGGTTTTGACCCATGCAAAAACCTTCGTTTCTCAAAAGCATCATCAGGACGGCTATATTCTGCAAGTAACTTTGCTTTTTCAACAATATTACTCGCAACAATTTCTTTTAAAAGTGTCGTCTTTCCTGTCCCGGGAGGACCGTTTACCGAGAAAATTTTCCCTATTTTCTCAAAAACCCCGGTAGAACTATTTGCTGTAGCAAAATTAATTGCAGTCTGCTGCATCAAAGCAGGCATGTAGATGGATGGCCACTTTCCAATTGGTGCTCTGTCCATTCTGAGAACCTCTTGAAAAAACAACTCTAAATCATTTTTATCACCTGAATGAATTAAGTCCATCCGTTTTTCTTTCTCTATAAGGTTAATCGGAGCAGAAATATATGCCATCAAAGTGTCCAACATGTTATTCGAACCTTGAGGATGACGACCAACCATCGACTTAATCATTTTGAGATCATTGGAAAAATAATCGTGACTCAGACCAAAATAGTTATCTTCATCATAGCTTTGTTTTGTCTCTTCATCCTTAAAAAACTGCACTTTAAGTCCACAAAATTCCTGCATTGCAGGACCTTCATTTGTTCTCGCAAATGGTCTTATATATCCATCAATGTAAGTTGATTTTATTCTATCCAAAATTTCTAAAATACGATTGGTTGTAACAGACTGCTCCACGAATAAAGGAACGCCCTCCACTATCTCTTGAGGAATTCCCGATTGATCCGTTATATGGGATGCTTTAGGTGTACCAAAAAATTCTTTCTCTAATATGTCAACATCTTTTTTATACGTTTCTTCAGACAGATAATCTGACAATTTCATTGACTGACTATCGTTTAACTTCGATATCGCCCATACAATAGCTGATAGTGACAATGAATCTTCCACGTAGTTTCCATTAGGGCTTAGTTGAAAACTTAAGACTGCAATATCATCATAGCTCTTTTCAGGTCTATCAGCATTTTTCACTTCTAAACACCTGGCTAAATTCTGTATACAGCGCTCTCTTCGGATCTTCCCCAAGTAAATCGTAATATTACCCCACGCTTTCATATGATATTTATTAGCTTTTGATATTATTTGCCTATGTAATGAAGTCTTCGCATCTAATTCGAAAAAATCCCAAATATGTTTTCGCCTAGCATTCTTATCTTTTGTAAGTTCCTCATTATACCGTTTTACCTCTTGCTGACACATTGTAGCGCCTGCACACATATCAAAGGAATCCTGTCCTAGAAATTCGATTGAAAACCAGTAATCAAGAATATCGCTAACTCTTTTAGTCGTTTCCACTTCCATTTATTACCACCCCTAACCATGCGCAAATTACGAAAGATTTCGATAAATATATTTTATCAGAATTTTTCCTGCATCACCACAAGTTTTGAAATGGTATATGCTAATATTATTTTTTTGGGAGAGACAGAATCTCTTACATAATTATTATAGGTGCTATGTCCAGAGGTATCAAATGTCTTCTATATTTCTTATGTCGTTGAGCCTGTATATTGGGCCAGAGGCTGTAGCATTTTTTGAAGACAGGCTACAGGACTATGAGGTTAATAAAGGCACTGTTCGCTTTTCTTACGATAAACCCCTGCCGCTGGAGCTGATCAATATGGTTTCTACATGCTGCAAACTGTATCAAATTATGCTCTTTCCAGTAGGTCGGCATGGCCCATGCAATTTTTTCTTTTGCGTCTGGAATTGCCACTTTTGTAGCTGCATTTATTTAGCATACAATATTAGAAAAAGCAAAGACATTGTACGTTTTTTACTACAATTTTCCTCACCATCTCTAAACACAGTCGATAAGAGTTGTCAAAGAATCCCTGACAACTGAAAAGTGCATACTCACTAACGATTTCATCTTCTATCGTTAACGGGGTATGCACTCCACACCTATCCTTTGGCAGCTATTTTATCCTTTCCTCCGGGTCAAGAAAATCCCAACGATCGCACCTATAAGGATGATTGGGGCTAATCTGACAAACAGCCATTCAAATGCGTGTAAAGCTGCGCCAGCAACGGCTGTTTCAGAGTCTTGATAATTCCAGCCCAAGTAAGGGCTATTTAGTACGATCAAGACCGCAGAAAGGACTACTATGACCACACACAAGGAGATCAGCAGCCAATGGAGCATTTTTCGCCTCGTGGTCTTCCTTTGTGCAAGCTGCAAGTTTATAATCTCCAACTTTTCAGAAATCGACTTTAGGTCATCCGCCTCGGGCTCAATCACAGTTTCGCCAAGCAACGTGCTCACAGGTGTTTCAAGTGCCTCTGAAATGGAGATTAGCATATCAGAATCAGGAACTGACAATCCCTGCTCCCATTTAGAGATCGTCTGTCTCACCACATTCAGCTTGATGCCAAGTTCTTCTTGCGAAAGCCCTTTTGATTTTCTGATTGCTTTCATGTTTTCGTTTAACATTTTGCATAACCTCTTTTCCTCATTTGTTAACACCATTGTATGAGAGATTGGCCGTTGCTGCAAGCAACGCATATTAACATGGAAGCCTTATTGTAAATTTTCAAATCCTACAGAAAGCCTTTGTTTCAAAGTTCTACGCCTCACATCAACCAAGAGTATACCCTATTTTCGAAATAGCAGCAACACTGTCAGAATGATGTAATCAGAGCAAAGTAGAACTTCACCCGTATTTATTTGTGGATTTTATCATTTTTTCTCATCACGTGATTACAATTTGACAAGAATGACAAGAATGATTATAATGATAATAAGAAAACGGTAGGAGGTGTCTCATGACATTCGCTGAAAGTGAAATAGTAGAATTAAAATCCAAAGTCACCGGAGATATTTGTAAAGAAGTGATCGCCTTTGCCAATACCAGGGGTGGTACATTATATATCGGCATAGAAGACAATGGTCATGTCATTGGTATAGAGGATGCTGATCAAGTAATTTTACAACTGAATAACATGATCCGCGATTCGATCAAACCCGATATAACAATGTTTGTTCATTATGAGACGCTTACTGTCGAAGGAAAACCCATTATCGCAGTAACCATCCAGAAAGGAACGGATCGCCCTTATTATCTGAGTAGCAAAGGCCTGAAGCCGAGCGGCGTCTATGTACGTAACGGTACATCAACTGACCCTGCTACAGATACTGCCATTCGCAGAATGATCAAAGAAACCGACGGTGACAGCTTTGAAACCATGCGTTCTTTAGAGCAGAACCTTACTTTCAATGCCGCTGGAGAACAATTCAGGAAGCGAAACATACCATTTGACGCTGCTAAAATGCAGACCCTCGGCATGATATCTCAAGATGGCATTTACTCCAATATTGCTCTGCTTTTATCTGACCAGTGCAGTCATACGATAAAAGCTGCCACATTTACCGGAACAGATAAGACCACATTTCAGGACAGACGTGAATTTGGAGGCTCTCTATTTCAACAGATGGAAGAAATGTACGCTTATCTCGATATGCGAAATCAGACCAAAGCCACTTTTGAAGGATTGTATCGAATTGATACCCTGGATTATCCAGAAGAAGCGCTGCGAGAAGCATTGCTGAACTCTTTGGTTCACAGGGATTATGCTTTCAATGCCAGCACACTCATCAGCGTATACGATGACCGAATCGAATTTGTTTCTGTTGGTGGTCTGCCTATTGGAATCACTCTGGAAGATATCATGCTCGGTCTTTCCGTCTGTAGAAATCCTAAGTTAGCAGCGATTTTTTATCGACTTGAACTGATTGAAGCCTACGGTACTGGTATGCCAAAGATAGTAAAAGCATATGCAAAAACTGGTTTGGAGCCTAAAATTGAAGTAACCAATAACGCTTTTAAAGTCACCCTGCCAAACCGAAACGCCTCAGCTAATGTAAATATCTCAATTTCTGATACGTCAAAGACTGAAGCAGATCATATTCTCGATTATATTGACACGAATGGGTATATCACGCGAAGCGATGTGGACAAATTGCTGGATGTCAGTCAGGCAACAGCCAATCGTATTCTCAAACGTATGGCTGCAGACGGGCTGATTTACCAAGACGGAAGAGGGAGAAAAACGAAATATATAAAGAAATAACGTAAACAGGCGGGAGGGATTGTGGGTTGTCTAAAAACAGGCAACATCGGGAGCCATAACAATGTCATATGAACTGAAAACGGAGACTGAAATCCATCAGTCTCCGCAGCTCTTTTTGTGTTAAATTGTCCAGACTCCGAATCCTCCCAAACTGCCCCAAAAGAGTTTGATTACCCCTACTCCATATTTATAGAAAATTCTTTAATTTTCTTTTTTCCATACCTCTTCTCTACTTTAGGTGCAATGTAAATTGTTAATTCATTCAGCGAGCTCGTCTATCCCACATATAATCTGTTCTTGAAAATGGTTTCCTCAGTCTTTCTCCTAACAAATGCGCCGCTAAATCCGTTGTTAATATTAGCAGACATCTGTTTCCATCTTGGCTCTTAATACTATCAATAGAACTCACACAGACTGCTTTGCTTTCACAATTTCTTTGTCAATTCAAATGTTCCTTTATTTCCACCTTTAATCCTTGGATCTGGATTCTGTCTATCGTTAAAATACTTTGCCTTAATCGTATTGTCATTTAAAAGGGTTAATATATTATACCCTGTATGAGATTGCATTTTATTACTTACGTCATAGCTATCATTTGAATACCCGAAAAAGATCTGTACTCCCTTACTTCCATCGACATATATTGCTGCCACATTACTATTTGATAAAGAATCTGTCTTTGTAAACTCAATTTGAATGGATATTTTGCTCCATGTTTGTTTCACTTTCATTACCATTGAAATCTCGTCATCATTAAATGATGACTTCAAATTCCCTTCCCACTCGCCACTTAAATTTGGAATACCATGTAAAAGTTTACAGTATTTCCATGCCACATCATTATAAAACCACGTGAGTATTCCATACAAAAACGAGACTCCTAATATATTTTGATTAACATCCAACCATTCCAATACCTTTAAAATAATTCCACTTTTTTCATTTTTCAACACCACTGCAAGATTCTCAAATGTATCCGCAAAACAATTATTTAAAATTTCAGAAATTATAATGCTTATTATAAAAATATACATAGCAATCCGTACTCTTAAATCTCTATCTATTGAATATGAATGCATCTTTGTCTCCCCCTATTTGTATTTCCGCAATAATTTCTCCCTTAGATTTTTCGCTTGTCATCCCCAAATAAAACGTATTATTTCTACCAACAATCAACATGAAGAGTTCTGCCCAAACATTGCTTTTATCTTTTATTAATGATCTTAACAGTTTCTTATCTGTATAGGAGGGGTATGGTTTTTTACAACTATGTGTATGCCACTCTCCTAAATAGTTTATTTTACCTTCACTAGCTTCCCAATAGTTGTTGATGATTTCTTGTCCATTTTCACAGTCTCTTACAAAATACGATCTTCCTTTGCAATCCCTATTACACGGTTCTGATGCAGTAGTAATAACATATTTATTTTCTGCTGGGATGTAGCCACCTAGTAATATTCCACCATTTTCACTTTGTCCATTTTCTTGGATATACTTTTTAACTACTATCAACATTTGTTCCGTTAATTCTACAGTAATTTCATTCAGCTTAACTATCATCATTTTAATCAATCCTACGTGTAATCAAAGAAAAATCTTCGGTCTGTTCATACTCTTTGTTTATTTTCATTCCATAGTTATCTGCTTTACTTAATTTACCGCACCATGTCAGCAGATAATTCCCTTTCTGCGTCCAGCAATTTGAAATCACATGATCTATAACTCTATAAACAAATTGTTGCACCATAAAACCCGAATATGGCATATAAGTTGATTGACATCCTGCCTCTCTCTTTAAATAATCACTGCCATTTTGCACAATACTATTCTTGAATTCAAATGTTGTCGCATCGAAAATTTCTTTATATAGATCCTGCTTCTTCTTAACAATGACTGCATGTCCACCAATCAGATAAGGTTCTACCCATACAATCATTACTGGCTTAGTTATTCTATCATCCAACATCAAAAGGTTTATATGATGTTCTATCGCAACAGATGCAACAGCAACAAAAATCACATCACATGAATTAAGTTCATGTGTTTTATCTTCTATAACTACATGTGCATCTTCTTGATATGTTTCGCATACTATGTTTGGATTATGCTTCTGCAACCCAAACTTTAAAGCGCATACTTTTGACATACCCACAGAAAAATACCCTTCCACATGTCTTGCAATATTTTCGTATTGAAGTAGTTCATTGTCTACTAAGATAAATTGTTCCGTACCATAAAATTTCAGTGCATCAGTTATAAAACCACCAATAGATCCACAGCCAATAATAGCGACTTTATTCCAAGTATCCTTTTTCCCATCTCCCCCACGAGTAAACAATCGACTTTGATGACAATTCTTTACTGCGACAGCAAGACCTTTTTTATTCGCCATCTTAAATGCCACTTTCAAATTCACATGTCCCTTACGAAAACCTTTCGGTATACCCGGTCCTAGATGCATCCATCCTACAAGCATATTTCCCTCCGGAACCGTTATATTGAGTATGATCAAACACAGGTTATTAATATTCTCATTCATAAAAGAACTGTATTGCCCAGTATAAGGAGAATATTTTTCAATTATCTTAATTACATCGATATCATTTTGGGGAATTCCGTCTAAACATTCACCGTCTATTGGAATCAACATACCTTTATTATTTTTTTCGCTACTTTTCCCATCTATTGCATAAGAAACTTCTTGTAATCTTTGACTATTTTCCGCAATTAAAATATCTTCTTTTTTCCAACACCAATAAATTGGTTGCACAACATCTAATTCTCTCACAAACATCTGCGCATTTAAGACACTCTTCGCTGACCAATACTCTAAAAATTCATCTATAAAGTCATATTTATTTTTTCCCAGTATACCATCCTGAATTATAGAAATAGCAGCATCTATTGTATCTGCCAATAACTTCTCCGGGGCATTGAAGTTTGGAATCACTTTACCTTCATCAAAAATACAAATACTGTCATCCGTATGAAGATGCGGAATCTTAGGTAAAACTTTTCTGGACTCTTTATCGATATAAACCTTTGGTATTTCGTATGGGAAAAATCTATTTATGCAACACCAAAGAACTATATCCAGCCCTTCAATATTAACAGCAATCTTTATTTTCTCATCCGCTTCCTGTGCTCTATAACCATTATCGTCAAGATAAGCAACATATCTTCTAAGCTGATCTTCCATCATTTTTTAATACTCCCGGCATAGCTGATGCCACGTAACAGGCTTGATTTGCTGTTGTTTTCCCTAACGGAAATCTGTCTCCAAACGATTTTCTAACATATTCCGATGCTTTCTTTTCATCATTCTCCAAAATTGCTTTATCTAGATTCTCTTTCAAAGACTTAAAGCCAGATATGATCGTTGTCTTTTTCGTTTCACTTGTACCGTCAAACAAATCCTCACCAGGAGCAACTGGTTTGACACACGAAAACTCCTCTTCTAGGCAGGAAAGTATATCTTCCAGTGTGTTTCGCAGGCTTTTATCATCTCTATCTGTATACTTATCAAAACTATTTGTAGCTAATATTGTAATCTCTATCCCTTTTAATGGGACACTCTTATAATCGCGCCATGCTTTCAAATATTTGACTATACTTCGTAACTGTTCTCCATACTCACTGCTTACTACTTTTCCAACAAACCAGTCTTTAAAAGCTTTCGGATCGCTCTCAGTCCAACCATCACTTTTGTGAGCCAAATAAGCAACATCATCCTTGCATATATACATTGGTAAATCAATATGATATCCTGCTGCATATGGTACACGCACGCAAGTATTTTTATCAATAGTTTGAATTTGCGTTCTATCGTTAACCGCATCCTTTATCCATGAATGGGCTGTTGTAGAAGAAATCCAGTCATCCATATCTTGAGCTTCATATCCTTGAATATAAACGCCATCATCTAAATCATATTCTTTATCATCCAGTGGATTTACAACTGTTTTCATAGCATACGAACCTTGCCAGCAAAATTTAGGTTGCGGTTTCCCCTTGTCGCTAAACCATTTTTTTATATCACTTCGAAGTGCATCCCTACTTTTCTTCAGACTATTACTCTTTTCACTTGACAATGTAATTTTGTCATTGAACTCAGAAAACAATTTGTTTAAATTCGCCATATATTCCCTCCTTTTATTAGCACTCTTCGTTTTCAATTGCAAACAACATTTTAACGCTTCATATCCTTTTAGTCAAGCATTCTGCAACCACCGATAGTAAGATTACGTGTACTATTAAACCCGCTGCTCGTCAATACCACCCTGGTGTCAACCGAAATATGTTTTTTAAATTCAATCATTTTGTTAACCTCCTGATTCCAGTATACTAATTGCATGTCTGACCTTCTCCCCAGAGATATGGGTAAAACTAGGTAAAAGCACAGTAAATGTTGGATTTGTAAATATTTTATCACAGTTGTTGTTCCTTTTCTAACTTATCGATAATGCACTTCTATTACTCATCGACGAATATACCCCCCATTTGTCATTATACATTAAATAAAATCATAACATTCTTAGTTCCAAAAATGGAATTACCAAAGAGATAGATTTACTAATACTCGCACGGACATATGTCCCGTCCAAGATATCTTGGTTCTTGATATTGTAACGACCCTCATGCCAGGCATGATTTTCAGCTCGCAGCTATTCAAAATAGCATTGGTTATCGCATCCATCTTCTAACAATATTTGCTTTGGAGAAGACCGTAACTTTTCACGTCTTCAAAAGGATTATCCCTTACGCTGCTGCATTGGAATTTATCTGATCTATCGTCTTGCGAATCCCCGTCCAAACCGTCAGATCAGTAAATATCTCTGCAATACTTCCTCTATCAGTGAATGGTGATTCCTGAAGTACAGACAAATCTTTCAGCAAGCCATTATGAACAATATACTCAACAATCTGATTTACAAAATAGATCTGTCTGCTATCTAAATCCGCATTGTCAAGGAACTCTGAAAACGCTTCTTTTGCCGCATTCATATCCAACCCGACGATCTCGCGGACAAATTCTCCTAATGGCTTATGCCCACACTCTCTTTCATAATCCTCTTTTGAGCCGACTTCATTCCATAAAATCTGTTCGAGAGTCTCTACATCCGTCGTAGTCAGCGGTCGATTCGTTTTCAATTTTGAAATAGCAATATTATCCTGATGCTGACGAATATAGAATTCTGCTTTTGCCTTATAATTCTTAAGCTCATCATTTTCAAGTTCTGATTCATTCCACTCTGTAGAAAGTATTTCATCTGTAAAATCCGTATCGTACTTCAATCCATATTTAGGAAGATATTTCATTAAATTGCGAAGACTTTCTCTTATATGTTCAAACTCCTCTATTCCAGCTCGTTCAACATAATCTGTGTTTAATATTTTGTTAATCAGTTCTGCCTGCATTTGGATTTCTGGAATATTTGCTACGCTTGCAATTCCATTCACTTTCTTGAATAAATCACTTTTATGTCTTCCGTATCCTTTTCCGGAAAGAAAAGCTAATTCCATGCCATACATCAAAGCATCAAAACGAACTGCAGTTGCTTCATCATTGTCTGGCTGAATAAGCGGCGCCAGTTCTTCTCTTACCACCAAAGTATCCTCGAACGTTAACGACTGATAATTTGATGCAGTTGCATAGGTATCAACATATTTCAGATGCTGTCTGACCGCAAAATTTTCACGATTTAATTCTTGTACTTTATCTGACATAAATTGAACCAGCTTATTACGATACGCAACTAATCTCTCCTTTTGATATTCCAGGTTTTGCAGCTTGTATGCAATTTCAAATTGTAGCGTAAAAATTGCACCTTGCAAGGCAATCATATTGGCAGTTGGCCTACCCTGATTCATTCGAAAGAATTCAAAATTTCCGCAGAAGTCAAAAATGTAGAACTTATCCTTGTCCTCACCATTGATTAACCCTGGACATAACCTAGTACCACGGCCAATCATCTGCCAGAACTTTGCTTTGCTCATGATCTTCTTAAAAAAAACAAGATTCAATACTTCTGGTACATCGATTCCGGTATCCAGCATATCCACAGATATAGCTATCTGCGGCATCTTCTTCGCCTCAGAGAACTCGTCAATTGCGCTCTGTGCATATGTCATGTAATTGTCGATTACTTTTGCGAACGGGTTTCCATTTTTGCTAAACTGTGGGTATTCCTTGTTGAACACTTCCAGTATTTTCTCTGCATGATCATGGTTCTTTGCAAAGATGATTGTCTTTCCCAGTTTTTGACCATAATCCACTTTTAACCCATCGCGCATTAATATATTTAATACCTGTTTTATTGTATCTGCATTGAAAATCCATGTGTTCAACGCTGAAGAACTAATACGTTCCGGCAATTCTCCATCTTCAGACTCAAATGTCTCTTCGTAAACTTCCTTATCAGCTTCTGATAATTCATCATACGCAATGCCTTCTTCAATGAACTTTAACTTTGTTTCCACGGTGATAAAATCTACAAGATAGCCATCTTTAACAGCCTGTGATAATTCATACCCATATGTTGGTACACCGTTTTCCAAATCAAAAATACCATATGTGTTTTTATCGATTTCATCTTTTGGTGTTGCCGTAAGGCCAACTAAAGGCGCGTCAAAATAATTGAATATATCTCTATATTTATTATAAATAGACCGATGTGCTTCATCACATATTACAAGGTCAAAATGACCACATGTGAATAATTTTCCGCTTTCATCTTTTACCGAATCAATACAGTTCATCATCGTCTGATAAGTTGAGAAAACGCAATGGGCTGTGTAATGATCCTTTTCTTCCACCAAATTAACGCATGATAAATCAGGCAAAAGGTTGACAAATGTCCTTTTTGCCTGCGTTACTAATGAATTTCGATCTGCCAAAAATAGTATGTTCTTTACCCATCCAGCATCCAGCAGAACTTTACATAGCGTTATGACTGTTCTCGTTTTTCCTGAACCAGTTGCCATAACGAGCAGTGCTTTTCTACGATTTCTTTTGTCAAAGCTGTCACACACTGCTTTGACAGCACCTTCTTGATAATATCTACTTGCAATATGCTTATCCACAGAAATATGATTGAGACTTGTTTTCATTGTCTGTAAGTTAAACATTTTTTCCAAATCTCTTTTTGAATAGACTACTGCCACTTTTCTCTCTGGATATCGGTTATCAATGATTCTGGTTTCAAACCCATTCGTGAGGAATACTACGGGACGCCTTTGATACTCCGCTTCCAAGAAATCGGCGTATAATTTTGCCTGTTGCCTTCCCTTTGAAACGTCAACACATGTTCTCTTTGCCTCTATTACTGCTAATGGACGATGTCTATCATCATATAACACATAATCTGCAAATCCAACCTCTGATTTATTTGGCATCCCTGGAAGTTCGACCTCATTTATCCAGTCTTTACCCTCCGTCCAGCCTGCATCCAATAGCATCTCATCTATATATATTTTCCGAGTCTTGTATTCCGATAGTTCCAATGGCTTTGGGACATAAGTCTGCTGCTGTTCCTCACGTCTGGATGTTAATTCTTCCTTTAGCGCCTTATTTTCTTCAATCAATGCTTTTAAATCCACATCGTCATCAGCAGAGGTTACAACAGATGGTTCTAAATCCTTTTTCAGCAGCAGTTCACGATCAAACGAACGTTCCTCATAAGAATCCGAATAGCAATATGATACATAATCCATGAAGATAAACAAATTCTGCAAACACAATACAGCTTCATCTTCTGTGATCCTTCGTCCATTATGTGCTGCACGATTTCCAATTTTGCGAATCAAATCTAATCGCTTCCATAATGCATCATCTACAAGATCATGAAAATCTTCTGTACTCATCAAGCTGATTAGATTATCCTGATAGGGCATTTCAAGGAACTTATCTATTGAATACATCCATTTGATTGCGAACTCCATTGCGCGACGGCAATTTATTACACTGGATTCTTTATCGATTTGTAAGACTTTCTCGGCAGCAATAGCAACATCTGCAAAGGTGTTAAATTTAGATTCCTTTTTTAAATAATCAAAGTTTGTCACGCTTAAACATCCCCCTTCCCTCATAAGACAATTCTTCAGCAAAATAACAACTTATCCTGTCTTCATTCTACTACAAAACACCAGGTATTTACACAACTTTTGATTTGTCGACCTGGGCGACGAAGGTTGCGAACTGTTCCTGCAGTTCTAACGGGGGTATATGTATCTCTATGTGTTTTAACTTCGTAACATTTATCCCCGCCATAATTGCGCCAGAACTTATCATTTCAATCTGTCTATGAATTGCGCCACTATAATGAAGTTGATGCATCATAAAACATGGATTTAATCGATTAATATCAATGCGAATACGAAGTACATCTGAGTGAATAATACCAGGCTCATAATTATCTGGGAATAAACCACATTTTCCTACATTTCCCTTGCGGGACATAGCAATATCCCCCGGGATAATAGAGTATGATTTTAACTGTTCTGCTTTTTCTTTCGTCAAAAAATGTATTGGTCTCTCAGTGAAACCACTATTTATTTGTGGAATTTCCCATACAGCAACACCTTCCGTTTTGTATTCATCTTTATTGAGCTGTGTTCCAAATGGTCCGCACTTAATATCATCCGCTTCTCTGCACGCCTCAATAAGTTTATATTTCGGGTGTTGACATTCAGGATTCGCCATATCACCAAACATCTCGACAAATCGGGCTTTGATAAGGGTATCAAGATATTCTATTTGATGTCGTCTTGCTACTACTAGCGTATTTATTTTATCAAGTATTTCTATTATCAGGCGTTGATCCCCTCTATCCCTACACCTAATCAAAATTTCCCCTAGGGCGTTCTTTGATATTGCTTTAAACGTACTTCCAGTTCCCTTTGCATTTAGTTCAACGTTTTTTGCTTTTAAGCAGTAGTATATATATTTTATTTCATATCCGATCTTAGGCGTCAGTCCAGCCAATCCTCGACCTATACAACTTCTTGTACAAGAAAAATTCAAGGCTCCTATAGGTGCCCGCACAGAAATTAACAGTGTGTGTGTTTCAACAATTTTCGTTGGTGCATTACACCATACTCTTTCTTTAGGATACATTTCTCCAAAATCGGCATTACCTTGAAAAAAAGGCAACCCATCACCCGTCTCGTTATAGCTATTCGAGTTTGGAGACTGTCCCATAGTCAATTCACAGGCTTCATCCAATCTTATGTAATCACCCATCTATCATCCCCGACAAATCTCAATTTGCATCAAGCCATATACTTTTGATGAGATGTTTTCACATTCGTTTGATTTACGATTGCATATTGCATTGTGGTATCAATCTGCGAATGCCCAAGTATTTTTTGCACCTGCTCTATCGGCATCGCCTAG
>URXI01000034.1 GCA_900551775.1 uncultured Eubacterium sp. | reverse complement strand
TTGCGCCGTTTGATCTGATCCATGGATTACTCGGTCTTAGTGCAACAACCCCTTTCTTCTCTCTACAATTCCATCAATCTCTCTATACCTGTAATGCCCAGTCCCGGCGCATCGGTCACAGAAAAGTGCGGAATATCCTTTTCGAATCCGCCCTGTACGGGGTCTTCTGCCAGCAAAATAGCTGCATCCAGATCCACGCGGGTGATGTTCTTTTTGGCAGCGGCCAGATGTGCAGCAGCCGTCAGACTGACTTTGCTCTCGATCATACAGCCCAGCATGCACTCTACTCCATAAGTCTCGGCAATCCCCGCTATCTTCAGGGCGTTATGAATCCCGCCGCACTTCATCAGCTTGATGTTGACCAGATCTACTGCCTCCATATGGAGCAGCTCTATGGCATCCTTCGGGGAAAACATGCTTTCATCGGCCATGATTTTGGTGTGAACATTGTCATGAACCCTTTTCATCCCTGCAAAGTCACGGGCCTTCACCGGCTGTTCCACGAATTCGATATCCAGGCCCATGTCCTCGAACCTGCGGATTGTGCAAATCGCCTCGTCAGCAGTCCAGCCCTGATTCGCATCAAGCCGCAGTTTGATGTCCGGTCCCACAGCCTCTCGTATCGCCTTTACCCGCTTGACGTCCAGCGCCGAGTCAATTCCCACTTTCAGCTTCAAGGCGTGAAACCCCTGACTGATGGCGGCAAGGGCATCCTCCCGCATCTCTGCAGGTTCATTGATGCTGATGGTTAAATCCGTTTCCAGGTCCTTCCTGTATCCACCGAGCAGCTTGTACAGCGGCTGTCCGTAATGCCTGCCCCACAAATCGTAGACCGCCATGTCACAGGCTGCCTTTGGGCTGGTATTGCCTTCTATGGAATGCTGCAGGCGGTACATGACTTCCTCCAAGTCCTCAATGTCCAGACCCGTAATCGCCGGAGCAATGGAATTTTTGATGGCAGAAATAATCGTTTCATCGGTGTCGCCGGTAATTGCCGCGGTGGGCGGGGCTTCGCCGTAGCCCCTTGTTCCATCGTCAGCAGTCATGACTACAATGATATTTTCCGCAGTATCCACCCTGCGCAGCGCCGTCTTAAACGGCTTTTTCAAGGGGATACTGACACGCTTTAATTCTACCGATTCTATTTTCATTTTGCTTACTCCTCTTATGTATTCTTTACATCATCAGGTCTCTGCCTTCCAGCTTATCTTCATCTCTGCCACTGAATACTTCGTAACAGAAATAACCGATGACGAGCAGGAAGAATGCGAAAGATACCCACGCGTTGTCCGTTCCCGAAATCCAGGTGTCTACGCCTGTTCCGATGTAAATCAGGAAGGTCGCCAATACGCCCATCAAAGCGTCACCGGCAATGTAACCGGACGCATACATGGTGCCCTTCTCAATTTTCTTTGCTCTGGTTCCATCACTGTAGGATTTTCTATTGTCTACAATTCCCCTAATAGCGCCGCCGATCATCATGGTCACGCTGAGGTGAATTGGCAAGTAAAGGCCTACAGAGAACGGCAGCACGGAACCGCCCATGAGCCATACGGCAACAGCGATGCCCATACCGATCAGAATTAACGCCCAAGGGAGGTTTCCTGACATCACGCCTTCCGCCAGAGACTTGATCATGGAAGCGTGTGGTGCCGCCAGATCTTTGCTGCCGATGGTATAGACGTTGTTCAGCATGATGATGACCGCGCCCATGACCAGAGCAGAAGTCAGAACGCCGATCATCTGTCCATACTGCTGTTTCTTTGGCGTAGCGCCTAAGAGGAAGCCTGTCTTCAAATCCTGTGCCATATCGCCGGATACACCGATGGCAATGCAGATGATGGAGCCCACGACAACGGTAGCGATTGTGCCGCTAGTTCCGTTGAATCCCATGGTTCTGAACAAAATAGCCGTCACCAGCAGTCCGCCGATTGCCATAGCCACAATCGGGTTCGAGGAGCTTCCCACATAACCTACCAGGTGCGCAGATACCGCCACAAAGATAAATCCGAATATCAGCACCAGAATAGCACCGATGCTTCCAGCCAGGACGCTCGGAAAAACTGGTAAAAACGCAATGATTGCCAGAATCACGATAATCCCGATGACCAGAACATTCTTTGCGATGTTTCTGTCCGTTCTCTTTACTTCACTTTCCTTCAGCTTATATGCTGCAAAAGTACCTTTGAATGACTTAAATATAATCGGCGCCGCTTTGAACAGGCTGATAAAGCCGCCCATGACGACAGAACCGATGCCGATGTATTTTAGGTAATAGGTCCACAGATCCCAGTGGTCTAACTGAGAAATCGGCAGATCGGCCAGACCGATTGCCTCCGGCGCGTACTGTCCGATAAAATAAATCGTAGGCAGGATGACGAACCAGCCGATGACAGAACCTGCCAGAGACATGGCTGCGATTCTCGGTCCTACCAGGAATCCTGCGCCCAATAGTGACGGATAGACATCCAGTCCCACGCTGCCACCCTTAAGCAGGCCTTTAAACGGCACGTCCAGTTCCTCTGGAAAGATGCACAGTCCGTTGGTGAGGAATTTAAATCCCGCGCCGATTCCCAGTGACTTAAATAACATCTTTGACGTGGTTCCGCCCTCTTTGCCTGCTACCACGACTTCCGCACATGCGGTTCCTTCCGGATAAGGCAGCTTGCCGTGTTCGTCTTTGATCAGGAACTTGCGCAGGGGCACCATCAGCAGACATCCCAGCAGCCCGCCCAGAGCCGAAATCGCAAAGATCGTGACGATTTTGATATCCAGGTTCATCAGTAACAGCGCCGGCAAGGTAAATGCCACGCCTGCAGCAAGTGCTTCGCCTGACGAGCCTACGGTCTGAATGATGTTGTTCTCCAGCACTGTTCCGTTCTTGAAGCACTTGAGTGCTGCCATGCCGATGACCGCCGCCGGAATCGACGCACAGATGGTCATACCGATCTTCATCGCCAGATAGGCATTTGCTGCTCCGAAGAGACAGGCCAAAATACAGCCGATGACAATGGCACGCACGGTAAATTCTTTTATGTTCTCTGTCGCAGGAACATATGGCTGATACTCGTCTCCGCTGACATTTGCGGAAAAGTTCGCCGTTCTTTTGGTTTCCTTGTTTTCCATTTTGTACCTCCAATTCATAAATAGCTTATTTATCCCGGAAATAATCGAAGACCAGCTTGGAAGTCTCCGCTAAGACTCTTCGGCCGCAATTGTTGTCCCCTGTTTCCCAGGAAAAAAATACATAAATATAATCCCGCTGCTCCGTATAGACAATAGCCATGTCGTGATCCAGCGCAGCCAGCTCGCCGCTTTTGCGGGCGATGACGATCTCGTCTGGCAAATGCCGCCGCATGGCTTCCTCGTCCGCCTGGCCTTTCATGATTTCCAGCATCTGTTCATCAAAAGGCTGTCCCAGCAGCTTGCCACGGTACATCCGTTCCAGCAGATTTGCCATATCCGAAACAGACGTATAGTTTTGCCGCCCTTCCCCTGCTGCGGCAAAGTCCATCATCTTTCTCTGTATGACTGAAGTCTTACAGCCGATCTGCTGCATCAGTTGATTGAGGGAATCCATGCCGAAAAAGTCTATCAGCACATTGGTTGCCGTATTATCGCTGTAGACGATCATCAATCGCAGCAGTTCTTCCAGTTGATATGCTCTGGGTTTTAGGAATTGAAGAACACTGAACGCTGCAACATCTTCCTCATGAACGGCTATCTCTTCTTCCAGCGTGAGAGTTCCCTCTTTGATGCGTTTAAAGGCTTCTATGAGAATATACATTTTGATCAGGCTGGCAGACGGAACTTGCCGTATTTCTTCATGACAAAAGGTTTCTCCGTCAGACAAGTCCTTGATCAAGAATGCACCTCGCACCTTTTCCCTTTTTAAATATGTGATCAACTCTTCTTTTAACATGCTACACCTCCACCGTATTAAAGCGCTTTTAAAACAAAAAACCAGCACAAAACAAAGCTATAAAGCTCTCTGTTTTATGCTGGATTTCATTCGTGATGTTCCAGTCTTGGCTATCGACTGCAACGAAACTGAATAAAGCAGCTTAAGAATAATATTCTTCTCTGACTAATTGATATTTCTTGACCGCGTCCTTGTAGGCCGTGATGATCGCCTTCTGGGATGATCCAAAATATCTGCGCCTGACCATCTCGATCAGTTTCTCGTCATAACGCCCAAGCGTGCCGCCGCGGAACAAGTCCTTGACAAACCTGCTGGTAATGTCAATAGTCGCCGTACATTCTAAATCGACAATCGAGTCATCTCTGACATCTACGACAAATCCGATAAAGAAAATATTGAATCTGCTGGTTATGGCGTTATCACAGCTGGTCTTTCCGTGACCGATGACATACACTGTGTTCTCATCATACATCGCAGTCACTCTCCTACTCTTGGCGCAAATTTGTTTCGCCTCTTAACACCCAATATAGCATAAATATTGTTTATTGTCTACAAAATGTGACAAAATCACTTGTATACTTAATCGGCTGCCAGTTCATACATTGCCCGGGTAATGATCTGCACATTTTTCATCAGCTCCTCCACGGTAATATACTCATCGCTTTCGTGAATCCGATTCTGGCGGCCTGGGAAGATGGGGCCGAAGGCAACAGTATTTGGCAGAGCCTTTGCATAGGTGCCTCCCCCGATGGCCAGGGGTTCACAGCGCTCTCCTGTCTCCTCTTCGTAGACCCTCTGTAAAATTTTGACCAATGGATGGTCTTTCGGTACATAGACCCCCGGCTTATTTTTTGTTACTTCCATCTGGATCAATGCTTTCTGACAGACTGCTCTGATTTTCTGCAAACATTTCTCAATATCCATCAATGTCGGAAAGCGGCAGTCCAAGGTCAATTGTATCTTTTCACCATCTCCAGAAAGAAGTCCGACATTTATTGTAACGTCGCCCAGCTCGCTGTCATTGCAGTTTACGCCAAAGCCGCTGCCATCTGCTCCAGCAAACAGATGGTCCATATAAAAGTCAGCGAACGCCTCCAACTTTTTCCCGCTTTCTGCAAAGCAGGGATGCTGTGTGAACTTCTGAATCAGATTGTCGATGGCATTTTCGCCGATTTCAGGTGTACTTCCATGAGCCGCAACGCCTTTTGCTGCAAATTCGATAGTGTCCCCACCCTTGCAAAGCGTCATTTGTCCACTGTCGGGTACCTGGTTTACCACACTTCCGCCCTTTGCCACCGACAGATTCCACTGAGACGGCTCTTTCGCCAAGTGCTTTGTCAGCCTGAGATTGACAAGGGTCTTTTCCGAGAAGATGACGGGATAATCGGCGTCCGGCGTAAAGGCCATAACTGGCAGTTCTTCTGTCTCTTTGTATCTGATCATATCATGACTGCCCGATTCCTCATCTGTTCCGAAAATAACCCGTATACGCCGCTTCAGCTGGCTGCCAGAATCCTTCAACGCCTTCAGGGCAAAGAGGGATGCGATGAGTGGACCTTTGTCATCGGTAGTACCCCGTCCGTAGATTTTTCCGTCTACGATGCGTCCTTCAAAAGGCGGGTAAGTCCACCCATCGCCTTCTGGCACAATATCCAAATGGCTGAGGACGGCGATCATCTCCGCACCTTCACCGTATTCTGCATAACCAACATGGCCATCTATATTTACCGTCCGAAATCCCATTTCCGCAGCCAGGTCCAGGGTATATGCCAGCGCTCGGTTTACCTCTCTGCCGTAAGGCATACCCGGCTCCGCCTCCCCCTTGATGCTTCTGATTGCGATACATTCCTGCAGTTTTTCAATGACAGCTTGTTCGTCAATATATTCTTCCAGCATATTCTAGTCCTCCTTCTAGTCAAAAACCAAAAACGGACACGACAAATACATGTCATGCCCGGCCTCATTTACGTTGATCAGCACTATGCGTCTAAATAAATAAGTGTTCAGCTGTTATTATTATAGTATAAATTATCAAAATTGTCTATCTTTTAATATCTCTTCAAAGTAGAATTTTTTGCAAAAACAATCACTGCCGCACCATTGGGTGCGGCAGCTTTTCTAATCAATTTTAATAAAGTCTGGTTCGTGCTGTCTGAATACAGCATAGTAGGAAAGGCCGTAGCTCTTTACCATCTGGCTGACTTCCTCAAAACCCTCGCCCAGCCGTTCCGCCACATGGGCGTCGGAGCCGAAGGTGATGATTTCGCCGCCGAGTTCAGCATATCTTTTGATGATCTCCTTGTTCGGATTGATCATGTTCTTCGCTTTATACTTCGAAGTGTTGCACTCAATGCCACGCCCAGTCGTGATCAGCTCCTTCAATATCTCGTCTATGATATCGCCGTATTTTGGATAAGAGAAGGTCTCCCTTGCGCCGGGACCGTATCTGAGGACAAAGTCCATATGCCCTGCTACGTCAAAATGCTGAAAGCCTTTGACATTGGCAAGCTCATCCTCAAAATACTGTCTGACCGCCGTCTCAATGTCCACGCCTTCATAGTGACGCTTATCTTCGGCATCCATCTTATGAAAGGTATGGGTGGAGCCGATGATAAAGTCAAAGGGATACTTTGATGCATATTCGTTGAGCTTTTCTGTAAGGTGGGGCTGAATCCCCAGCTCGATGCCAATCAGCAGTTCAATCTTGTCCTGATACTTTTCCTTCAGCGCCGTCAAATCCGCTACATAGGCCGCCGTAGTATCGTCGTCCCCCACATCGTTCAGGAGAAATTTGAAATAGTCCGGCGGAAACGGCGGTGCGTCAAAATCCTGGTGGTCTGTGATGCACAGACTCTTCATGCCCAGATCGATGGCTCTCTCTATCTGCGCCTCCACAGGCGTCTTTGAGTCACTTGACCATCTCGTATGTACGTGCATATCAGGTATCATTATTTTGCCTCCTCCACTGGAGTTTCTTCAGCAGTTTCTTTTTCTAATGGCTTAATGCAGATGCCCGTTGCAGCATATACATAAGCGAGCACCCATACTGCATAGCTCATGAAGCAGTACGGCAGATATTGAATGATAGGTACGCCCAGAACGGAAGGGTAGTAAACGCCGGATCCGGACCAAGGAATAAATCCTGCCAGGCCAGTACCAAAGTCTTCCATAGTTCTTGACAGATTCAGTGTGGAAAGCCCCATCTCTTTGTATTTCTCGCTGTACATTTCGCCGGTGAGGATCAAAGCCAGTGAGGAGCTTCCTCCGATAGCGACCAGTACGATAACGGAAATTGAGGTTGCAAAGATCAAACCAAATCTCGTCTTTACAGAAGTCAGCAGCTTTCCAAGCAGCACTTCGATGGCACCGATCTGTTCCATGATGCCTGCAAAGTAGAAGCAGATGTAGATCAGGATAAAGGACTTAAGCATAGATGCCAGACCACCTCTATTCAGAAGAGCCATTGCATCGTCTCCTGCATTAGCTGCAGCAAAACCTTCTCTTGCATTTTCAACCATCTCCAGATTGAAACCATTATAGAGGGCGGATACGCCGTCCTGCAGGTCAAATCCCTGATAGAAGATGCCGATAAGCAGTGCTACCATAGCGGAAAGCATCATGACAACCGTGGATGGTTTCTTTGTAACTGCGCCGTAAACGACGATCACCAGTGGAATCAATACGATGATATTCCAGTTAAAAGCTGTATCCAGAGTATCCAGGAGCTGCAGAGTATTTTCCGGCAGACCAGCTCCAGTCGTCGTTGTGCTGATCCCCATGATGACATAGATAATCACGCCCACAGCTGCTGCAGGGACAACAGTCTTTGACATATGTCTGATATGGTCAAAAATATCGTTTTTCGTGGATAATGCAGCCAGAATTGTAGTGTCAGAAAGTGGTGACAGCTTGTCTCCAAAGATGGCTCCAGTGTAGCAGGCGCCTGCTACAGCCGCGATATTGACATTTGGCATCGCTGTAGCAATACCCATCATGGCAATGCCCGCTGTTGCCGCAGAGCCCCATGAAGTGCCTGTGCAGGTTGAAAAGATTGCACAGAGGGCAAAAGCTGATACTAAGATCCATTTTTCACTTACCAGCTGTACGCCATAGTAAATGAACATTGGAATCGTTCCGGAATACATCCAGGAACCCAGTAGGAATCCTACCGCGATCAATACTGACATGGCAGGTGCTGCGGATTTGATCTTGTCGGCAGTATAGTCTTCCATCTCAGCCCAGCTGTATCCGCAGCGCCATCCGATGAAGACGACCCAGCAAACCGCGACGCCGATCAGGGCTGGCGCCGACAAGTCAGCCAGAGATCCGAAGAAGAAGATAACTAATAGTACGATGACAGCAGAAAGCGCCTCTAACATATTGGGCTTTCTTTTTACTCTTGTTGGTTTTTCCTTTTTTTTCATTTGTGTTCTCCTTAAAAGTGGAATAAATAAGTCCTGTGTCCTAGGATAGCTAAATTGTAGCAATTTTCTCTCATTTGGTGTTTTGATAAAACTCAAAATTTAGGCCGCATTTTTTGTATTATTTGAAAATTTATATATTTTACAAAAAAATATCCAGAAATTGAGTAATGCTACAAAGCAAAAAAGCCCGCTAACCTTATATAATTTTGTTACAACATATGAAAGGTTTGGAATCATGATATGTTTTATTTTATGATAGGCATCGGCCTGATCTTCGCTTATATAAACGGTATGCACGATGGCGGCACTGTCGTCGCTACAACTATTTCTTCCAGGCTGATTTCACCTGGAAGAGCAGTCTTTATCGCTGGCGTTGCTAACTTTTTAGGCGCTATCGCCTTGGGAACTGCCGTTGCATATACCATCTCTGAAAACATCATTGATATTTCTCCCGTCCTGGCAGGGAAGCCCGATATCTGCTATACCTTTGTCGCTGCAGCCTTTGCCGGAAGCATGGTGTGGAATGTCTTTACCTGGATTGTCAAGCTGCCCTCCAGTGCCTCTCATTCCATGATCGGCTCCATGATCGGCAGCGGCATTGCCGCCTATGGCTTTGCATATATAGAATGGTATATGATTTTCATCAAGGTGATCTTAGCGATGTTAATTTCCCCACTGGTAGGCTTTCTCTTCGGCTATCTCTTTCTCAAGCTGCAGAACCGTATGCTGAAAAATGCCACCATCGTTTGGAATAAGCGGATTATGATCCTCCACAAGCTGAGCAGCTTTTTCCTTGCCTTCAGCTACGGCAGCAATGACTCACAGAAAGTCATGGGTCTCATCGCCATCGGACTTGCCGGATTCTATTCTGCAGACATTGAGATCCCTCTATGGCTGATCTTCGCCTGCTCTGCAGCTCTGGCCATCGGCACCATCACCGGTGGATACAACATGATCAAGACAGTGGGCATGGATATCTGCAAGATTGACATCCACAACTCCTTCGCCTCCCAGATGGCGACCATCTTTGTCGTGACCATCGCAAATTTAACGGGTTTGCCAATCAGTGCGACCCAGGTCATCACATCGTCAGTCATGGGCGTAGGAACCAGCAACACCCCAAAGGCTGTCAACTGGGGCATCACCAAAAAAATCATCGTAGCATGGCTGATTACGATTCCGGCATCTGCAGTCATCGGCGCCGGGGTCTTCTTTGCCATGAATCTGATATAAGGAAGGTAAGAAAATGAAAAAAACGAAAAAAAAGAAAAACTTCTTTAAGAAAAAAGAACGTCCCGATTTTTACCACATGCTGACGAGACAGTGTGAAATCACCTCAAGGAGCATCTCTCTCCTGTTAAAATACATAAGCACCGGCGATATGCAGTTGGCAGAACAGATAGAAAGCTGTGAAAAGAATGCAGATAAAATTCGTCGCGATCTGATCGATTATGTAGAAAACTCTTTCATTACACCTCTGGATCGCCATGATCTTTTCTCCGTATCCAGAGACATCGACGATATCACCGACAAGATCAAGGATCTAAAAGACTTTTTAATCTTTTTCAACTACACGCCTACCGCCAAAAACATCGAGATGGCCAAGCTGATCGATGCCTCGATCTATTCTCTCACCTGTGCCATGAGCGAATGGTCTGAAGACAGTATCGAAAACTTCTGGGATTATCTAGTAAAGGCGAAGAAGAACGAAAATCAGATCAAGCGGCTTTATTGGGAGAACATCAACGACCTGGACAAATACAAAGCCTCCCTTCGGGACATCATCATCATCAGGGAGTTCTCCAAGGACCTCAACAAACTGGCCAACAAGGTTGGGCAGGCGGCCGACAGCATCAGCGACATCAAAATCAAATCCATCAAATAAGCAGCCTCATAGGGCTGCTTGTTTCTTTAGCAGATAGATCCTCACTGCCGTAGAGAGTTCGTTATAGAATTCAAATTCGGTCTTACCGCTTGCGCCGATCAGCTCTCTGACCTTTGACAGCCGGTAGCGGATTGTATTTTGATGGCAGTTGCATTCTAAGGCTGTACTGGTGATATCTCCATTATTGATGACCAACGTGATGACCGTGTTGAGATATTCTTCCTTGTCCAGAATCGGCTGCAGGATGCCCTCTGAAAACTCGTTCAGTGCATAGCTGTCCTTTAGCGGAATGAGATATTTGAAAGAACCGATTTCGTTAAACTGACCGTAGTCCTTGTTGTCGGTCGCACTGGCAGCAAAGGTCTGATAGGCCTCTCTCAAACATCGATCCAGTTCCTCGTAAGGGCGATAAATATTGCCCCTTGCGACGTACACCTTTTCCCGGTCGATGGACAGGCTTTCCATGGCCTCCCCCAATATCAGCTCAAATTTTTCTTCTTCCTCGTAGTCACTAGTCAGTATGATAAACAAGCCCTTGTTGTATCGGCACAGCATAGCCTTATTTTTCAAGCTCTTGTTGAGGTAGAAGTTTCTGAAAATCCTGGGCATGTCCAGCTTGCTGCCTTTTGCAAAGGATTTGATATACGCCGCCATGGCGTTTTTCTTGAACAATAGGGAAATACTCTTGCTGATTCGTGTCACCTCGTCCTTTGCCAACTCATTTTCTATCATCTTCTTGATATTCTCTTCTGCCAGAAGCTGTGTGTCTTCTCTCTGCACAGCCTCCATGATTTCATAGATGATATTCTCGAAATACCGCTCCGGACCAAAAGAGAAAATCGGCAGGTTCATCTTGTTGGAAAAAGCAATGACCTCTTCAGGCAGTTCGTCATAGATAACTTTTTTATAGGCGAAGGCAGATATCCCCATATTATACAAGTTTTGTACAGCGTCTAAAATTCTCTTGCTGTCATTCTGGGCGAAGAGCAGACTTGAGATGACGAAACTCTCCTTTTCAAAAGCGTTGTCGTTGTGATAGTTCACATCAGGCGCAAATTCGTAGTCGGCAATTCCCGCCGAGTATACGAGACGCTCCATCCCCTTTTCCCCAGAGACAAGTTCAAGTCCCTGCAAACTCTGTAATTCCAATAAATCCTTTACTTTCAGTGCCATAAGGTTTCCTTTCTGCTTGTATTTAAACTATTTTTCAATTTTACAGTAGTCTATCCTTTCCAAATTGCTCACATGATAGGTATTGATAACCATCTCGCTATGAGATACTTTTATTTGTGTCACAAATGCATCTATTCCTATATTTAGCCCATCTGCAATCGCCATTGGGGATGAATTCTAAAAGTCCAGCAGTTTTTTCAATTTATCATATATTGCAGTATTGTCGTACCACCCGCCAAAGCGATCTGCTCCTACACCTTGTGCATAAATTTCAACTGGCTCCCCTGTGTGACCATTTGAATGGAAAGAAATCTTTGACTTTTTCTGCAAGAGCTGAAATACTAAGTTAACAAACAAATCTTTTTTGTTTCCACTATCGATCGCTTCTTGATAGGCTATTTGCAACTGCCTTATTTCTTTTGAAGATAATGAAATATCCGCCTCACTACCCATATTAAAATATTTCTTTATCCTTTTCATTCCTTCATCAAATTGGAAGCCTGCATCAATAATCTCTTTTATCATTTTTTCAAAACGACTATAGCTGATCTTCTGATTTTTGTAGATTGATAGATTACTTCCAGGCATTAAGGTTAGGCCTCCGCTTTCATGATCCGAAGTTACAAGAATCAGCGTCTCATCTTTATGATTGTCTGCAAATTTTAATGCCTCCTGTACAGATTGATCCAGAACTACGGTTTCTGCTAAAGCACTGCCCACATCTCCGCAATGGCTAGCACTATCTATCATTCCTGATTCCACTATCATAAAAAACCTGTTTTCAGACCCTAATGTACTGATGCCATTCTTGACAAGCTTAGGCAGGGAAGCTATATTATCCCCTCTTTCCTCTCGCCTTAACCGATCAAGCTCATACTCCATAGACGATCCGTTATAGCTGCCCTTTAGCGTGGCAATTATTGGTAAATGTCTCTTTTCCGGTGAGTTCAACACCTCCAACGAATGATCAAGCACGGTATAACCCTTGCTTTTCGCCAGTGCGTATAAATCATTTCCTTTTTTATTCCACTCTTCGAAAGCTCCTCCCGCTAAATAATCCACAGTCCCATTTTCTATTACCTGAAGTCCTATATTATAATAGTCCCTTCGATCTTTCACATGAGCATAAAATGCAGCAGGCGTCGCATGGTTAATCGGCGTTGTGGTAACGATTCCTGTATGCCAGCCCTTCTTCTTCAATTTTTCTAAAATTGTATCATACGGTTTTTCTAAATTTTTTGACATGCCAAGCACACCATTTGCGGTTCTTTCCCCACAAGCCATCGCAGTAGCTGCCGCAGCTGAGTCAGTCACCTCACCATATGCGTTATCCGTGTTGACCACTCCATGGACATCCATCTGCGTAAAGGAAAACTGTTCCCCGCTATATTTTTGTGCAGCCTCCACATGGGACAGCCCCATTCCGTCACCGATGAAAAGAAATACATACTTTATATCTTTTTTAGCATTGCTTTCCGGCGTATCCACACTTTGTTGTGCTAACATACCTCCCACTATGAGCAACACGATGACTACTATGGCCAGTACCGCTTTCCAAAGGAGCGAAAGGAGACCTGCACCTTTTCCTCTATTTGACATCACTTATTCCTCCCATTTTCATTCGGATTTGCTCTATAATGTGTTTTTCTCTTAATTTTCCCCCATTCTGTTTTATTTTTATTGTAATGGATAAACGCACTCAATCGGAAAAATGTAACCATTTGTCTGAACCCCAACCCTTCAAGTACGGAACTTATCACCACGACAATGACCTGCCAAAATGTGACTTTGAAAGCACTCATGTATATTCTGGAGAAAAAGGTGATTACGGTAACTGCTGCGCTAAAAAGCAGGAACAGAAAATAATAAGAGATCATAAAGTCTATATTGATCATTTCCAAGTTCATTGCCAAAATAATATTTACAAGCCCTATAACTTCAATTAACGGACCCAAACTCTCCATGATGAGATAATACGTCATTGAGATAAAGCTGGTCAAACCATATGCCCCATTAAAAATTAATTCTCTATGTAATATAATACTTTGGATCATTCCCATATGCCATCTGCGCCGCTGTTTTCTTAGATCAGATATCCGTTCCGGAACTTGCGTCCAACATACCGCCATCTGTTCATTTACAATGCGATAAGGTATCTGATTGCTACGGCAAAAATGGTGAAGCTTTACAACCAATTCCATATCCTCACCCACAGTATCTGTATTATATCCACCCGCTTGAATCACAATATTCTTTTTAAAGAGCCCACATGCGCCGGAAATGATCAAATTACCGCCGAATGCATCGAAGAAAATACGAGAACCGAGGAAAGAACGGCAGTATTCAAGTAACTGCATTAGAACGACGAGTTTTCTCGGAAAATAGTTGCTGATGACTTCTCCATCTTGAATTACTGCTTGATTAGCAACCATTATATTTCCGCCACAGGCAATGACTGTTCTGTCTGCAATAAATTGTTCCATCATTTTTTTCAGCGCATCTCTCTGCAAGACACTGTCTGCATCCATGCTCATAAAAAACCCATATCTGGCAGCATTAATCCCTGTATTAAGAGCATCCGCTTTCCCTCCGTTTTCTTTATTAACTAAAGTCAAAGGCACCTTGGTATCCACTGCCTCCCAAATATCGAAAATTTTTTTTGACCTTACCTGCCGTCTTACCGGTCTTTCTATCTTTTTCATATTAAACAAGTCTATCAACTGTTCTGCCGTCCGATCTGTAGAACCGTCGTTGATTACGATAATTTCATATTCAGCGTAATCAATTTTCATCAGGGAGTGAATTGCGTCGAGAATTGTCTCTTCTTCATTATATGCAGGTACCAACAGGGATACCGGTTGGTAGTTCTCTGAATGCTCCAAATACAATCTTTTTCTGAATCGACTTCTTTTTGCATTCTTATGCATAACAATAGCGCCGCTGATTGCTGATAAGAATAAGAACATTGCATATCCGGTCATATAAATAAAAAAGAAAACATTAATAAACTCAACGATTACTCTTAGCCATGTCATCAACAGATCCTCCCTCACTTATGTGTTTTTTCCTTAGCATACAGCATGCTTTCTCTTGCATACCGGTCTTTACTCTGAAGAATGTCTTCAATTCTTTCATCATCCGCAATGAGGCTCAATGTCAAAGAATTATTATATCGCACATACCAGTTTGCATCTGTCATCCGCTTAGCTGCCTGTTCTACCGTGTCCGCACCTGGATACAAATGCATTGAGGTTGCCGCTACCGCCGCATACTCCCATTCTCTCCTATTATCTGCCATTTCCAACAAAACGCGTTTTGCCGGTGGATAATAATGGCGTCCAAAATATTTGATAATTGCCAGTCGGACTTCTTTATCTGTTTTCTTATTTTCCAATAGATCAATCAGGTTTTCCTTCAGAGTTATACTGTAAGTCTCGTCCATAAAGTCAATAATACCGACTTTTAAGTGGTCGTTTAAAATGAAAAAATCAGCTAAGACTATATTTTCCTTCTCTTCTGTCGTACCAGAAAAATTATTTAACGCATCGGTGATAATTTTCCGATTAAGCGGTTCGTCCAATCGGTTCAAGGCCCGTAGGGTTCGTTTTAAAAGGATAGGATTATTTTGCTTGCAAATACTGTATAGCGCCTCCTCCTTCAGTTCGTACTCCCCTCTGCTGATCATCTCACTGAGGAAATGGGTTGCCTTCCCCGAATTGATTTTATATTTTCCTATCAGAAAAATTAAATATTCTTTTACGACCAGCTCTGATGTCTTGTATCGATCAATCAACACCGAAAACCATAGGTTTATCAAATCTTCTATACTGATTTCCAACTTATACTCCTTTAAAAGGAGATCTATCGCTGTTTCTACTGACAAAAGCGTTCTGTCATACCGAAGCTGCCTTTTAAACTGCTTTCGCGCAGACTGTTCATTATATGTCCCTGACAGAAAATCTAAGGTTTGCTCCTTCATCAGTTTAAGTAGCTCTTTGGCGGCCTTTTTCTCACTCCGCTGTCTATGTCGACTGGAAATGACATCGTAGCTGTCAAACAGGGCAATGCAGATGCAGAAGAAAAATCCAATATAAATCAATATAAGGTTATTTTCTGTCATTACGTGCATCTTCATCCTCCTTTGCATAACTTGCGTAAAGTTCTTTTACGTAATGATAAGATTTTTTTAACCGCTCATGATAAGAAGGGTCTTCTCCCCAACCTTTCATTTCCACCTCTGCAGAGTTTGCTCTGTCCATCCCCCTTGGCGCCGTGTTTTGTAAAGCCAATTTTATTGTATCGATACTTAAGTTTATAACCCCATAATGCTTATAATAATCATCATGAACGACCATTTCTGAAGGATCGCTGAAGTTCAATAACCCCCATGGTATCCGTATTTCAATATCATGATCTGCGATCATGTAGTCTGCAAGGGAATTATATTCGCTGCTTTTAGGATTTGCGTTTCCATAAGCAAGTTTTCCAGTATCATAAATCTCCGCTTCTGTCTTATCCCCTTCGTCGTTGAGTATGATTGGCCCCCTCAGATACTGATAAATGGTATTAAACTTTGCGCTGTTCTTCTTGGGTTTATTCAAGAAGGCATCTTCGTTCCAAACGTCTCTCCGGAAATTGGCGTACACCATGTCGTAATATTCTTGTACTTTTATCCAGGAGTTCTTCTTTCCTTGTATTTTAATCAAAAAATCAGCAGGCGTGTCAAAATCCAAGTTCTCATCTTCACAATACTCAGCCCCAGACTTCGGGGTAATGTCTAAAGGAATATAAAAGGTTTCTTCTTTCATATTCAAGGAATTGCTATGTATTCTAAAATATACGAATTTTTCATCGTATTGCATTGACAGTTGCGCGGACTTCGTTTCTACAATAGGTTTTATGTCCTTCCAATCCTGGTACACTCCATCTATGTAACAAACACTGGACTTTGAACCTGGATCAAAAGTCAGTAGTCCAAAGGATTGTTCATTCGTCTGATAATCGCTCCAAAACACATTTCTCGTCAAATCTACACCCGGCCATGTATTCCAAGTCTTTTTAAACCACTCATCATGCCACTCAAACATAATGCCACCTGAACATCCTGCCTTCCTAATGTCTTCGTATAGGGCTTGTAAATACTCGCCCTGTTCCGTTTCCGTCACATGGCCTTGATCATAGCCCCTTGCATTATCATAACGTGCAATCCCCCGGGAAGCAGGTATGCCAAATTCAGCGATCACTACAGGCATGCTGTGATGATCATTCAAATCTTTTAAATATCCCCTATATGGGTTATTAACTCCGTCTTCGTCCATATAATTGGCATATCTCTCTTCGAACTCATAAAAGAGCGGGTAATAGGGATACACATGATAAGATGCAAATGTTCCTGACTTCACAGTGTCTTTCAATTTGATATGTTCCACATCCAGCTTTGCCAGATTGGCAGAATGGTGCGCTCGCCATTTTTCATGATTCAGTGGATCCGTTTCTGGCCAATTTGAAAACGCAACCAATCTCTGCTGGTGATATTTTTTCATTTCATAATCGAACATAGAATCGCCGACTTCTGCAAGCATACACTCAAAGGGCGATGCATCCTTTGAGGTATACATATATTTTCCATCATATTCTGCTATACTGTTTCTCTTGTCATTTGTGTATAACACCAAATCGCTTTCCCATTCCACACCGATAATGTAACCAAGCACATATTTCGACACGTCCCATTTATATGTCCCATATGCATATTGGGCGTTAAAACTTATCTTTCGTTTTCCATGTATGACATCCACTATGGTTTTCACATCATTCAGCAACGCACCTCTCATCTCGTCGGAAAAAGCATCCAGATGAGAACGCATCGCATAGTCGTCTACCCAGACGCCATGAATCAAATAAATTGGCTTCTTTGCTTTTTTATTGTAGTCATAGAACGCATGATAGAAGTCAGTATTTTGAATCGTATAAACCCTTATCACATTGGCATTCATATCCTGCATCATCTTGAACCATCGCATATAGCTTTTATATGAGATATCAAATTCTGTGGCGTATTTTGCTGGTTTTCCTGCACCCAGATTTACTCCCCGAATATTAAGAACGTTCCAGGTATCCCCTTCTCTGACAAGAATATCTTTACCTTCCGTCTTTACAAAGGTTTCAGGCTTCTTATCAAAAATTGACGGGAAAACGAAATTTGTAGAATACATCACATAACGTCCAATGAAAAAAGCCAAAAGAAGTACACTGCAGGCTAACAAAAATTTCTTCATCTCTATCCTTTCATATCAGTTATACTCTTTGACAGCTGACTCAGCACAGAACTGCTTTAAGATAACAATATTTTCATCTAGAAATTTACCCCGTTCTACGATTACTTTCTTCAGCTGATTGATGGCCTCATCAAAGCTTACAGGATTTCGCTCCATGGGATGAAGCAACTCTAAACTAAATGTATACCCCCATACTTGGAAGTTTCTATCAATCGCTTTTCCTAAATAGGTGCGTGTTTCGTCGACATAATTAAGCAAATATTCATCACTCAAATAGGTTTTTCGCAACTCATGGTATCTGTCAATAACCATATTGACAAATATCTCATCTCTCATCAACATCGCATACCATGGCGCCGTATTGATATACAGATCACTAATAACAAGAGGGTGGTGTTTGTAGTTATCAAAGCTGTTATTAAAATCCCAGACAGGTCCCATAGTCAGTTTCCCCTTTATATCCTTATATGCAAAAGTTGACAGGGCTCCTGCATCTATATTTGCGCAGAATTCATTAATAATATAATAATCAACAAAGGAATTCACATCTATGTACTTCGCATATCCGTAATCCCATTCATCATAATCAAGAGAGTACAGGGCTTTCTCAATGCTGCTCAAATCATCCTTTATATATTTAATATGATTTCCTGAAAGTTTTTTCTTTGTCGGATATTCAATGCCTACTTCATTCACGGTTTTTCCAGTATAGGTACCGAAATTATTAATTGGGACATTTGCATCTCCGTAACGCTCTCTTTCAATCAGATAGCTTGTTTGTGCTTCTTTCTGGTCTACTTCTTTCAGATTTAGCCTGCCTGGACTAACCTTTACCGTTTCAACCATGAGAAATAACCCCATATAACGGCCATCCAAAAACATCTCACAATACCTGACATTGGGTGACCAATCCATGATCTCTCCCGAGATATTATACATCATATAGTTTCGCATTAACGTTTTATCCAGATATGGGCCGTTCAACACCCAGTCAGATTCCTTCCGCATTCCCATCACTGAATAATCGACTTCTTTTTCACTATTTCTTTCTTCAATAAAAGAAATCCGGTATTGCTTTTTGTCAAACCGTTTAGATGAATTACCTCTCCATTTAATTTTTGCCCAAGTTGTCACATCTGGCTCATCAAAGGTATGATTCATTGTATTTTGGTTATCGATAATATCAATTTTGCAGTTAGAAAATTCTTCACTGATTTTTTCACCGACACTGTTAATCATTACTACTGGAAGATGGGATGCAAAGTCTTCGCTGCTTATTGAGGCTGTCTCTTCCTCTGGACTTACCTTTTGTTCCAAATGCTGGTGAATCCTGTTTGCTTTCATGGGACCATGATCAACAACCTGATTTCCTATATAGCCAATCCCCATTATGACAATCAACAATATCAAAAGGATATATTTCTTTTTCACGACTTCACCTTCACGATTTAACGGTTTATATCGTCTGTCTGCGATACTAGATTTGCAGATGTGACATCTTCCATATCGATCAATTTGTCTAGGATATGTTCTTCATTTCTCTCTATTGCCTTTTTTAAAGTCTTTGCACTGACTTCATAGATAAACTCGATACTGTCACGCTGGTTGTTACGCACTCTCAACTGAAGATTCCCGAAATAATTAAACAATACTGATTCTACTTCCGCTCCTTTATTCTTCCCACAATGAACGATTAAAAGATATTTTCCTTCTTCTTTTACTTGCCCCATGACAATCAACATCAAGAAAATAAATGCTGAACCGATTGCCGCTACGGTAAACTTTGATACGCCACAGCAGATTCCTATGGCAATACACCAGAAAATGAATGCTGTGTCCCGTGGGTCTTTTACGGCAGTACGAAACCTCACGATGGATAAAGCGCCTACCATACCCAGAGATAATGCCAAATTGTTGCTGATAACCGTCATAACCATGGTAGTTATCAACGTTAACATGATAAGGGATACATTGAACCTTTTGCTATATGCGACCCCGGTATAAGTTGCTCGATATGCGATGTATACAGCCAAAGCAATAGCAAAAGCGACCAACATATTGATAAAAAAGGTATCCATCGTCTTATCGTCGAGACTTAAATAGTCACTCATATTTTCAATCAAATAGTTTTTCATGCGCCCACTCCTATAAACTTAATCTGCCCATAGCGTATTTGCTATTTGCCACTTGATTAACCTCGATAAAGGTTAATGCCCTTTGGATAAAACTGCACAGGAAATGGTTATACTTTATTTCTAATACTCCTGTATCACCAGGAATAAGAGGTATTGATGCAGGAATTGGAGAAAATAGGTCTCGTACATCCATTGATGCCTTTACATCCGTATCAAAAGTAATTCTCGTATCGTTGACGTCATAAATATAAGCTAACCGCTGATATTCTATCATTACTTTCGGTCTGTAGGCATTACTGATAAGCCGGACATAAATCTCCGCCGCTATCTCATCGTGGATACCCATCAAGAATCCGTATTCTCCTCTGATCATTTTTTGAGCCTGTTCACGAGTTATTTGTAATGTATACTTTGTTTGGTCAGAACCAATCTTACACTTATATTCCAGTTTGACCCATTTTTGCTGAAGAGAATAAATTCGAAGCCGCAGTTTTGCTTTGTTATAATAGCCGCCTAATACATCTTGTAAATCATTATCATATTCTGAGTCAAAATAGATTGACCGTATCCAATAGCCGCCATCCTGTCCATGGTCATCTAGCGTCATCTCTTTTTCTAAAATACGGTTTAACTTATTAAACTCTATCTTTGATATACGATATTTCAGTTCTTTTCTAAATACTTTTTTCACTTCCGCTCTTTGCCTCCATATATATATTACATTATTTTCTGTTTAAAAGAAACTGTTTTTACACAAACCATACTAGAAATAACTTAAACTGTATCGTTCTCTTTTAACTCTAACAACATGGCTGTAAGTCACTACAAAGCTGTAAGTTTTTTGTCAGTTTTGTTTTCTTAAAAATAAAAACATCCGCGAGTTTTCCCGCGGATGTTTCAGCTCTCTCTATAATTCTGCAATTCCTTTTTTCAGTTTCTCCAAGTTGTCTGTCAACTCCTCTGGCAGACTGTCAAATTTGCTGTAGAACTCCTCGATCTCCTCGATTTCGTCCTTCCAGGCCGCTTTGTTGATGGTCAGGATCTTCTTCAATGTCTCCGAGGTGATATCCAGTTCGTTGATATCGATATCCTCTTGTTTTGGAAGATACCCCAGAGGTGACTCCACTGCGCCGACTGAACCTTTGCATCTGTGAAGCATCCAAAGGATCACTCGCAGATTGTCGCCGAAGCCAGGCCACATAAACTGATCGTTTTCGTCGGTTCTGAACCAGTTCACATGGAAGATCTTCGGCGGGCTGGTCATTTTCTTGCCCATGTCGATCCAATGCTGGAAATATTCCGCCATGTCATATCCACAAAACGGCAGCATCGCCATAGGGTCATGTCTCACTACGCCCACCTTGCCGTTTGCTGCGGCCGTTGTCTCAGAGGCCATGGCCGAGCCGATGAACACGCCGTGATTCCAATCTCTTGCCTCATATACCAGAGGCTCCGCTTTCGCTCTTCGTCCTCCAAAAATAATTGCCGAGATCGGCACACCTTCCCCTGTAAAAAATTCATCTGCGATGGTCGGGCAGTTCTCTGCCGGAGCAGTGAACCTGGAGTTGGGATGGGCGCCCTTTACGTCAGATGTCTTGCCATTCCAAGGGTTACCCAGCCAGTCTTCTCCGTTTTCCGGCGGGTTCTTGTCGAGTCGTTCCCACCAGACTGTATTATCATCAAGATTTCTCGCAACATTCGTAAATATGGTGCCCTTCTTCGTAGTCTCAAGGGCGTTGGGATTGGACTTCTGATTGGTTCCCGGGGCTACGCCGAAGAAGCCGTTTTCCGGGTTCACCGCATAGAGCCTGCCGTCCTCGCCGATACGCAGCCAAGCGATATCATCGCCCACTGTGGAAATCTTGTATCCTTTTTTCTTAAAGTAGTCAGGAGGCGTCAGCATAGCCAGATTTGTCTTGCCACAGGCGCTTGGAAATGCCCCGCATACATACTTGCTCTCTCCTGCCTCGTTCTCAATCTTCAGAATCAGCATGTGTTCCGCCATCCACCCTTCTTGTTTCCCAAGATAAGAGCCGATTCGAAGTGCCAGGCACTTCTTACCCAGCAAAACGTTGCCTCCGTAAGCGGAATTGATGGACCAGATCGTATTGTCTTCTGGAAAATGTGCGATATATTTTTCTTGTTCGTCGAGCTGCGCCTTGGAATGCAGACATCTGGTAAAGTCAACACCTTGGTTCAGCTGGTCAATCGCCTTCTGACCGACGCGGGTCATAATCGCCATACTCAATACGACATAGATGGAATCTGTAATCTCAATACCGATTTTCGCAAATTCGGTACCAGCCACGCCCATAGAAAATGGGATGACATACATAGTTCTTCCCTTCATCGATCCGTCAAACAGCTTGCTCATTTTCCCATACATCTCTACTGGGCTGACCCAATTATTCGTCGGACCTGCGTCCTCTTTCTTTCGCGTACAGATTACGGTTCTCTTCTCGTCTCTTGCAACATCTTTCGGGTTGGTGCGGTAGTACAGACATCCCGGCAGTTTCTCCTGGTTCAATTCAAACATTTCCCCAGTCTCCAAAGCAATCTTCTTGATCTGGTCAAGCTGCTCTTCACTGCCGTCAATCCAGACGATGTCATCCGGTTTGGTCATTTCCGCCACTTCATTTACCCAATCATGAACTGATTGGTTTGTTACCATTGTCATAAATTTTTCTCCTTTTCTCCTTTTTATAACAATTTCAGGCCGCTTCGGCGGAAGCAGTCTACTATATAATTTTCATACAAGCAACATTCTATACCACTTTGCGGCTTTTGTCACGGAAATTTTTTGCCCTATTACAGCTTCATATATTCGCTCATCATACACACGCCGTATGCGCCCGCATCGATGCACTGTGATGCGTTTTGCGGATGAATGCCGCCAATGGCAAAAACGGGGACCGTAACGCTGCGGCAG
>URXI01000033.1 GCA_900551775.1 uncultured Eubacterium sp. | reverse complement strand
TTCATTATAATATCCATAAGGAGAATACTGCATGAACCAATCTTGGCTGTTGATATTCAACTTTACCGGACGAAGATTTTGTCTTGCAGGGTGTGCCTGGTGACCTGCGAATCCCATATTTTCAACACAAAGATGACATTGAGGATAGGCTGATTTTTTTTGCAATTTAGCAGCAGCAATATCACGAGGATCTTTCTCCGGCTTAGAACGGTTTATAGTAATGTCAAGTGTTCCGTATTCTGATTCATATGTCCACTTTAAATCTTTCGCAATTCTTTCAGCACGAACATAGTTCAGGCTTTTACTAAAAGTATAGTACCATTCTGTAGCTGCTGATGGCGAAGCAGAATATTTTCTTTGAAATGTGGCATTAACTTCTCTCGGCATAGGTGTGAAAACACCCATAACTCTTGTATCGAATAGATCACGTTGTACAGCAGTGTCTTCAATAATTCCTGCCTTTACTGCATAGTCGATCAGGGGTTCAAGAAGTTCTTCAATATTTCCCGTGAGTGGTTCTTTATCATTCCAGTCAGTCAGTTTTAGTATATCCATGAGCTGATTTCTGACAACGAAAATATCGTCATTTGTAATCAAATCAGCTCCTATTGCATGACGGATTAATCCGTTTATTGCCCTGTATACCATGATAACACCTCTTTTCAAAAACCATCCGGATGATTCTTATGCCAATTCCATGCGTCAGATATAATTTCTTCAAGGCTATCATGTACAGGATTCCAGCCAAGAATTTTTCTTGCCTTTTCACTGGAAGCCACCAGTCGTGCAGGATCTCCGGCACGCTTTGGTGTTTCAATTGCCGGAATCGGGTGTCCTGTCACTTTTCTTGCTTTATCAATTACTTCTTTTACGGAATAGCCGACACCATTTCCAAGATTGAAAATATTGCTTTCGTTTCCGTTTTTTAAGTACTTTACAGCGAGAATATGCGCCTGAGCCAAATCGGTAACATGGATGTAGTCTCTGATACAAGTTCCATCAGGAGTATCATAATCTGTTCCATAGATGGAGATACTTTCTCTCTTTCCATTTGGGACTTGAAGAATCAAAGGGATCAAATGACTTTCCGGATTATGAGCCTCGCCGATTTTACCTGATTTGTCTGCTCCGCAAGCATTGAAATAGCGGAGAGAAACGTATCTTAGACCATGAGCTTTTGAAGTCCAATAGAACATCTTCTCCATAGCAAGTTTGGTTTCACCATATGGATTGGTTGGCTGTGTTCTGTCTGTTTCAAGAATCGGAATATTTTCCGGTTCACCATAGGTGGCAGCGGTTGAGGAAAATACAATTTTATCAATATGGTGTTCAACCATGGAATCCAAAAGAATTTTTGTTCCGCAGAGATTATTGTCGTAATACTTGAGTGGATTGACAATGCTTTCTCCAACAAGAGAATATGCTGCAAAGTGAATCACTGCATCTATCTGTTCGTTTTCAAAAATATTATCAAGAAACGCCTTGTCATGCAAATCACCCGGATAAAATTTCGCATCTTTCGGAACAGCTTCGATGTGTCCGGTTGCAAGATTGTTTGCAATAATAACGCTTTCTCCGGTGCGAATCAACTCTAAAGCTGTGTGAGAACCGATATATCCTGCACCGCCTAAAACAAGTATACTCATTATTTTCCCCTCCTATTATTTGATTTCAATACCGCCAAACGGTCTGATTGTCATAATGTAGCACGAATTTTGTCCAAATATTCTGTCCATTTCCGATCTATATGCATTGACAAGATCATTTGGTACAAATGCCTGAACAGTCCCTGCGAAACCACCTCCGTGAACTCTTACAGCACCATTGCCTTTTAATATTCGTTTCCCCGCCATAATTGCAAGTGGAATACCTTGTTCCGTTGGCTTTCTGCATGAGTATAAATTTTGCAGATAGTTCATGGAGGAATCTCCCGATTCGTTTACAAGCGTGAGAAAATCCTCAAATCTGTTGTTTTTGAGAGCTTCCGTTTCTGCCTTTGCACGATAATTGTCGCCAAAAAAGTGAATTGCACGCAAGACAGCTCTGTCAGAAATCTTCTTTTTAATATCAGGGAGATTATCCCAAAATTGATTTTTATCAACTTCACGAAGAACCTTTTTGCCGAAATATTCTGCAACTTCGTCCATTTCTGTACGAACGGCTACATAATCATCTGTCAAATCAGAATGATCTCCTTTGGTGTCTGTGATGATCAATGCATAGCCGGTTTTTGAAAGGTCAAAATCAATTTTTTGGATACTTGGATTTTGAATGTTTTGAAAATCAAGAAAAACAAATCCACCAACGGAGCAAACCATCTGATCCATCAATCCGCTTTTCTTGCCAAAATAAAAGTTTTCTGCATATTGTCCGATTTTTGCGATTTCTACTGCACCAATCTGATTGTTATTGTAATAGCTGTCAATTGCCGTTGCAATCAATGTTTCAAATGCAGCAGAAGAAGAAATACCGCTTCCGCCAAGTACATTTGAAGTTGTATACATATCAAATCCGGAAATTTCTACACCTAAATCCTTAAAGCGAGCTGCAATCCCTCTGACAATTTCAGAAGAACCTTTTTCACCGATATGAACATCCAAATCGTCCAGTGAAACTGCAAATTCATCGTATCCCTCTGATTTAATTCTGATGATGTTTTCATCATGAAATGCTACAACACCGATAACATCTAAGTCAACTGCTCCTGCAATGACACAGCCATGTTGATGATCGGTATGATTACCGCCGATTTCTGTTCTACCCGGAGCAGAATAAACGTGTATATCATTTCTATTCGGATACAGTGCTGTGAATTTCTCCGCAGCACTCATATATCGTGATTCCTGACTTTCTATATCCTGTGGCTTATAAATATTTGCGAAGATATTATCAAATCCACCACAAGTAACATTGTCTTGAAAATCCTGTATTTTCATTGCTTCCCTTTCTTCTTACGATCTTAAGGGCATAATTACAAATTCCAATTTCATCGGCTGATCTGCATGGATTCTGTACTCATCATGCACCGGTGCACCCCAGGAATCATCGCCGCCGACACCCATTTGCTTTGCAGCGATTCTGACCCATGTGTAGCGAACACTTGGAAGTTCATCCGGATGCATTGCATTTTCGAGTTCATAGGCACTGTATGGCAGTACGCTCATTTCAAACGGAGCAGATGCCTTTTGGAACGTCAGACCATGCTGCATATCATCATGGACAGAGAGCGTTCTTACACCGGTACGATTGCCGCATTCCTGCGGATTGAGATAGCCGGAAAGATTTTCTTTTGCCGTAGATTTCCATAATCCCAGTCTTGCTCCTTTGCATCGGTCGCTGTAATTTTCATCAGGGCCGAGTCCGTAATACTGAAAATTGCAAAGCTGTTTTTTCATCTTGAAGTCCAATGCAAGAACCGGTATATCGGACATACCGCTTACTCCTGCATAATTTACACTTACGCCCAGCTTTCCGTCAAAGTGTGCGGTATAGGTTACAGCAAACTCAAAAGTCGGAATGCAGGCAGCCTGATATGTGAATGTGATTTTCAGAGCATCTTCCTGTTCCAGCCATGAAACGGTTTTATACTTTGCAAATTTGCCTGCGGCATACCACTGTGCAAGATTGTACGGCTCGGAAGCACCGGTGTCATTGTCTGTCATCGCTCTCCAGAAGCTGACCTTTGGTGTGCGTGTGATATATTCAAAATCATTGTATTTCAGAGAACTGATACCGCCCTCTTTTTTGTCGAACATCATGGAGAAGTTTTCTCCGTGAACGCCAATGATAACATCGCCGTATACAATCGTTGGCTTTTGCAATGTGGTTTCCGGAATCTGATTATCTTTCACTTCAAACACTTCCTGAGCAAAGGCAATTTCGTGCCCTGCATCTGCCCATAGTGTCTGATCTGCGGTAACGGCGGAAACATGATAAACATATTCTCCTACACTGTCTATTTTGTGAAGTGTCAGTTTCAGTGTCTTGCTTTCTCCGGCAGGAACATTCAGAGAAAATGTATCGGATTTCAGAACAACGCCGTTCTTTTCCAATCGTACAACAAAGGACAAGTTGTTTGTATCTGCAAAGAGATTTCGATTTTCTACGGTAAGCATTCCGTTTTGAATAGACATTCTGATGTTGGAGTAAAGAGCCTTCATTTCCTGAACCTTTGGAGAGTAGGTTCTGTCAGCATAGATCACACCGTTGGTGCAGAATCCGTAATCGCTTGGTCTGTCCTCAAAATCTCCGCCATAAGCCAGAACTGTTTCCCCGTCGTCATTTTGGGTTTCGATTGCCTGATCGATGTAGTCCCATATGAAACCACCCTGATAAGCCTCATATTTGTCCTCAAGGTCAGTGTAAAGGCTCAAACCGCCAAGAGAATTGCCCATAGCGTGCATATACTCACAACTAATATACGGTCTGCCGCTGTTCTGTTTCAGGTATTCTTCCACTTCCTGCGGTTTTGCGTACATACGGCTTTCCATATCCGTGATGAAATCATACTGATTGTCCGGAACTCTTGTAACACCCTCATAGTGCACCGGTCTTGTCGGGTCTGCGCTTCTGAAATATTCCGACATTGCAGCAATATCTTCTCCGCAGTAGGATTCGTTTCCGCAAGACCAGATGAGAACGCTTGCGTGATTCTTGTCCCGTTCGTACATTGATTTTGCTCTGTCCAGCACAGCTTCTTTCCATTCCGGAAGTGAACCCGGTACATTCCAAGACGGATCTGTTGCACCAAGCTTCTGCCATGTACCGTGTGTTTCCAGATTGGTTTCATCAATCAGATAAATGCCGTATGCATCGCAAAGCTGATACCAAAGAGAATTGTTCGGATAATGACAGGTACGAACTGCATTGATATTGTTTTTCTTCATGAACCGGATGTCAAACAGCATATCTTCCTTTGTGATTGCTCTGCCTGTTTTCGCATCAAATTCGTGTCGATTGATACCCTTGAAAATAATACGTTTTCCATTCAGGCACATGATTCCGTTTTTCAGTTCAAATCGGCGGAATCCAACCTTGGTTCTGCCGACCTCGATTTCATTTCCGCTTTCGTCTGTCAGAATCACTGTAAACGTGTAGAGATTCGGTATTTCGGCACTCCAAGGCTTGCTATTTTCAATTGTCCGGTTTACAGATTCCTTTTCATTGGATTCTGCGATGACCGTTCCATTTTCATCTGTCAAGATCGATTTCACAGAACACTTGCCCGCAATATCCAGCGTTGCAGAGAAGATACCATTTGTACCGTCATAATCTGCAATCACTCTCATATCACGAACATGGGCAGACGGTGCTGCATAAAGGAATACGTCACGGAAAATGCCGGAGAATCTCCAGAAATCCTGATCTTCCAGCCAGCTTGCAGAACTTCTTTTGAACACTGCAACAGCAAGTTTGTTGTTCTTTTCACGGATATATGGTGTCAGTTCAAATTCAGACGGTGTAAAAGAATCCTCGCTGTAGCCGATAAATTCGCCGTTCAGCCAGACATACATAGCAGTTTCCACACCCTGAAAAGAAATGAATACACGCTTGTTTTTCAGAGCATCGTTCAAGTCAAAATATCTGACGTAGCTGCCGACAGGGTTGTCCTTTTCAGAGATAAACGGCGGACGGAGATGCTCCTGTCCCTCCCAAGGATAAATGGTATTGACGTACTGCGGTTTGCCGTATCCCTGCAATTCCATGTGTCCCGGAACCTGAATGTTGTCAAAATTGTCAGTGCTGTCGCTTTCTTCATAGAACTTTTGCTGCCATTCAGACGGATTCTTTGCCCACGCAAATTTCCAGGTGCCGTTCAGATTCTGAATCAGAGAGGAATTGTCTGCATCGGCTTCCAAATGGTTTGCATAGATTCTGTGGTCGGAATGTGCTGCGATTCTGTTGACTGCAAACACTTCCGGATTGGTCAGCCAGTCGAGTGTATATTTCATATTGTTCCCTCCATTTTAGTTCTGTGATTCCATCACAACTTCATTTTCGGATATTCCAAGTTTTTCTTTGATTTCCGCATTTGCCTTTTCAACATTCATCTTAGAAAGAATAAATGTGATGATCAGGTCCAGTGCAAAAGGAACGATCAGATACATAATGTGAAGCATATTGATAGCAGAATCAGGCTGTACTGTCAAAGTGCCCTTGAATCCGCTAAAGTCGAGCAAAAGACCGACAATTGCTGTTCCAAGTCCACCACCAATTTTTACACCAAGTGATGTGCAGGAGTACATGATTCCATCAACGTGCTTGTGTTTGGTAAGCCAGCTATATTCAGAGCATGATGCGATGACTGCATTCATATCACCTTGCCATGGACCTTGACCGAGTGCTGCAAGTGCTGTAAATGCAAGCATCAGCGGAATGTTTCCCATGTATCCGGCAACTGCTACCAGAAGTCTGCCAACTGTTGCTACCATGTAGCTGTATTTGTTCAGCTTATACATACCGTTCCATTTTTGTACGATGGTAGGAGTGAAGATCAAGGCGATAATCAAAGGAATATTGATAAACCACGCAAACGTGCCGAACATATTCTCATCTGCGAGAACATATTTTGCATAGTATGTTCCAACACCGATCATCGCACCATAGAACTGCTGCAAAATGTAGGTTACTGTGATCATCATATAATATTTGTTGTGTACGAGAATTTTGAATGCTTCTCCAAAACTGTATCTGGTTTCTTCTGTTTTTGTTTCATTGTCTGCAAGTTCCTTATCAGAAAGTTCCTTTACAGAAAGAGCGGAAATTGTATTTACAATAAGACCGATAACCGCATAAATAATTGCGACTGTTCTCCAGCCATTTGCACCGCCGCCCATTGCTTCAACAAATTGGAATGTAACAGCCTGAATCAGGAGGCTTGTTCCAAATGCGAAGATAAAGCGATAAGAACCCATCTGAACTCTTTCCTTGCTGTTCTTTGTAACAAGAGCGGTCAGAGCAGAATATGCGATGTTGTTTGCCGTATAAAATACACTGTTAAGAAGTGTGTAGCAGATAAAGAACCATGCGTACTGAGCAAAATTATCCATGTTCATCGGGATTGCAAATACACCAATCAAGGTAATTGCACAGCCGATAAAACCATAAAGCATCCACGGTTTTGCCTTGCCCATTTTCGTATGTGTCTTATCAATCAACGTACCAAAAATGATGTCTGTTATTCCATCAAAAATCTTCGATACAGCAATGAGAACGCCAATAACACCTGCGTTTAATCCAATCGTATCGGTAAGATAGATCATTATGAATGATGTCAGCAATGCATAGACAATGTTCCCTGCAACATCGCCGGAACCATAACCGACTTTGTTATACCACTTTAAGTATGTTTTTTCTTTGCTCATAATGAGCTCCTTTCATTGTTTGTATGCCCACATGGACAGAATTTTCCCATGATGAATGATACGAACTGCTTTTCATCTTGCAAAAACGAAATAATGCCATCGTCAGAATAGATGATTATTTTTTTGAGCATAAAGAATTTTTACTGAATTCAGCATGGAATTACAATGAAAGACGTCTTTTTTTAATTCTTTCCTCTCATTTCTTAATTCTATTATACCACACAAAACGGCTTAAAAAATACACAATATTATAAAATATATGCACAAAATTTAGGATTTTTCTTGTGACCAGTGATCAGGTGTGATATACTATATTTATAGAAGCAAGGAGGTGCTTTTTATGTTTATGAATGTTGCCTATTTAAACAACTCTACATCTACTGTAGTGGATAATACGAAACCTTTGATTGTAACAAGCTGTGGAAATTATCGTGTGAAAAATCGTTCTGAAGTAGTAACACATCGTCCGAAGGGAAGAAAAGATTATCAGCTTTTATATATTGCCTCCGGAAAAGGACATTTTTTCATTCACGGAGAAGAAAAAACAGTTTCAGCCGGAAATATTATTATATATTTGCCGGATCAACCACAGGAATATGTTTATTATCGTGAAGATCAAACCGATGTTTATTGGGTGCATTTTACCGGAAATGAAGTAGAAGAAATTTTAAAGTATTACAATATCAACCTGCAAAATAATATTCTCTATATCGGAACATCTCCCGATTATCAGTGGTTATTTGGTCAGATGATTCAGGAATTGCAGCTTTGCAGACCACGGTATGATGAATTGATTTCTTTGCAGCTGCGAAATATTTTTGTTTTGATAAGCCGTGCAATCATGAGTGCAAAGAAATTCAGCAGCACAAGTGAAAAAGAAGTTGCTTTTGCGATGCACTATTTTCGTAAGAATTACAACACAGAAATCAGCATTGAGGAGTACTCCGAATCCAGAGGGCTTAGCAACTGTTGGTTTATTCAGTGCTTTAAAGAAATCACAGGTTCCAGTCCGCTGCAATATATCTTAAAGCTGCGAATCTCCAACGCACAAAGTTTGTTAGAAAATACGTACTACACCATTACTGAAATTGCAAATATGGTTGGATACACCAATTCGCTTTATTTCAGCAGACTGTTTCATAAATACATTGGTATGTCACCAAAAGAATATCGAAAAGTAAAACTCAAAGAAAATCTCAGGGAGTAAAAAACAAAACTCGTTTGGTTAAAGCTAAACCAAACGAGTTTTTGTTGTATAATAAAACTTGACACCCACGCTCAAAAGAATATACTAAAACGAGGAGGGTGACGAACAGGTCAGAAGCAAAGAAATACGCCACTTTCAACCTTTATTTATCTTTCCTTGACATCACCACCACGCACTCCACGTGGCACGATTGCTCCAGATTGATGTCGAGTGTGTAGCCAAATTCGCGTTCGTTCGCGGGAATTTATCAAAGCGTGTTTTTTTCATAAAATACACCCATTTTTACTCTTGTGCGTTCTCGGAAACAGGTCAATGCACTTGCTCCTACCTATAATATGCAAACACACAGTTTTGCCGACCGCTTCAAGACCTCGCTCTGACGGAACAAGTATGAAATCCCATCGTCTCAACCTTAATTCTTCCCGTGACAGAATTTGTACTTTTTTCCGCTTCCGCATGGACATGGATCATTACGTCCTATCTTCTTTGGCCAGTTTGCTCTTTCCTGAACCATAAGTGGTATTTTGTCATCATACATAAGAGAAAGTTCTCTTAGTCGATACAGGTATTCTGAAACACCCAATAAGGCCTGAAACATGTGCATTGCTTCATTTTCAAATTCGAGAAGGTATTCCGTTTTCTTTATGGTTCTGTCTTTTGGATTTGGAATGTAAGTAATAACCTGACTCACCGCGTCATATTCAACATCATTGTGTCCAATCGCATTTCTCAGTTTTGCATTTACTACAACATCCAAGAAATCGGTGTAGACTTCTGTGTTCAAGCAAAAATGATACCTTGATGCCTTTGTGAGCTTTATATAATCCTCTAAAGAAGATACATTCTTTTCCAAAGGATTCATCGAATTCGCGTCAGCCCTGTATTTTATGTTATTAAGAGCGACCGGGATAACAAGCAAATTACCAAGGGCTTCATAAACATCCAAATAGAACTGTTTTACATTATCAAAGCTACTTGTTGTCGAGCCTTCAACTTCAAAATCAAAAGAATCATCTTTGCAATACTGTAAAGCGAGAGCAGGAATGAGGCGCTGGTATATTTTTATAAAATCATCATAGACCTTATATATCAAATCCTGTAGCTCCTCAAAATGATAACCATCATGTGAATTTAAGAAGTCTACTAAGCTCTTCAGCTGAACAGAGTCCAGTTTCATAATTCCTGCACTAAAAGAGAGATTATCCAAGATATCTTTTTTGAGTGCAGAATAAAACCCATGAACCTCAATCATATGAACAGCTCTCAATACCTCAGACTCATCTCTGCACTGAAAGTATTGTCTGGAGAATTCCTTTTGTATCTCCTGAACAAGGTATTCACTATTACTTCTGAAGAGGTCAATGATTCTTTTATAGCTCTTCCATTTCTTTTCTGTTGCTTTAAGCTGTGATACCGCTTTTCCGAACTGCTCATATGAATCATCCGTCTTCATACGATTCATATAGCGGATAAACGGAGTAATGACGACTTCTTCCAACTCCGCTGCTTTGCCTTGTTTCACGGTCGGAAATTCACCAGAGCATTCAACCATGTAATCAGCTTCAGCATCCGGGATTTCATCCGCATTGTCAAAAGAAAACTTTAGCCCCGGTCGGTCTTGTCCTATCTTAACGCTGCCAGATAAGGAAGTACCACATTTACCGCAAGCCACAACAATAGGATGTTCTTCTTGCCATCCAACCTGTAATCGGACTCTGGTAATACTTCCGCAAACCTGACATTTTATAAATGTATTAAAAACCATGCATTTTCTCCATTCATATTATCAAGCATTAAATCGCCTCAACCTTTGACGGCTCCGCAAGTGCATGGGATTTCATTGTCGTAGCCCTAATATGCCTCTGCTGGGATCGATGATCCATCTCTGACAATCTTGATTGTTCCATCATCAGAAATTTCTATTACAGAGACATCTTCAAGCAAATGCCCATGTGCCCGAACATAATACTCAGCCAGTGTTTCCTGCTTGCCACGAAACACTGCTTTTTTCATACAAAGCAGCTTCTTTGTCCCAGAAGGCAGAAAGCCAAAGTAAAATACAGCCTCGTCCAAGCCCATCAACTTTGCGCTCGGAACATTCCCGGAATCAGTCCACGTATAACATTTGCATTCAGCCACGATAGACCTGTCTGCATTGGCAAGATCAAACTTGTGCTCCTTTGGCGGTCTGCCGATGGGGATTGCTGCTTCTTGCTCAAAATATGTATTATATTTTTCTTTGAGAATCGTTTGAACAAATTCTTGGAACTTGCGTCCAACGTGCGGATTCTCAGAATTTAAATTTGCCATCAGTGCTCCTCGTCCTGAGTGGACTATTGCCAATCTACCGTTATATACGGCACAATCAAATCGTAGAACTTCTTTGACCATTCTGCATGGAACTTTGCCATCTGCGGCCAGTCATCCTCGTTTTCAATGCTCACATTATCAAGCTGAATAAATACCTTCGAGGATTTGATATCATCTCCACGGTTCCACTGAAGCTCCGTTCCCAGCTTCGATTCAATCTCGCTCTTATGCTGGTAAAGAGCATCAAACGCTGCTTTATTCTCTGATCTCTCCGCTCTGGCAAATACGACCTCTGAACGTGCAGAGTCAAAATTCGCAACACAGCAGAGGTAGAAACCTCCAATGCCAAAGAAGCCGTTTATCCAATTGTCCGTACTCGGATTTACATTGCTGAAAGAGCCGGGATTACCATGAGCCTCATGGATTTGTGTTAGGGCATACGTCCAGTAACGTTTTCTGATCTCAAACCTCGTTTCAGAGGAATCACCGCTTATACTGAGATGCTCTCCGGCATTAGATAATGCTGTCGTGATCCGGTCAAAATGGTCGATGATCCAATCAAATATTTTCGGCTGCTCTGCTGGATTGAATACATCAGCCTTCTCCTCAATAACGATGGAACGTGTTGTACCTGTCGATTTTGAGCATTCCCAATTTAGGTTCTCATCAAATTCGGCCTCAATCTGGTCTTTTAATTCCTTCAGACGGTTATAGGTATCCACATTATAGGTGTAGATGCCCATCTTGATTCGTTTACCATAGGGAATAGAAAAGAATAAGTGATATCCGTTCGCGCCTATGTGCACATCGTAATATGTACGACCAGCAGCTTTCTGTTTTGCTATATCACTTGATCTGCCGTGCTCATAAGCATAGTTTACGAATGCTGTCCAGAATTGCAGTTTTTGATCATCTCCGGAGCCTTCTGCACTTTTCTCGGATTTCGGTACGTTTGCCGATACTTCCTCCAACTCCTCCGGGATTTCTCGTCCATCTTTGACGAACGAAATGCCAATCAGCTTTTCCAACTGTTCTTCGTCGAATTGCAGGTTCCAGCGTTCCTGCATGAAAACGAGGAGCTTTTCAGTTCTGCTGTATATCTCAAATGCAGTCCAATCCTGCAGTTTGGATACCTCTATCTCTGAGTGAGATCCATTCTCGTACCCGCGACGTCCTGTGGTTTTGGAATGCTTCTTATCCTCAAAACTATCATTCTGCAAAGCCGAGTTTACGCTCTGAGACAACGGCAGAAGGTTCCCAAGTGCTCCGGAAAGCATCTTGATTTCTGAATCCTTAAACTGCCGGTACATATTACGCCAGTAATACTTCGTCGGTGTCTGAGGGAGAATATGCTCGATAGACACTTTATCCTTCTCGGACTTTGTAAACATTGACCACGTGCAGAAACGATCTATATTATTTTTCTCTGCCAGCTTAGCCTCATATTCATAAAAGAAGTATCGTAGACTGTTCCAGTCGTAATAGCCATTCCCTGTAGAAAAATATTTCTCAATTCTGGTGACAAAGTTCTGCGTGGCAAAATCGATATCGTTCGTTGTCCTGTCATATATTTCTTTGCAGAGCTCATCAACATCCGTTTCTTTCACATACACCTGACGTGCAGCTCTATAATAATCACTGCTGCCATAGGATGCATTAAAATTACCCAAGCGAAATGCAACAAAGATAAAGCGCTCAACTGCTTCAAAGATTTTAACTCTGCTGTTTGCAGAAATATCCCGCCGACTGATGACCGCAGTAACTAGCGGCCTGAAATGTCCGATGCCGATACGGTTAAGCCTATCGACTCGTTTTTGCTCTTCAGGAGTAAGATTAGCACTTTCAAATGGGAAATAGGTGCCATACCAGTACTTCGCCATATCTTTGAGGCTATTGACATAGTCCTCGATTTCTTTTGGCTGGAGTTTGGATACCTCTATGATTTCCTGTTCTTCTGTTTCAGTAACTTCCGTGTCGTCTGCATCAGTGACATCATCGCTGATAACCGACTCGGCCTCTGTCTCAACCAGAACAGGTGCCTTTTCAAATATGCCCTTTGAAGAGAACTTGCTTAGCAGGAATTTGATGTAGTCATCGCCACGTTTACGGGAATACCTGAAGTAGATAATCCAATGGGCACGCAAAAAGTCATCATCGGAAAGAGGAACACTCTTGTTCCTGCCAAGCTGATAGTAGACTTCCTTCCAAGTGTCATTTATCTTCTTACGGAGGGCAGACTTGTCCTTCTCGTCAAACACCTCATCATCATAAAGCGTGGTTAAATAGATTAGTCTGTTTTTCAACAATTCAAGATTCGTCAGCTTCTTACCACGATTGTTCATGGTCTCGAAAGCTACAAACACATCGTAATCATCGTCGATTTCATGGAGATTAAACATCAGGCGCTGGGTGAGCTTCTTGTACAGAGTATTTACTGCCTCAAGTCCGCCTTCTCCGGACTCCTCATATAGCTTTCTGATGTTCTCTGCAAAAAAGTTCTTTGCAAACTTCAGATTTTTTGTATAGTAAGTCTCATTCACTGCACCGGAATACGGCTCATCGAACACCTTATATTTCATGTATTCCGCGCTGGGATTATCGACCTCATAGCCAAAAAGGTATGTTGTTACTACTCCATTCGGCGGTCTTTTTCGGCAGATGTATTTTGAGACGATCTCTTCGACTGTTTCATACCCCAGCGTGATTTCCTTATCAGACTTGCCCTTGTTCTCATTCAAGCCGCGCACGAATCCCACAATCTCGTTCAAGAGAATGACAAACGTGGTGATGCGCTGCTGACCATCGACTATATGGCAAGGCTTATATCCGTTCTCGACCAGCCACAAGTCCTCGCCCCAACTGACGGTCTCCTTGCATTTTAGAGGCTTAAGGGACAGGAGACCTGTATAGTGATAGCGGTCAGCCTGAAGATTTACAAGGTCATCCCAAAAATCCACCAACTGTTGCTGCAACCATGCATAGCCACGCTGATAGTCCGGTATCAGGAATAATCTATTTTGAAAGAGCAGCGACAATGGCTGCAGCTCATTTGCCATAATGGAATGCCTCCTTATTCGATAACTCCATCCGTATCAAAGATGTGATCGAGTTCGTCTGTATTTATTGCATGAGAGACTTTATCACGAATAGCTGTTTTAGACATATCCAGCCTCTTAAACTGATTCTTTCCGATTGCATCCTTGCTCATGCGGATGAGCTGAATTCTTCCAACTCCCGGATTCTGGCGTGCGTATTCAGCAAAGCCCTTAGCCTTGCCAAGGTTATCTTTAAAATCTGGGCTGTGAGGCTCAAGGATATCAATTACATACCCAACACGCTCATCTCTTCTTACGACAATGAAGTCCGGATAAGTCGGCTTGATTTCTCCATCGATTTCATACGGAATGCAGAGTGCCCATGAGCCTCTGGATGGATTACGAATCCAGCATACAAAGTCCGGGCGCTTCTCCTCCGTCTCGATGAGCTCGGCTTCCCATCCGTTCAATTTCAGCTTTGCAGTTCCAGTCGCTTCACTGACAAAAAGATGATCTCTGTATTCCTTACCACCAACCTCATGAGGAACCTGTATAGTTTCTGGCAAGCGGAAATTGTGCTTGCTGACAGAATCACCATCAGAGACAATACTGTCATATTCTTTGCGGATTTTCTCTGATTCTATGGTGGCAATGTATCTTCTATAATCGTCATTCAGGCCGTGAAAACGGGTCTCCGCATAGGAATGCAACCGGTTCATACACTCTTCATCTGCCACAAAGAGAATAACGTCAACTTTAAATGCCGTCAGATCAGACATATCCATATACTTGTTTCCATAGGCCATACCGATGCCTTCTCGACCGAGCTTTACGTCGGCAATCTGAAATTGCCGCTCGATATCAGTATCCGTCGTCGTGAACATATCATGCACCGAATAATTGTCCACGGTTTCTCCAAAGGCATCAAAAATTTGAGTTGCCAGTTTGAACTGCTTGACCTGCTGTATAAGATCGTCATATTTCCCGTCTGCCTTGAGCCCTTCCGCATAACTGTGAATCATCTCAACAATCTCATCCTGAACCTCCCGGATGGCCTCACGGTGTAATTTGGACATCGTAAGCAGATGTGCCATCCTATACAGAGATTTCAGGTAGTCATTGATCCTGAGCGCTCTAACGTTATAGGAAAGCAAACCTGCATCATTTATAAATTTCATAACCTCTTCACGGTCAAACAGATCTTCCTCTTCAGGAGTTTCCGTTTGAGCCGTCTGCTGACTTCCCGCAGCATCATTATCGGACTGTGCAGCAGTGTCCGATGGTTGTGGTGTAACCGGTGCAGACTGAGCGGGAGTCGTTGTATCTGTGCTCGACTGTGTTTGGATTTGCTCTGTCGTTTCAGCCTGTTTTGCTTCTTCGCCAGTGACTTGAGGCTGTGCTGTCGGAGTAGAGTCGACAGCTGGCTCTGTTACTCCGGCAGACTGCTGTTCGCCTGCGTTCTGCCCAGAGAACACATCGAATAGAGTCATCTGTCCCGGCGTCTGCTGCTCTTTCTTTTTCTTCTTCGGTCTGACAGTCAGCGTTTCAAATTTCTTTCCGGACAAGGACTCGCCATAAATATCGGTCGGGATATCTCCGCCTTCTGTGCTCTGCAAGGCTTCCACAACGTCCTTGACGGTATCCTCATTGAAGTACGGCAAATAGAGATGCACGTCGTTCAAAACGTCGTCCACCTGAATATGCATCTGCATCGGCGTTCTTACCATTCGACCGAGAAGCTGCGCAATATATGTGGCGTCGTTAGCGTGCTTAAAGGACATCATGGTCTCTGCTCGTGGGCAATCCCAGCCAGTAGAAAGATTCTCTTTGAAGAATACCACGCGGATATTTCTATCCTCAGCAATATTGGATGGCTCCTCGTAGCGCACATCGAGCCCATTGACAGTCAGTGTTGCTGTCGTACTGCCGAAGGTATGAACCACTTGTCCGCTTTCCATCTTGAATCCGGTTCGTTCCTCAATCTTTGCAATGCAGTCGTCCAGATTTGTATCCGTCAGGGCATCACCGGTTCCATTCAAAACCTGAATGATCAGGATCGGGTTTACATAGGCGTAGTGCTGTTCGAAGCAATACTGCGTCCAATGCTCCCACTTTTCTTTCCAATCATCCGCAGCAGCCTGCAAAATGGCCATATCATTATTGACCGTGCCTTCTTCCGGATAGGTAATAACAATCCTATCTTTTAAAAGGCCAGAAGCTCGCACCTCATCCGTCGTCACGATTGACTTGTGAATTGTAGAGGATGTACCTTCGACCAGCGCATTAAATCTCTGCGTGGTAGCGGACATACCGATGACAACCGGCATGGGCGGAATGCTATCCGAATCACTGCCCTTGATGAACTTCTGCATGATCGTAGTGGCTTTGCTTGCCTCACGTCCCTGCATGCCACGGTGCGCTTCATCGATGATAAAGTACAACCGGTCGCTCTTTTCCCGGACAGTATTTGCAAGTGTCTGCCAGATCGTATAAGTTCTGCCATCACCGTTTTTCGTGAGCTTGGAGGTAACCGACAGCTTCTGCGTATTTAAGAAATAAACATGACCATCCTCAAACACCTCTTTATCAAAGGATTCCTCGGAAACCGTAACACACTGCGACAGCTTGATCTTATCTGCCTTGGAGTCAATCTTTTGCTTTGACTGCTCGTTCAGCTGAGGCGAATCTGAGAGCCAGACTATGATTGCATCCGGCTGTTCCATATACTGTTCGTCGCCGAAAAGAACAGCCTCAATCAGCGCAGACATGATGATAGTCTTTCCAGCGCCAGTCGGCGCAGTGAAAGAAACCACCTGCGGTGCATGTGTTCTGTGATAGCTGCCCATTGCCTCCGCAGTCTTCATGCGGATATCAGCAAGAGCTCTCTTCTGAAAAGGGAATAATTCTACTCTCATGTTTACCTCCCTGTGTTAATTCTGAAATTATCCAGATAGTCTCTATAAAGCTGATAGCAGTCTTTACCATCGTAAGTACGGATCATCGACCGGTATGCTGTTTCTGAATCCGTCACAATGAAAACTGTCTGGATTTCTGGATGCTGACTTAACTCAGCATCAAACTCGGAATAATATATTTCATCTACCAAAACTGCCAACTTGTTCTGTGGCAAAATCAGCATGTTCGGGAGATCATCATTTTCAAGAGCTGGGCACTTACCAATGGCTCCGCTCTTCATCCAGAGCACCGGCAACAGTTCCCTGAATTGTCTACCAAGTGCGACGGATGTCTTGTCGAGAAAACTAATCTTGAAAAAAGCTGCATTTGCAAGAAAGCCTTCACTCATTGGTATCTTTTTGGGTTCCTGCTCATTGTAATCTCCAAGCAAGCTCTGAATTTTGTCTTTCAATGAATTAAACAAGCGATTATTTGGGGTTACTACATAAAACTCACGAATATGATCCTGTCCGTCAAGAGCCTCAACCCACTCATCTGCAGCACTGTCATCAAAGAGTATTGATATATCATATTTCTCAGAAACAATATATTTCGTATCAGCTTTGGCTAAGGACTGTGAAATGCGTCCTTTCCCAAACAAAGAAAGTAGTTGCTTTTTCTTAGCCGCGTTTTCGACCATCTCTTTAGTGGTAAAATCCAGCTTTCTAAATGTCCTTGGGTACGATTTTTCTACATTCGTAGATGCAAAGTACTCACCATTCAAACTCGTACCATCATCAAGACGACCTAAAATTGAGTGCGTTGTCCTTGGCCATGTCACTGATTTACAAATTCCATGACTTTCCCATTCTTGATCTCCCGGTTTAAAGCCCTTCGTTCTCAGTATTTCAGCGTCCTCATTTGCAACTTCATTATTTGTAACAAGAACGCACCTCCTGTTACCGTTATCCTCAGCATTTAATAAGTTGACTGCATGAAGCGTAGTTCCGCTTCCAGCAAAAAAATCAACAATTAATGCATCTGGATTGTTCCCTACAACCATTTTTATAGAGTCTCTTTCAGCATATAAAGATTTAGGAAATGTAAATGCTCTGGATTGACCAACAATATCAGATACTAAATCGGAACCATAAGCACCTGCATCATGCAAAGTTCTATGCCAAACCGTCTTTACCTGCTTCTCCTGCTCATCCGCATATTCGACTGTTACCGTTCCTGTGACGGCATCTCTTGAAGTGATGATTATTTCTCCGTTCTCAATTTGGCGCTGAGGTTTTTTACTCAGATACGAAATTCCCCATGTTTTTCTCTTGGGATCATATCTCCCCAGCGATATATATCCTTTGGCGAGCATATCGTTAAAAGTTTCCACGCTGAGCATCCATCTACCTTCTGACAGATCATCCCGAATAGGCCAAGCAGCTTCATAGCTTTCAATTTTTTCGCCATATGGAGGTTCTTCCGGAAATGGCACAACAGCTCCAGCTTTTACTATTTTCTTATTTATTGGGTCTATCAGCACTGGGTAAAACAGGTTCTTACTGTCCTCTCTCCTTGCGCCCTCTCCAGAGCGCAAAAGTCCTTTCCATCTTGGCTTTTTGCTTGAAGTTGTTTCTCCTAACATGGGATCATTTCCAAAACAGATGGCAGCTTTGGGCATAAAACAATAAATTGCATATTCTTCAACCCTTGAAAAAAATCCTCTGGTTGAACCCTTTGGATTATTTACTATTGTCACCATTTGAATGTAAGCTTCCGGCAACACCTGATCTAAAAGCGTTCTCAAATGATGAACCTCATGCTCATCAATGGTAACAATCAGAACTCCGGTCTCAGGCTTTAATAGTTTTTTTGCAATTTTCAGTCGCTTCTCCATCATGGAAAGCCACTTGCTATGACGATATGCATCCTTATCATCTACATAGTCATTGTTGTATTTCCAGTCTTTGGCACCGGTATTGTATGGCGGATCGATATAGATACAGTCCACCTTTTCTGCATAGAGATATTCCAGAAGTTGCAGCGCATGGTAATTGTCCGCCTCAATCAGTGTATGCCAAAGGCCGCTGTCCGGAGCATTCTCCACAGTGTCAATCGGTTTCAGAGTTGGATAAATTGGCTCACCGAATTCTGCTATCGCAACAATCTCATCCAGCCTGAAGGTCTTTTGTTCATGAGTCTCACGCCGGTCGCAAAGTACGTCATCACCGTCAATCTTTATAACTGTATAAATATCACTGACATACCCTATCTTCAGAGCGACCTTGGAGCCAACACGAATCGGTACGTCATAAAGCGGCGTGCACTCTGGCAGATGTTCTTCAAACACTAATCCGAACTTCTTCTGCTTCAGTAATTTATTTGTCTCCTGCAGGATTCTCTCCTTGAGCGCCGGATCGTCAATCTGCTGGATCAGGTCTTGTAATAAAGCCATAACGCCACCTCATTCTTCCGTTATTGTTTTTTTCTTAATATGATAATCAATGCCGTGCTCCTGACAGAAGGAATTAACCTCTGCTGCGCACTCATTGTAAAAATGCTTATGCCCTTCGTAGGCGTTTGCCACCTTGCTATAGTTCGTTCTCCCGAAAATGATCCGATCTGTAAAAGATACTGCTTCCAGCAGTTCATGCAGATTTTGTTCAACCATGTTCGGTGTTGGATACGGTTCCATACTTACCCATGTCTTACAACCGGCATCATGGAGTGCTCTCAACGCTGCAAGTCGATCAACACAGGAAACAGCTCCCGGTTCCATCTGTTCACGATAGGCTTCATCCAGAGTGATCAGTGTGATCCCGTACTCGTTTTCCGGAGAAAGATCTGCCAATTCTATAGGTAGCAATCCCTTCGTCAGCGTAGTGCATTTGATTCCGGCCTCGTTCAGCTTTCGGATAGCCGCAATGCTCATCTGGGACACCTCTGGATATCCTTCCATGAACGGATCTGTGGTAAAGCAAAGCTGAACAGACTGAATCTTATCTCTGAGCCTCGGTATCTCTTTATCCAGCAATTCAAGCGTGTTTGATACAAGCACTGGCTCAAGCCAGCTCTCATAATCCTTTATTTGCCCGAATCGCTTCTTCATCAGGAATGCATAACATGGATATTTGCACCCATGAGCGCAGCCCTGCACGTGATTCATTGTGTAGTCACCATACTCTACCCCTGTTTGATAAAGCATGGATTTTCGTTCTATCGTCTTCAAGTTGTTTTCATCCTCCGCCTACTTGTTCTTCAATATGTAGTCTGCCATCCGCAGTGCAAGTCCCTGCGCTTTCGGGCTTTCACTCGCAATGGCAAAACAGAATAGGAACATCGGCGAGTTCCTGCTGTTTCTGAAAATCCGTGCATGCTTTGACACGCATGGAAAGATTGTCCCAAGCCGAGAGAGGATATACTCCTTTATGTGATCTGGATTTGCGTCTTTAACCATCCGTTTGCCATCGCTCTGTCCGGGCTCCGGAAATAGATCAAACAGCGTTATCTGGGGATCTTTCTTATAGAATTCCTCGCGCCATCCGGAATCTCCAAGCAATCGATCTACGCAATCCTCCCATTTATCGTACTTCCCGTTTTTCGGCAGCATCCGTTCAAGTGCCGAGAACGGAAACAGGTACCATACATCTATTGATTTCGTCTGCGCTACATTTTCAAGCGTAGTCCAATTTACCTGCGTCGCATACGGATCTAAAAACAGCAATCCTCTGTTAAATCTCCAATCTACATTGCTAATAATCTCCGCAAGCTTATCGTTCGCATCGCCGCAAAAAATTGTCACAATTCGCCTCATCTGCGGGAACTCGGAGTTTATCATATCTTGAAGTTCTCCCGCCTTCTGAGAGTCCGCTTCTATAAAATAGTAGTGATCAAACTTCTTTTCAGACGCCAGTGCACGCTTAGCGGAGCCCACGAGATACTGCCCGCCGTCGCTGGTTTCAATCTCGCCGGTTCCAGCAAAGGCGTCTATATAAATCTTCTTAAACTTCTGGTTTTGTAGTGCAATCAGGTATGCGTCCAGATAGCTGGTGAAGATATTCAGCTTCTCCTCAGTCCAATTGCCACCAAATTTCTGCGACGTTGCCATAAATTCCAATCACCTCATCTATATGAAACTCTGTCTCATGAAGAAAAAGAGATCACCGTTTCCTTCTTTCCTGTATCAGGATTCACAATCTGTTCGATCTTCGCGTCAAAGAAACCCGTGAGATCACTCTTTATCTCATTACGAAATCCCTCTGAAGGAAAAATCGGATGGTTATCCAAAAGTTCCCACATCTCATCAAGAGGCACTTGCTTACGGCCTTTCAGGCAGCGCTGTAGATATTTCGCGATGTCGATAACATGCAAACAGCTTTCATCTTCCTCTTCTGTAATCTCTCCGAAAAGGTTGAATGACAACTGCCTGTTCTCAACCGAATGTTTTGTCGAGGACTGAGCTCCGAAAACTTTCCAAGCACTCTTCTTGTAGAGCTTAAAGCCCTCTTTGTTGCTCGTGCAGTGAATCAGATTGTAGACGAGCGAATTCTGCGTGTTATAGAACGGAAATGCCGATACATAGTATCTGCGGGCTCCTTTTAGTGAATTTATGATTTCCTCCACTCTGGCCTCATAGGCCTTCTTGTCGCTTCCGTAAGGCACCAGCTTCTCAAAGTCTTCCAGATAAGTGTTCTCATACTTTGCCTTGGTCGTTTTCTTCTTGGCGCTTGTGATCGCCCGCACTGGATCTGAAACCATGTGATTAATCATAACTTCACCCCAGTTTTGAAAAAACGGCAGAAGTGCTTCCCAGTCGATGGTCGCATCATACGGATCGTAGAGCAGGAAATAATGCAGATGCCCGGTTCCATATAACTGTGGCCCGATAGTTCGAAGTAGCTCGTGCGCATCACTGTAGGACGTTACAATCTTAAAATTGCGCTCATCCTGTGGAAGATGCTTTTTCAACTCATCTACGCGCGCTTTATCCTTGTCATTTAAGTAAATGTGTATATTTTTCTCCGTGTAGGTTCTTGATGCTTCCCTTAGTGCTTCTGAGACGCGTACTGCTGTACCCTTCACCAATTGCCCGGCATCATCGGTATATACACCACTGTTGCACATGCAGTCTATAAAGATCAGCCCATTGCAAGACTCAGTCAGCAGCAACTTCTGCGCCCACGATTTTATATATTCCTCAATCAACTCAAATTTCTTGATCGTATGAGGACTTGCTTTACTGATTACGCTCTTTTTCCTGCCGGACATCATATCACTCCTCAAGTAGTTTCATTATCTTCTGTAGGGATTAGCTCCATGATGTCCCCAATATCACAATTCAGCGTTTTACACACTTTCATTAGAACTTCCATGCTTACTGTCTCTCCCTTCGAGAGCTTGGTTACCGAAGCCCAGCTTATCCCGGCAGCTGCCTGTAAGTCTTTCTTCTTCATGTCTTTGTCAATCAATATTTTCCACAATTTTTTATAACTAACTTCCACGGTAGTCACCTCTCGATTTTCAAAAACGTGATTTTTGCCACTGTACTTCCACAGTATAGCACAGATCCCTTAAAAAATCAAGAGTAATTCTTCACGTTCGCAAGAATTTTCTTTCATTACTATTGAAAAATCAGCGAATTTGTGTTATACTGTGCTTGTATCCTCAAATTTTGTGTCCAAGAAAGGGAGTCTGCTGGCCGTGGGAACGTATAACAACGAGATCGAGCAGTTTATATATACTGTGTGCTACCGCCCCATGTGGGAGGCAGCTTATACATACATTGCAGAGCATCCTTATGCCCTGAATTTATCTTACTCCAGAATTCAGAATCCGGATTCTGCCATGCTTGAGGACATGATCCTCGAATATACAAAGAATATCCGAATAGATGAAGACAGCCTTCTGTTTGACGCAGTCGTAAGCTGCACAATAAATCTGACCGAAGATACTTACAAAGGCACAGCATCGCACGAAACAAGTCAATGGCTTGTCCTTTCCTGTGTGGCGGTCGTAACCGATAAACTCGAATCTGTTACTGTTATGAACATCTCCGGGCACACCTCTGGCCAACCTCGCAAAACGGATGGTCATGCCGTCTCGAAGAACATAGTTCCGATCTTATACAAAAAGGATTTGGATGATGAAGCCACAACTTTTCTCCAGCATTATTTCCCAGAAGCACTGGAAAAGCCAATGGCCGTCCCTATTGCTGATATTGCAAAAGGTATGGGACTTGAAATTATCCAAGGCAATCGTATCACGGATGATTTCAGTGTTTTTGGAGAAATATACTTCAATGCTGGGAAGGCAACCATCTATGATCTTTTTAAGGTTTCAGAAACAACAATCGATGTAAAGCGCGGTACCATTTTGGTAGATGCCTACACCTTCTGGGAGCGGAATCTTGGGTGCGTCAAAAACACAATCGCCCATGAAGTCTATCACTGGTATAAGCACCGATTGTATGCAGCGATAAAACACGTTCTCTATGGTCAGGACTTCGTTGCATGCCGCTGTCCTTCTAATATGGCATACCCTCAAAAAGATGATGAGTGGTCTGATATCCAACGTATGGAGTGGCAGGCAAAC
>URXI01000032.1 GCA_900551775.1 uncultured Eubacterium sp. | reverse complement strand
GGGCGGCCTGGTGGCCGGAAGCCTGCGAAGGCGGTTACGTATATGAGCAATATAAGGACTGTAGAAACTTTAAATATTTACAGCTGGATGATGACGAAGCCTTCGATCTATTCATGGATGGGGCAATTACTTTGATTGATACCAAAGGACATACCAGAGGTCATCAGTCAGTCATTCTCAACCTGCCAGAGTCGGGAAAAATCATTCTTGCCGGTGATGCGGCATCCCTGCGCGAGAACCTGGAAGACAAAGTGCTGCCAGGTGTCGCTACTGACAGCTGGGCGGCTATGAGGACGCTAGACAGATTGCAGCATTATGAGGAAATCGGCTATACCTTGTTCTTCGGCCACGATCCGGAGCAGGCGAAAAGCATAAAATTATCTCCAGAGTGTTATACATGACAAATGCATTTCGATTTGACAGGGGGCTGTTTGAAGTCCCTTGTCTGTGTTTGTGAAAAATTAATTAGCAAAAGTGAATTACATACTCCCTTTCGGGTATAATAAAAAAAATATATTGAATATTATACCCGAAAGGGAGTATAATAAAACTATGAATAAGATTGGTGAATTTATAAAACAACAGAGAAAAGCGGCTGGTTTGACGCAGGAAGAGTTCGCAATGCGGGCAGGCCTTGGCTTACGCTTTGTTAGAGAATTGGAACAGGGCAAGGCAACAGTTCGATTAGATAAAGTGAATCAGGCGCTGGCTATGTTTGGAATGGAGGCTGTTCCAGGAAGGAAGGACAAATAGAAAAATCTTTCCTTCAAATGTGTGATGAATCTTACTTACCTAAAGAGATGAAAGAGCAGATGAAGGCTTTGATAACTAAGCGCATTGACGTAATAAACTTTTCTCCTAATTTTTTTACAAAAAATTAAATTCATGTTTTTTTTCATTTTAATTTCATTTTGAACGTTTATTATATGGTTACACTCAAAGAATAATACTTGAAAAATAAATAAAAAGTGAAAGAAATATCGAGGAGGAAAGAACAATGTCAAAGATTATTAACAAGAGAAACGGCATCATTGCCGCCATCGCTGTCGTACTGATTATTGCAGCGATCATCCTCTCCACTACATTCACCCAGGCTATGACCCTGGATGAGGCAAAAGAAATTGCAAAAAAATATGTTCCATCTACAGCAACTTTTGTAACAAGTGAAGAAGAGGAAAACAAATTCGAAGTGATGTTCCACGACGACAAAAATGAAGAAGGCTTTGAAGTGGAAATCAACAAAGAAACCAAACAAGTCAAAAAAGTAGAATCACAGCTTGATAACGACTTAGGCAGCAAAACAGTAAAGCTTACCGAAAATGAAGTGAAAAATATTGTAAAAAAGGCTTTTGACGGAATTACCAGTATCTCTGTCAATCTGACGAAGGACAACGGCCTTTACGAATATGAGGTGAATTTCAAATCAAATGATTTTTACGGAAATGCGGATGTAAATCCGGCAACGGGCGCAATTCTTGAAAGCACCATCAAATATGGGACAGCAGTGACCATTCCAACAGATGATCAGAATAAAGGAGATCTTCTGACGTATAAGCAGGCAGAAGATGCAGCCATCAAAAAAGCCGGCGGCGGATTTGTAAAGGATATTGACCTTGAAAGAAAAAATGGCAACTACTACTATGAAATCGAATTGGTCAAAGATAACATGGAATATGACTATATTGTCGATGCCAAGACTGGCAAAGTCACTTTAGAACATGAGCACGAAAGTTACTTTGACTATGATGACGATGACGATTGGGATGACGATGATCATTACAATCCTGGAACGACTGGCGGCAGCAGCGGCAATACCTCAGGCAGCAATAACAATGCTGGAAATACAGGATCAACATCAGGTAATACGACTGGCGGCAACAGCGGACAGATTTCATTAGAAAAAGCAAAGAGTATCGTGTTGTCAAAGATTCCAGGTGCTACAATTTACAAGATTCATTTAGAAAAAGATGATGGAATCTATATCTACGAAGGAGAAGCAAGGCTTGGAAATTATGAGTACGAGTTTGAAATCAATGCTTCGTCTGGTGTGATCATCGGTTGGGATAAAGACCGTATTGAACAGTATGACGATGATGACGACTGGGATGATGACGACTACGACGATGAATGGGATGACTAATCACATTACTTTAGGAGCAATCAATACTATATTGGTTGCTCCTTTTTATTTTTTCACGTATACTATAGATATGGAACGGTTCAAAGCAGAAAGGAAAAGTGATAATGTCATCAATGAAGATTTATATTATATAGATAAGACTCAAATGTTAGAGACGATCAGCTATTTCGATTATGCAGAGAATTATTATCACGGATTTTTGATTGAACTTTTATCTGGCTTTGATGACTACGAGGTGCTGTCTACAGGGAGAGCGGCATGGGTAGACCAGATTTGATTTTGAAGACACTTGCGATTCGGTCAGTGATCATTCTTGAGCTGAAGAGAGCATCTGAGATAGGCGAGATGGAAAAGAAATGTATAGAAGCATTTGTGCAGATGGAGGAAAAGCAATATGAATCAGCTTTTCGCAAGGAAGGCTATCCTGTAGTCAAAAAATATGCGGTATGCTTTTTTCGTAAAGAATGCATGGTGATGGAGGGATAGTGCAAAGAAGAAATGGGAGGAATTCAAAAGTGGAGGATATCATGCAGGGATTGAATGCGGCACAGCAGGAAGCGGTTACCGCAACGGAAGGATTTATCAGAGTCATCGCCGGCGCAGGATCCGGAAAGACGCGGGCACTCTCTCAACGGTTTGCCTATTTGGTCAACGAAATCGGCATTCTGCCTGGGAATATCCTTTGCGTCACTTTTACCAACAAATCTGCCAATGAGATGCGTCAGCGTATACACAATCTGACAGGAGATAATGATACGGGATACATCAACACCTTCCATGGCTTCTGCGTCTCTATTCTGCAAGAGGACAGTCATGCGGTGCAGTATCCAAAGAGTTTTCTGGTCTTGGACAACTCCGACATTGATGCCATGCTGAAGATCATCTATGAGGAGCGGAAGCTGACGCTGCGCGATATGACGTTCAGCAAGGCGCGGGATATGATTGAAATCCGCAAAACCCTCAAAGACCCGGAATATTATCTGGATATGATTACCATGTCGTTAGATACTTTGCGTCAGAAATACGAGGAAGCAGTCAATCCAACGGATATCATCTTCTACGGCTATCTCTATCAAGAGAAGAAATGCTTTGGACTGGATTATAACGATTTGATCAAATTTTCCCTTTACATCTTTGAAGGAAATGCAGAAATTCGTCTCAAATGGCAGAAACGTCTGGAATATATCATGATCGACGAATTCCAAGATATCGATGCATTACAATATAGACTGATGGAGGTTCTGTGCGGTTATCACAAGAATTTATTTATCGTAGGCGATCCAGATCAGACCATCTATACCTGGCGCGGCGCCAACGTAAAATACCTATTAGATTTTGATAAGGAATTCCCTGATGTGAGAACGATTATGATGATGCAGAATTACAGATCCACACCGCAGATTCTCTCAGCAGCTAATTCCCTGATTGAGAAAAATAAAAATCGTATCAAAAAAGAACTTCTACCCATGTTAGAAGACGGCGCTGCCGTTCTCTGCCATCATGCTGACAACTCCAGGTCAGAAGCTATTTTTATTGCGGACAAAATCAAAGCACTGCATGAGGCAGATATACCCTATCGTGATGTGACCATTCTCTACCGTGCGCATTATATAACGAGAACTATTGAAGAAGTTTTCTTAAAAGAAAAAATTCCCTATACGATTTATAGTGGCGTTCAGTTCTTTGGACGGATGGAAATAAAGGATGCCCTTTCCTATCTGCGGATGATTGCCTACAAAGATGACCTCTCCTTCCTGCGTATCGCCAATGTGCCAAAGCGGAATATCGGTCAGCGGCGCATGGAATTTTTGCAGCAGTATGTGCAGGAAAAAAAGTGCACCCTCTATGAGGCACTAACCAAGAATTTAGAAGATGAGATCTTCAAAGGGACAAAGGCTGCTTCTTTTGTCGCATTGATCGAATCCTTTGCCGCTGATTACGCCGAGAGACCGATTTCTGAAGTGTTGTCTGCGATTCTCAACGAGAGCGGATATGAGAAAATGCTACGCACCGAGGGCAGCCAGGAGCGCCTCGATAATCTGGCAGAACTGAAGCAATCCGTCTTTGAATATGAGACTTCCTGTGGCGAGGAAAGCACACTTGAACATTATCTGGCACATATCGCCTTGTTCAGCAACAGCGATGCAGAAGATCGCAGTGATAAGGTCAAGCTGATGACAGTACATACCGCCAAAGGTCTGGAATTTCCCTATGTTTTTCTGTGTGCTATGAATGAGGGAATTTTTCCATCGAAGAAGACCAACACCCTGCAGGGCATGGAAGAAGAACGCCGTTTGGCCTTTGTCGCTATGACCCGGGCGGAGCGTGGCCTGTATCTCACGGAGGCCGAGGGACGTAACTTCGACGGCTCTCCTCGCTACCCTTCCCGCTTTCTTTTGGATATTGATCCTGCCCTGCTTGCCTACACCAAGAAACCGGAGGAAACTTTGATCGCTAAGGCGAAGGATTACATCGCTTTTAACAGCCGACATCTGCTGACAGATTCACAGCGCCAGCTTCTTGGCTGTGGTCAGAGAATCAGGCATAAAGTCTTTGGAATAGGCACCATTTCCGAGGTGAATATGGAGAAGGCCGCTTATGTGATTCAATTTGACGAAATTGAGACGCCGCGTACCATCACCTTCCGAGCAAAGTTAGAAATAATAGAAGGGTAAGGATAAGAAATTATGATTATTTATTTAGGCAATAAAGCGACGGAACGCGACAGTCTGGACTTTTTGACGGACATGCTGGCTGATGGTTACTCCTTTGAGGGCATTTCCTGGAGCTGCGCAAAACTCAAATATACAGGTCATCACGACCGAAGCAGCAAAATTGGCGTCATGTCAAAGGATGACTATGATAGATTGACTGAAAGAGAGAAAGCTGACTTTAAATATGTAGATGAAGCAGGAGGAAATGTCTTTTATAAGACGAAAAAAAGTATCGGTGATAACAATTTTTATAGAAACCGGAGAGAAGAAAAAGAGAGAAACCCTTCTAACTATATTATCGGAGGGTTGGTTGCCATTGCTGTCATCGTTATAATCGCAAAGGTAATCTTGTCCTTAGATACCCAAAGTGTTTTGACAACCCTTGGAGAAATCTTCTTACAGCCCATCGTGTTTTTTATGGTTCTCCTGCCTGCCCTCATTATGATTTTGGCTTGGATTGTCTATAAATTAAAAGTCAGCGCCTATGAAGCAGATGACACCAGGGAAAGCCGGAAAAAAGCCAGAAAGGCCAAACTTGTATATCATACAGTGATACAATTCGCTATCTTTGTGGTTCAGATCGGCATTGCTCTAGCGCCGTTACTGCACAGATAATCAATATCAAATCATTTTGCACTTATGAGGTGCTAAGTATTGATTTTTTGAACCGAATTGATTATAATTATATCGAAGAGAGGTGAGACTTATGGCACAAGCAACGTTTAGCGTCCGCATGGATGAAGCTTTAAAAAAGCAGTTTGACACATTATGTTCAGATTTTGGCATGAATGCATCAACAGCAATTAATGTATTTGCGCGCGCAGTAGTCAGAGAGCGTAGGATTCCCTTTGATATCACATCACCAGAATCAGAAATTTCAAGGGAAAAAATGATGCAGACCTTTTTGTCTCTCAGAGCACAGGCAAATCAAAATTTCCCACAGGGAATGACTTTAGAAGAAATAAATGAAGAAATTCGCAAGACAAGGTATGGCGGGGAGGATACGGAATGATTTGCTATGCTGTAATCGATACGAATGTCCTGGTGTCAGCATTATTATCAAATCATATTGATGCTGCTACTGTACAGTTGATTGGCAGAGTGATAGAAGGTGAGATTATTCCTGTTTATAGTAGCGAGATCATGCGAGAGTATCGCGAAGTGCTTGCCAGAAAGAAATTTCATTTTGAACAGGGATTAATCAATTATTTACTATTATCTGTAGAAAAATACGGTATTTTAGTAGTACCTTCAGCCACAGGAATCACTTTACCAGACATGAAAGATCTGCCATTTTATGAGGTTGTTATGGAAAAGCGTCATGATGGTGCCTATTTGGTAACATGGAATCTGAAGCATTTTCCGCTAGAACCGTTTATTATAACAGCAAGAGAAATGCTGGATATTTTAGATGGAAAAATAACATTGGAGAATAGAAAAACAATCGACTAGAGAATATTTTTAGTTGGTTGTTTTTTACATATAAACGAGCATTTTGACCGAATTTTGACTTTTTTCTGTGATACTATCCAAAGATGGAGGGATGGCAATGAAACAGAAATTATTGATTATAGATGATGAGACTATATTGACGGAGCTGCTCTATGACCATTTCAGTGGCTGCGGCTATCTGGTGTATACGGCCAATAGCGGAGAAGAAGCAATTTCCAAGCTTCACGTCCAGCCGAATCTGATCCTGCTGGATATCAATATGCCGGATATGGACGGCATGACGCTGTGCAGGCAGATTCGAGAATCCGTGGTCTGCCCTATCCTTTTTCTGACTGCACGGATAACAGAGCAGGACAAGATCAACGGTTTTGCCAGCGGCGGCGACGATTATATCACAAAACCGTTCAGCCTGCAGGAACTGACGGCAAGGGTGGCGGCCCATCTGCGCCGGGACGCCAGAAATCAGACGGCGCCAAAGCTGCTTTCTTCAAAGGGGCTGCTTGTCAATCTGTCAGAACGAACTGTCACCTACGAAGATACGGAAATTCCTTTTTCAAAAAGAGAATTCGACATCATCGAATTTCTTCTTTCGAATGCCAACCAGGTCTTTGACAAGGAACACATCTACGAAGCAGTATGGGGATTCGATGCAGAAGGCGACAGCGCCGTCGTCAAAGAACACGTACGCAAAATCCGGGCAAAGCTCTGCGAGGTATCGGGCAAAGAATATATCGAGACAGTTTGGGGGATGGGATACAAATGGAACAGATAAAGAGAAAAAAACCAGAGTCCTTAAAGCGTTCTTTTACTTACGCTGTGCTGTTTACTGTCTTTATGATTATCCTCTTGTCCTTTTTGTCGATCTGGGGCTGTGTCGCACTGCAGAAATGGGTTATGCCGGATAAAAACCAGGCCTATCTGCACTTGACGACTACTTATTTTGATGGAACAGTGACCACTTCTACCCAGCTTGTCACCTTTGGGAAGGAAGACAACATTCCGCTTATTGATGTGTTAGAGGGAGATACGAAACTGAATCCTTCAATTAAAGAGATCTCTAAATATTCTATAGATAAAATTGAGAATAGTTTTGATTCTTTGACGCCAAAGAGAAAAGCGGCTTATTCTCTGCTCTCTGCAGCGATGGTGGGACTGCCGGCCATCTACTCTATCGCCGGAGTTCTGCTCTGTGCATTTTGGTTTTATCGAAAAAAATTACAAAGACCTATCGAGATTTTGTCCCAGGCTACGGACAATATAGCAAAAGAAAACTTGGACTTTACTGTCGCCTACGACGGTAAAGATGAAATGGGAGATCTGTGCGATTCTTTTGAAATGATGCGGCAGACTTTGTATGCAAATAATCAAAAGGTATGGAACATGCTGGAGGAACGACGAATGCTGCAGGCATCTGTCGCCCATGATTTGCGAAATCCCATTGCAATCATTGAAGGATATACGGAGTATCTTCAGCAGAATATCCCAAAGGGCATTTTGTCGCAGGAAAAACTTCTGCACACCGTTGAGAATTTATCCACAGCGGCAAAGAGGCTGGAACACTACACGAATTCTATTCAGGATATTCAGCGTTTAGAGGATTTGGAAAGCCATCCTGAAGAACAGGATTTGCCAGAATTTCTCCTGGAAATGGCAGAGGATTTTACCCATATGGCGGAGCGGGTGGAAGTAGAAGTTCACTCCTCTATTCCTGCCTGCCGGGAAAGCATTGACGGACAGATACTGTACCGCATATTAGAGAACTTGTTCTCTAACGCGCTGCGTTTTGCTAAAAGCAAAATAGAGATCAGTTTTTCTATGGAAGGAACCATGCTGTGCATCTTGGTGGAAGACGACGGAAACGGTTTTACTGAAAAGGTCCTCAAAAATCAAGAGCGATATGGTCTTTCCATGAACAGTACAGATCGTCATATGGGTATGGGCCTTTTGATTTGCCGAATCCTGTGCCAGAAACATGGCGGTCGTTTAAGTCTTTCTAACGGAACAGCAGGCGGCGCCAGAGCAGAAGTCAGAATAGCAGTAAAATAGATATAAGGTCTTGACACATTTTTGACCTTCCTCTCTTATAATCTCCTTATCAAATACAAGTAAGGAGATTATTTTTATGAAAAAATTAATTGTACTATTAACAATTCTGACGATGCTGCTTTCTTTTGCGGGCTGTTCAGAAAAAAGTAATCAGACGAACGGTGGTGGAGGCAATGCGAAAGATGTTGATCTCAAAATCGTCAGCGAGGGAGGATTCAACTGCTCCAGCGAAAAAGGCTATTACTACATCGGTGAGGAGAGCATTCCACTGAAAGACAATCACTTCGGTTACCGTATGATGTATATGGACTATGAGACAAAGAAAGAAGTCTACCTCTGCAATCGTCCTGGCTGCGAACACAATACAGAAGATTGTCCGGCAGTGTTCAATGACGAGGAAATTCTGCCAGGCGGCAGTCTGTTTTACTACGATGGGCATTTATATCTGTTTGCCCACGAGCAAGACCAGTCAGGTGCAATGATTGTCGATCACAATAAATCTGGAGAGGCTTTGGAAGGAGATGGTGTCGTCTTTGCCAGTACGCCGGCAGCTCTATACCGCATGAATCCTGACGGAACAGATCGTAAAAAGGTCTGCACCTTTGACGAAGAATTGTCTTTAGAAGACTTGGTCATGGCTTCTGGAGATGACCTCTACTTTACCACAAAAAAAGTTTCTAGTAAAAAGATGGATAACCAAACGACTTACTTTGCGTCAGCAGAAAGAGCGCTAGTAAGAATGAATATGAACGACTGGAAGGTACACCAGGTTTGCGAGCTGGATACGGATGCCTCCATCATCGGAGCCTTTGGCAATCATCTTGTCATCCAGCAGGCCATCTTTAAGCATAAGCTTTCCGAGAAAGAGATGATGGATGACGATAAATATATTGATGAATATCAGAAATCCTATACCTCTTTTAGTGTTTTTGATATTGCCAGCGGCGATACAGAAGAAGTTGCCAAAGCGAAGAATAAAAAAATCAATACCTACAAGGTTGTGGGAAACAACCTCTATCTGTCCACTGAGGGAAAAAATAAGATTGAACAGATCAATCTGCAGACGAAGGAAAAGAAAACCCTGGCAGAAACGCCAAACAGCTGTATTGATGAGTCCTATGGCGATGTTCTCCGCTGCTCTTCCTGGAGCAGTACAGGTGGTGAAAAAACAGACTTTACGAATTACTTTGTAAATCTAAAGGATGGAAGTATTGAAAAATCGGGATTAAAAATGACTTCTATGGATGGAAGAATAGAAATACGAGCGGAACTTGCAAATCAGTTCCTGGTTCTTTACGACTATGACGCGAAAAAAGATCCGGTGTATGAAGGTCAGTATAACCTGAGTGGCGCGAAGTACGCTTTGATTAGCAAAAAAGACTTATACACAGGAAATCCGAATTATCAGACCATCGACCTGATCAGCTCTGGTATGGGCCTATTTGAATGAGAGGTGAAAACATGTTAGAACTAAAGTCCGTTTCAAAGCAATATGGTGAAAAATTTGCATTGCAGAATATTTCTCTTTCTCTTTCAGAGGGAATCTATGGGATTTTAGGTCCCAACGGAGCAGGCAAATCTACCTTGATGAACATCATTACAGAAAACCTATCTCCAGACACTGGTGAAGTTCTCTGGAACGGCAGGCCGATCAAAGAACTGGGCGCAGCCTATCGGGTGATTCTGGGTTATGCGCCGCAGCAGCAGGGTCTCTATGACACGTTTACCGGCCGCCGTTTTCTCAGCTATATGGGCGCCTTAAAGGAAATTCCCAAAGAGCGGATAAAGGACGAAATAGAGAAAGCTGCAGCTTCTGTCAATTTGCTGGAAAAGATGGACCGCCCTATCGGCACCTATTCTGGCGGGATGAAACAGCGCCTTTTAATTGCCCAGGCAATCATGGGAGACCCCAAGCTGCTAATTCTCGATGAGCCGACAGCAGGGCTCGATCCAAAGGAACGTGTGAATATCAGAGAGAAAATCAAGGAACTTTCTGAAGGCAAGATCATTTTGATGGCAACCCACGTAGTCTCTGATATTCAGTCCATTGCCAAGGAAATCATCCTGCTGAAATCCGGTCAAATCGCAGAAAAGGACAGCGTGGATGCTTTATGCAGACAGTTTGAAGATGCGCCCGACCTGGAAACGGTGTATATGGCCGTATTTGGGGAGGAGGCGCACCATGATTAGACTCCTGCATTTTGAACTGGATAAGATATGGAGAAAACCCAGCTTTCTGTTATCCATGGCGGTTCTGATCATCGTCAATGTGTTTCTTCTCTGGTATACGAATCTGCCCAATCCTGAGACCCCTCCCCTGTCCTCATATAAGACAGTCCAGCAGGATATGAGAAAACTGACAGAACCGGAGAAAAAGAAGTTTATAGAGAGCCTTTATCAAGATATAGAGGGCGCCAATGTGGTCAACGAGATCCTCAATTATCGTAACTTTGATGATCAAAATCTTGGGAAAGCCATGGAGAAAAAAGCAAAGAAGGAAAATCCAGGCCTATTTGAGAAGTATTATGAGAAATTCACCTCAGGAGACTATTTACGATATACGGACTCTTTGGGACAGGAAACCAGACTGATCACAGAAATCTACGAAGAAACGCAGAAAGTATTTCACTATGACAAGTATCTGGACGGCATAGAGAAAAGAAAGGATACCTTGCAGGGAATCTCTGTCTTCTCTTCAGAGGGAAAAAATAGTTTTTCCTCCCGAAACGTAAAAAAAGAAGCGGCAGATTATGCGGGACTTTCTTCTGTCCGCACCGAATTCTATCCATCAAAAGGTATCACATCGGCAGATTCGCCAGCAGCAACGGATCTGCTGCTGTTGCTGTCGGTCGTTCTCTTTGCCTCAGCGCTGATCTATGAGGAAAAAGAAAAAAAGCTTTTTCTGATCACCAGAGCTGCTCCCGCAGGAAGAGCAAAGAGCATCGCGGCAAAGCTGACGGCTCTGGCTGCACACTGTTTTACTGTCACAATCTTATTTTATGGCGTAAACCTGGCGTTTTTTGCAGCCACGACCGGTGTGGGCAGCCTATTCCGCAGCTTACAGTCGATATCCGTCTATATGGGAAGCAATTTACAAGTTTCTGTACTGATATATCTGGCGCTGACAGTGATGACGAAGACCGTCCTGCTCTTTGCCATCGGCGCTTTTTTAGTATTTGTTTCGATTTTATCGAAGCAGAGCTTTTTGCCATATCTGGCAGGAATCGTATTAATGGGAATCAGCGCACTGCTGTATCTATTGGTACCAGCCAGTGCAGCAGTCAACTGGCTGAAATACCTGAATCCCATAGGGCTGCTGCATACGGAGGATTTATACGGGGCGTATCTGAACTTTAATTTATTTGGATATCCGGTTTCACGCCTTCTCATGTCCTGGATCATGTTGATTTTATACGGACTTTGCGCTGGTTTTTTCGCAGTCAGGGCATTTTTGAAGAGTCGGAACCAGGAAGTCAGCAGGTTGCATCTGCCGGCCCTTTCTCATTTTAGACCGCATACAAACCTTTACCGGCACGAGGGGTATAAGATTTTGATCATGAACCGGGCGCTGGTGGTCCTGCTTGCCTTCACATTACTGTTCGGCTATCAGCATCTGACCAAGACATATACGCTGACGCCGGCAGAAACCTATTATCAAAACATGATGATGGATCTTGCAGGAGAATTGACGCCCGAAAAAACTTCTCTCATTGAAGAGGAAAACGACCGCTATGAGACTGCTTTTAAAAAGATCAATCAAATTGATGAGATGATTTCGCAGGGAAAGATCAGCCAGCAAGAGGGAGAGAATATGAAATCTCCTTACTACAGCGAGACCGCTTTCTATCCCGCATTTCAGAAAGTGCTTGATCAGTATGACTATGTAAAAGAAACAGGAGGACACTTCGTATATGATACAGGATACCTTCTTCTACTAGGTCTGACAGACAACAACAGACTGCAGGATTTCGTTCTTCTGACAGCCTGTATCATCTTTGCTTTCAGCGCCGTCTTTGCCATGGAATACAGAGAGAAGTCATGGTACCTTTTGGGCTCCACAGTGCGGGGAAGAAAAAAGATCTATCAAAGCAAAATCCTTCTCTGCATGGGAGCCATCTTGCCCGTATTTTTCCTGGGCTGGCTTTGCCAGGTGGTGCAAGTCGTGCAGAGCTGCCCCCTAGGTCAGATGACTGCGTCATCCATGGCGCTGCGCCAATGCAGAGAAATCGGTCTGGATCTGCCTGTGGCCGCTCTCGTTTTATTGACGGTGCTTCTGCAGCTGCTGGCGTTAATCTGCATGGTGCTAGTCACATTGGTTCTCTCAGAATACTTGAAAAACCATCTGCAGGCTCTGTTTGCCTCGGTGCTGCTGCTGATCGTGCCGGCGGTGCTGTACGGAATGGGGCTCTCATTTGCTAAATGGGCATCGCTGCTCCCCCTCTTTGATGGAGTGGCCAGCTTTCTCGGCAGAAACGGAGCGGCAGTCTGCCTGGGATACCTGGTGGCAACAGTGGTCTTTATCATAGGAAGTGCACATGCCTTGAGGAAAGCCGCTTTGAGAAGTTAAAAATTTAGGAGGATCTGACGCATGTGAACTGGGGATGCAAATGCCTGGCGGAGCGTATACGGTATAGGGGTATGTGCCAGGCATTCTGTACAATAAGGTTAGGCTTTTTGACGCTGTTCTGAGGGTTTCGCATAACGCTACAGCGCCATCAGACGCCATATCCATCCATATGCCCTGAGACAGGCGAAAATTTTCTGCAAAATCAATGAATATGCTGCGTCAGGTTACTTTTGTGGAGTTTGAAGGGTCCTTGCAGCACATAAATGGATAGGAAAAGTAACCGGAATCAGAGATACCCCCCTGTTGAAGCGTTTTGACAATGATCCGGTTACGCGAGAATGCGCGGATATGTCCAAAAAGCATAAGGTTATCGTAACAGGAGGTCATCCTGGGGCATTTTCGCTTCGCTTACTTAAGACATGATCATTTTTGAAGCAGATCATTTTCTCTTTTTTTCACAAACTCCTTGACAACAGGTTGAAAGTGCATTATATTTAAGACGTAGTCTAGTTTGTTACTTGACTAACTAACTAGCGAAGAGGTGATAACATTGAACATCAATCCGAGTATAGACAAACCCATATTCATACAGATTGCAGAACAGCTGGAGGATGCCATCTTCACCGGCGTATTTCCAGAAGAGACCAAGATCCCTTCCACCAACGAGATATCGGCGCTGCTGAACATCAACCCCCACACAGTTCTCAAAGGAATGAATATGCTTGTAGAAGAAGAAATGATTTATAAGAAGAGAGGGCTGGGAATGTATGTAAGGACAGGTGCTGTGGAGAAGATACAGCAGAAGAGACAGGGTCAGTTTTATGATCAATACATCGCATCGCTCATTGAAGAGGCGCGCAAATTGCGAATGTCAAAGGAAGAAATTATTGCGTTGATAGAAAGAGGTTACGAACATGAATGCGATTGAAATTAAACAGGTGAGCAAAGGATATAAGGACGTCACGGCTCTTGACGACGTGACCCTCTCCTTTGAATATGGAAAGATTTACGGATTTCTGGGAAGGAACGGCGCAGGCAAATCCACACTGATCAATATCATGGCAAACCGGATCTTTGCCGATCAGGGAGAAATCTCCATCGACGACCTGCCTGCCCACGAGAATATGGAAGTGCACGAGAAGCTGTTCTGCATGAGCGAGACAGATCTCTATGACGGCAGCCTCAAGGTCAAAGATCTTTTTAAATGGACGGGCCGCTTTTACGACAGCTTTGATCTACAAAAGGCCTACGAGATTGCCGAGAAATTTAACTTGAACACCAACAAGAAATACAAGGCATTATCCAAGGGTTACCAGTCCATCTTCAAGCTGACCATCGCCCTTGCCCTCAAGGTACCCTACGTGGTCTTTGACGAGCCGGTGCTGGGACTTGACGCCAACCACAGAGAGCTGTTCTATGACTTGCTGCTGCAGGATTATGAGGAAAACCAAAGAACCATTATCATTGCGACCCACCTCATCGAGGAAGTGGCAAACATCATCGAAGAGGTGGTCCTCATCGACCAGGGGAAGATTTTGCTGCAGGAGACCGCAGAGGATCTGATGGAAAGGGGATATTGCGTTTCCGGCGTAACGGAGCAGGTAGATGGCTATTGCGAAGGGAAAAATGTCATCGGATGTGATGAACTGGGGAATCTGAAGCTGGCCTATGTGCTGGGCGAAAGAGAAGAACTGCCGCAGGGCAGCCCTCTGCAGCTATCCAACATGAACCTGCAGAAATTATTTGTCAAGCTGACAGAGAAAGGTGGGACGAGACAATGAACAAATTAAGTATGGCGATACGGTATGAATGCACGACTTCCTTCAAATATATCTGGGTGTTTTATGTCTGCGTATTTGGGGCGATCTCGGCCATTTCGGCCATCATTTACATCAGCACTGGCGATGTGGACAAAATCGGCACCAGCGGGCTGGAATTCAACTCCATGATCTACGTAGGAATCCTCGGCGTCCTGGGATTTAAAGAGGATTTCAAGATGATGATCCAGAATGGCTTTACCAGGAAATACATTTATTTGGCAAATCTCGCCCTCTTTGCTTTCACCTCGGCAATCCTGGCTGCAGTAGATACCGCAGTAGGCAATGCCCTTCACGCGGTGGCCGGCGGATACTCCTCCGTCTTCGGCGGGCTCTATGGCTATGGGCACTCTCTTTTGATCAACTGGCTATGGCTCTTCCTGACCTATATGCTCGTCTGCTGCCTGTTGTATCTGGCGATTCTGATTATCAACAAAATCGGCAAAGCGGCATCCATCTATCTTGGCATCGGCCTGGGAGTGACTTTCGTTTTGATCATCCCTGTTGTGCTCAAATACGTCCTGCCAAAGGGCTTTACCGAGTCGATGGCGGACTTTATCATCAAAGCCATCGGCCTGGCGGCGGAAGATACGGTCAACTTCCTGTATCCGATTCTGTTTCTGGCTCTGGCTGCCGGCATTTTCGGCATAGCCTCCTATCTGATCATCCGCAGGACAGAACTGAAAGTCTGACATTCTGGTATTCTGCTCTTGACCTTCCCCTTAGGGGAAGGCTTATGCTGAAGGGGAGAAGGAAAGGGGAAGATGATGTTATCCATCGGTGAGTTTTCAAAGATCTGCCAGGTGTCTGCCAAGACCCTGCGCTATTATGACGAGATCGGACTGCTGCGGCCGGAAGCGATCAATCCGGAAAACGGCTATCGGTATTACAACGTCGAACAATTGGAGAGGATGCTGTTCATCAGCCGCTTAAAAGCGTATTATTTCTCTTTGGAGGAAATCAAGGTGATAATGGAAGCGGGACACGGGGAGCCCGACTGCCTCAGCCAGGCACTGCAGCGAAAGCAGAGGGAGATGGAAGCGCAGTTGCAGCAGTTCCAGAGCACCTTGGAGCAGCTGGGTGACGACATCTGCAGGCTGCAGCAGGGGAAGTCCGTGATGACCTATCTCCAGGATATCGACGTGACGCTGACCGATATGCCTTTGATCAATCTGCTGTCTATGCGCAGGTTGGTCAGAGACTATGAATTTGCAGACGCCTATGGCACATACTTTGGCAGGCTGTTTCGAAAAATCGCCGACCAGCAGTTGACAATGACGGCGCCGCCAATGGTCTTGTTTCACAGCAGTGCGTTTACGCCAGAGGGCATGGATACGGAATTTGCAGTTCCCGTAGAGGAGTGTGTAAAAGGAACGAGAGACTTCCAGCCGGGACTATGTCTGAAGACCGTCCTGCACGGCTCCTATCGCCAGCTGCCTTCTGTATACGCAAGACAGTGCCAGTGGGCAGAAAATCACGGATATGAAGGCAGTGACGCCCTCTACGAAGTCTATGTGACAGATCCTTCTCAGGTCTCAGAGGAAAGTGAACTGATTACGGAAATCTATTTTCCAATCAGAAAGAAAAGAGGAGGGTCTTATGAAACAAGAGAAACAGAGAGAACTGGAAGCGATGATCGAAAGTGAATACAGCAATATTGCAGGTCTGACCGTGCAGAAGGGCGGCAGGCTGCTATATGAACATTACTTCAACGGCTGTACGGAGCAGAGCCGCCTACACGTCTATTCCGTGACCAAAAGCATCGTGTCCATACTGATCGGTATCGCTATAGACAAGGGGTATATCAAAAGCGTACAGCAGAAGGTATTGGACTTTTTTCCGGATTACACAGTGAAGAAAGGGGAGAAAACCATTGCGGACGTGACTTTGGAACATCTGCTGACGATGACAGCCCCTTATCAATATGAGGAGGCACCATATATCGACTACTTCACCAGCAGCGATTTCGTGACATTTTCTTTGGATTTGCTGGGCGGTACAAATCAGATCGGAACCTTCAGATATGCTGGTCTCATCGGACCGGATATTCTGTCGGGGATTCTGGTCAAAGCCACTGGCCAGACTGTCTTAGACTTTGCCAGGGAGAATCTGTTTTCGCCGCTGGGGATGACGGTGGAGGAACCGATCACGTTCAGCAGCCAGGAGGAACAGATGGCCTTTAATACGCGCTCAGATGTCAGCGGCTGGGTCTGCGATGAGGCGGGGACCAATACCGCCGGCTGGGGGCTGACCCTTTCTGCCAGAGATATGGTAAAGATCGGCCAGTTGTACCTGGACGGCGGCGTCTGGGAAGGAAAGCAGATCGTATCCAAAGAGTGGATCGACCAGAGCACCAGAGAACACAGCCGCTGGAAGGAACTGGATCTGCCATACGGTTATCTGTGGTGGGTGAATGACGGCGGATTTTCGGCCATGGGCGACGGCGGCAATGCGATCTATGTTAACGAAAAGAAAGGGCTGGTTGTCTCCATTGCCGCATTCTTTCAACCGGAGGCAAAAGACAGCATCGAGCTGATTCAAAAATATATTGAACCTTTATGCTGACCATAGGCGGATCATCTCTTCGATAGAACTTTCCAATTCGTCCAGAGGAATCTGATTATAATAAAAGATCAAAGCGGCGGTATCCTGGTCGGTCAGGCTGGCGGCAGGCAGGACGTTGAGCCCGATGGTCTTCGCCATGGCGGAAAGCTGACCGGGGTCTTTGCGAGTCCGCACTTTGAGGATGATGTTGATGCCCGAGTTCGTGTTAGTAGGCATCGTAAAACCGTTTCCGTATTTTGAAAAAGCGGCCAGGGCCGTCTGCAGTTTCTGTGAGTAAAGGTTGCGCAGTTTTTTGATGTTGGTATAATACAGTCCTTCTTCCATGAAAAGCGCCAGCGTCAGCTGTTCCGTCTTTGAGCAGGTCTGGGTGTAGTCACTTTTGATGGCATCAAAGATTTCCACCATTTCCTTGGGCAGGACCATGTAACTGATTTTAATGGCAGGAAAGAGGGTGGATGAGAAGGACCCCAGATAGACGACGCGGGCATTTTTGTCGAGCCCCTGCAGGGCAGGAACCGGCTTGCCGAAATAGCGCAGTTCGCTGTCGTAGTCGTCCTCCAAGATAAAGCTGTCGTTTTCTCTCGCCCACTCCAGGAGCTGGTAGCGCTTGCCGATGGGCATGACGGAGCCTGTAGGAAACTGGTTGGACGGACTGACATAGACCGCAGCCGGAATATTGGCAGGCAGCTTTTCGATCATGATGCCGTCAGAGGCGACGGGAATTTTCGTAATACTCATACCGTGATCGCGGAAGATGTTCTGCACAGGCAGATAACCGGGATCTTCCGTCGCTACGTGGCCGATATCCATCTTGCGCATGATACGGCAAAGGTGGGAAGTCAGCTGCTGGGTGCCGGCGCCGATGACGATCTGGTCCGGGCTGCAGGTGACGCCGCGGGAGGTGTAAACATATTTGGAAATCTCATAACGAAGGGCAGCTTCTCCTTTGGGGTCACTCTCAAAGAGCAGCAGGTGGGAGTATTCGTTTAGCACTCTCGCCATGCATTTCTTCCACTTGTTAAAATCAAAACAGGACAAATCGTACTTGTACCCGGAATCTTCAAAGGTGTAGGTGGTGAAGTCAAGGCTGATATTGGCATGAGCCTGATCTTCTGCAAAATGTCCGGCGATGTTGGCCACATAATACCCGGACTGCGGCTTGCTGGTCACGTAGCCTTCTACTAATAGTTGATTGTAGGCTAGTTCGGTCGTGGTAACGCTGATAGACAGATCCTTAGACAGGCGGCGCAGGGAAGGCAGCTTCTCCCCCGCATCGATATTGCCGCAGGTGATCTCATCTTTCAGGTAACGGTATAACTGTATATAAAGTGGTGTCGGACTTTTGTCGTTAAACTGTAGTGTAATTGGCTTCATTTCGGCGTAATCCTCCAAACTGTTCATATGAAAATAATTAAATTTGCATATTTAATTATTTACACTTTAATGCTATTATAATACTGCGATAGAAAATGTCAACCGCAAAACAATGAAGCAGGTGAGAAATATGATCAGAAATGAAAACGATAACAAGATTACAAATATAGTGATGACAGGACTGATGATGTGCCTGGTCATGGTAGCGACCATGTTCATCAAGATTCCGATTCCTTTTACCCAAGGTTATGTACATCTGGGAGATTCCATGATCTTCCTGTCCATTCTGGTGCTGGGAAAGAAGAACGGCAGCATCGCGGCGGGCGTCGGCTCTGCCATGGGAGACATCATCGGCGGTTATGCCTTCTGGGCGCCGTGGACGTTGGCGATCAAATTTCTCATGGCTTTCATCATGGGCGCCTTTGTAGAGCACATGGAGAAGAAGGGCAGGAACAACACGGGCAGTTTTGGTATTTCCGCCATGGAAATCGTGGGCATGGTCATTGCCGGCATCGAAATGGTCGTCGGCTATTATATCGCTTCTGCAGTGATGTACGGCAACCTGCTGGTACCGGTTCCGAGCATTCCGTGGAACATCGGTCAGTTTGTCGTGGGCATGGTCATCGCCAGCGTTATCGCGTCGGCACTTTGCAAGACGCCGGCAAAGAAATATTTTGCCATCAAATAAGAACAGAATTTCTGACGGGAGAATGAGAATTCTCTCGTTTTTTTATGTGTTTCATGATATCATATATGGATAGAATTGCGGGAGAGAGGGTAATATGAGAAGAAACAGGTTTTTTACAGTATTCCTAGTCATTGTCATCTTATTGAGTCTCACTGTGCCGGCCTTTGGCGGTAACCGTGTCCAGACTCACAAAAGTGTGAAAGTCGCCTTTGTGGAGCAAGAGGGATTGATGGAAAAGGATGAAGACGGCAGTCTGAGTGGATATTCATATGATTATATCATGAAACTGGCGCAGTATGCTAACTGGGACGTAGAATTCGTGTACCCTGAAACAGACGGTTTAGATGAAGCCATCGTAGAGATGATGGAGAGAGTAGAAAAAGGCCAGGTGGACATTATCGGTGGATTGGTCTATAACGAGGCATTGGCGGAAATATATGCATATCCGGAGAAAGGTTATGGATATGCTTTTACGACTTTGCTTGCCAATAAGACCAATACTGCCATCAATGAAGATAATCTGACCTTGCGTAAAAACTTGAAGGTGGCCGTGATAGACAAGGCTGACATGAGAAATGAAGAGTTGGATGCATTCTGCAAATCCAACAACATTGAGTACACTGAGGTCAAATGCCAGACCGAGGAAGCGCAGCAGGAGGCCATAAAAAGCGGAAGGGCGGACGTCATGGTATCGCTGAGCCTGCTGCCGCTGGCGGGGACCAAAGTAGTAGCCAGCTTTGCAGACAGACCATTTTATTTTGCCTGCTCAAAAGATGATGCACAGCTTTGCGATGAGATTGATAAGGCCATAGAATCCATCGAATACGTTGAACCGGACTATCGAAAAGATCTCCACGACAAGTATTTTTCTGACAAAGAGGGCGAATGCACCTTTAGTGCTGCCTCCCAGGCTTACATTGAGAAGAAAAAGAAGCTGAAGGTACTGGTGCCCGATGAAATCAGACCTCTGCAGTCACAAGAAAGCAGTGGCACCTATAAAGGCATTTTTGTCTCTTTTATGAAGCGTCTGACGGAGGCGACAGGTCTGAAGGTCGAATTGTGCAGCCTGCCCCAGGGAATGTCCCTCAAAGAAGCCATGGCTTCGGGACGGTATGATATGACCTTAGCTGTACCAGAAAACTATGAATGGGCAGATAAGAACGGATTGATTTTCTCTGTGCCGCTTCTGATTAGTGATAAAGTGCTGTATTATAACAAATCGGCCGACATTTCCGACCTGTCTAAGCTGAAGCAGAGCAAAAAGGGCAGTCTGCAGGATCAGCTGAAAGAAGTCGAAAAAGGAAAAGCGGATTACGGCTATGGCTCTTCCCTGGTGGTCAGTTACAATATTTCCAACAATGCGTACCAGGAAGTTGCCACCCTTCCGGTGTCTGAAGAAAAGAGCAATTATGTCTGTTCCTTCAGCAAGGATGCCTCCCGCGAACTGATTGCCGTTGTAAATGAGGTTATCGAAAATGTGGATTCTGCCACGATGAACTCTTATCTGATGGAGTCGTCACAGATCAGCAACCAGGATCTTCTTTCTGACTGGATTCGCAAAAATCCAGTCAGGGCAGTGGGCATCCTCTCTGCTTTTGTCGCGCTGATCCTCTGCCTTGTTGCGGCGGTTATCATCAATCGCCGCAAAAAGGAGGAAAATTTTGAGCTGCTGAAGGCGAATAACGCTAAGAGTGAATTTCTGTCAAAGATGAGTCATGAGATGAGGACGCCGCTTAACGCCATTATCGGTGTGACGGCGCTGGCGGAAGACGATGTGGACGATGCCAATGAAATGAGAGAGTATCTGAAAGCTATCAACGACTCCAGTGACTATCTTCTCAGATTGATCAATGATGTTCTGGACATGGCCAAGATTGAAAGCGGAGAATTTACCTTAAGTCCGTCAAATTATAAATACAAGGATTTTGAACGGACGGTCAGGGTCATGGTGGAGCCGCTTTGCAGTCAGAAAAACATCGACTTTGTCTGTCGTTATGAGCTGGATGGAGACGACATTCTGGTAGACAAGATTCGATTTGACCAGGTCTTTATTAACCTGCTGACCAATGCGGTCAAGTTTACGCCGGCAGGCGGTCGAGTAGAATTTTCTATTCAGGCTGTTAATAACGGCGAGGGATTTTTAGATTCGACTTTTGTCATCAAAGACTCCGGTATCGGCATGAGTGAAGAGTTTCTTAAGGATGTATTTGAACCTTTTGCCCAGGAACGCAATGATGGATCAGGCGGCGGAACCGGTCTGGGTCTGGCTATTGCAAAAAGTATCGTAGATATGATGGGCGGTACGTTGGACATCGAAAGCAAGAAAGGTGTCGGTACGACGATTACGATCCGGCTGATGCTGGAGATAGCATCCGAGGAAAATGATACGGAACAGCCGGTGATAGAGAATACGCAGAAATCGCTGAAGGGGAAGAAGATCCTTCTGGTCGAGGACAACGACATGAATCGGGAGATTGCCAAGCGGCTGCTTTTGAAGAAAGAAATGCGGGTTTTCTGTGCGGTCAATGGAAAAGAAGCTGTGGAGAAATTTGCGGCAAGCGGGGAGCACTTCTTTGACGGCATTTTGATGGACATTCGCATGCCGGAAATGAACGGCTTGACAGCAACCGGCATCATTCGCGCCATGGATCGGGCAGAAGCGAAAAGTATTCCAATTATTGCCATGACAGCAGATGCCTTTGAGGAAGATGTAGAGAGGGCAAAGGCTGCAGGGATTACCGGCTACCTTGCAAAACCGGTGGATGTCAAAGTGCTCTATGAAACTTTGGAAAATTTGCTGTAACCCATTGCCACCCACTACATATAGTGATATAATTGTCCGGAAAGCAATATATAATGTGTAGGAGGGAAAAATGGCAATAGAAGAAATAAGCAAGAACGCCCTGACGGTATTGGAAAAAAGATACCTGGGCAAAGACGAAAACGGCAACGTTCTCGAGAGCGTCGAGGACATGTTTCGCAGAGTTTCAGATACAATCGCAGCAGTAGATGCGAATTATGATACCAGTACAGATACGAGGGCGCTGAGCGACGAATTTTACAAGCTGATGACGGATCTCAGATTTCTGCCTAATTCACCGACACTGATGAATGCAGGCAGGACTTTGGGACAGCTTTCAGCTTGTTTTGTGCTGCCCGTAGAAGACAGCATGGAAGGCATCTTTGATTCTGTCAAGAATGCTGCGTTGATTCACAAATCAGGGGGCGGCACAGGATTTTCTTTTTCCAGGCTTCGCCAGAGCGGATCGGCCGTGAGATCCACAGGCGGTGTCGCCAGCGGACCTGTCAGTTTCATGAAGGTGTTTAACGCTGCCACAGAGGCAGTCAAACAAGGCGGCACTAGAAGAGGGGCAAACATGGGCGTGCTCCGTATCGATCACCCGGATATTCTGGACTTTATCAACTGCAAAGCTGATAACAGTGAAATTACCAATTTCAATATCAGCGTCGGCATTACAGAAGCTTTTATGGAGGCTGTGGAAAAGCAGAGTGATTACGATCTGATCGATCCGAAGACAAAACAGGCAGTCGGGCACCTGAGCGCCGAGAAGGTCTTTGACATGATCGTCGATCACGCATGGAGAAATGGAGAACCGGGCATCATCTTCATGGACAGACTCAATCGCGATAATGTGACGCCGACAGTCGGTGAAATCGAAAGCACCAATCCGTGCGGTGAACAGCCGCTGCTGCCTTACGAGAGCTGCAATCTGGGCTCCATCAACCTGGTCAAGATGCTCAGAAAGACTTTGACTGGTTATGAACTGGATTTCCGTCTGCTGGGTGATACCGTAGAAAAAGCCGTGCATTTCCTCGATAATGTCATAGATGCCAATAATTATCCTTTGGAGAAGATTTCGGAAACGACCAGAGCTTCCAGAAAAATCGGCCTGGGCGTCATGGGCTGGGCAGACACTTTGCTGATGCTGGGCATCCCGTATAATTCTGACGAAGCTGTGGAGCTTGCCGAGAGAGTGATGCGCTATATCAACAATACCGGCCATGCGGCAAGCGCCAGATTGGCGGAAAAGAGAGGCGCGTTGCCGCTG
>URXI01000031.1 GCA_900551775.1 uncultured Eubacterium sp. | reverse complement strand
GAAGGTCCACCTTCGCCTTGGCATCCTGCAGCGTCCAGTCCAGATAGTTGAGCTGGATCTGGCAGAACTCCATCTCTTCCCCATAGCGTTGCAAGAACCTCTCCATGGTGTCGTAGCGGCCGTGAGCAGAAAAACCCAGGTGACGGATTCTTCCCGCCTTCTTCTGCTCCAACAGATATTTCACGATGCCGTATTTTTCGTCCATATAGGGATCGACGTTTTTCTCATAGACGTTGTGAAGCAGATAAAAGTCAAAATAATCCACGCCGCACCGGGAAAGCTGTTCCTCGAAGATGGTTTCCACCTTATCCATGTTGGAAAGATCGTAGCCCGGGAATTTGTCAGCCAGATAGTAGCTTTCTCTCGGATACTGGCTCAGGACCCTGCCCATGACCACTTCTGACTGGCCGTCGTGATAACCGTAGGCAGTGTCAAAATAGTTGACGCCGTGCTCGATGGCATAAGCGGTCATCTCTCTCACCTGGCCCTCGTCTATCGCTCCGTTGGGATCACGTCCCTCCGTCGGCAGACGCATGGCTCCAAACCCCAACGCCGATAACTTACGATCCTGAAAATCTTTATAAATCATTTTCTACCTCCTTCAGCCAGCCCTCTACCTCTGCCTCTGCGCGGCTTCCGCCGTTTCCGTAGAGATCAAAGCCGGAAGGGACCTTTGCTCCTTTTGCCAGTTTCTTCATATCTCTTTGAATATGGGCCATTCCGCCGCCACCGTGGGTGCAGAACGGAACCACTGTTTTCCCCGCAAAATCGTGAGATGCGAGGAACGTCGCCACCGGCGGCGCCATGGTGCTCCACCAGTTAGGTGTCCCCACGTAGATCACATCATATGGTGCGACGTCGATATCTGTCGCCAGATCAGGACGATAGCCCGCCCCAATTTCTTTCTTTGCCTGTTTGACCACGTCGTCGTACCCGTCAGGATAAGGCTCTGTCGGCAAAATTTCAAAGAGCTTCCCCTCCGTCTTCTCACTGATGATCTCTGCAATCTTTCGCGTATTTGTTGAATGGGTGGAATACACCACCAGGCTATTCTGTTTCATGCGTACCTCCTATTTTCCGAAGACTGTAACAGCTTCCTTCATATTATCAATAATTTTGACGCCAAAGGGACACCGCTTCTCACAGGCGCCGCAGCCTGTGCATTCCGACGCGCTGTGCTCCAGTGCGCCGTAGTGTTCCCTGACCGTTTCCGGCACCGCGCCCTGCGCCTTTGCCAGATTGAGAAATTTGGTCACCGAAGCCACGTCGATATTGTTCGGGCACGGTGCGCAGTGGCCGCAGTACATGCAGTGGCCCTCCCAGCTGATATTGGGCATCCGGGCAAAGGCTTTCGCATAATCCCGTTCCTCTTCCGAAGCCGTCTCATAAGCACAGCTCACCGCAAGCTCCTCCAGGGTATGTGCCCCGGAAAGGACGGTGGATACTGCCGGACGGGTCAGCGCATAGTGGATGCACTGGTTCGTAGTCAGCGCGACGCCCGCCGGGGACATGGAGGCGTCCAAAAGACCGCCGCCGCCAAAGGCCTTCATGACGGTAATGCCGACGCCCCTTTGCGCGCACAGCTCATACAGGCTTTCTCTGTCCGGATCGATATTGACGTGGCGGGACTGATAGTTTTTGTCGTCCCACAGGTCGTTGCAGTCCTCGCTGGCGGGCTGCAGGTCATAGCACGGGTTGACGCTGAACATGAGCACCTCGATCAGGCCGCTCGATGCCGCCGCCTTCGATACGACGGGATTGTGGCTGCTCATGCCGATGTGCCTGATCTTTCCCGCATCTTTCAGCTCCTTCGCGTACTCCATGACCTGGCCTGTTTTGATGTTCTCCCAGTCCTCCATGGAGTCCACATAGTGAATCATGCCTACATCTATATAGTCCGTATTGAGGCGTGCCAGAAGATCATCAAAGCTTGCTCTGACCTCTTCGATCTTCCGCGTCCGCTCGTACTGGTCCGTTTTCCAGACCGTACACAGGTGGGCCTGCAGAATGAACTTTTCCCGCCGCCCTGCCAGCACCTTTCCCAGGCGGTCCCGCAGATTCGGATCCGGGGTATAAAAATCCAGATAGTTGATGCAAAGTTCCTCCGCCCGATCCACCAGACGCTGCGTCAAGGTTCCGTCGTGATCGACGAAGCCCTCGCATCCCAGGCTGATTTCACTGACCTGCAGCCCCGTTTTTCCTAAATTTCTGTATTTCATCTTTTCTCCTTTTATTCAAACAACGATTACCAATATAACCGATACAGGCAAAGAGCACCATGATGGCGATCAGATCAAAGATCAGGAACACCTTCGGTCTGTTAAAATCAATGAACACTTACTCAATGCTGAGAAACATCTTCTGCCACAACTGCTGTGTGGCCGCCACATAAACGCCAGAAATAAAGCAATCATGAGCAGATCGATCAAGACTTTGATTCTTTTTCTATTCATCTATCTTAACTCCTTTCGGCCGGGTGCACAGGGTTATAAGCTGTTCAGCCACTCTCTGACCTGCTCTCCGGCAGAAGTCACATCGTCCTGGTAAATGTGCAAGCCCTCCGCCACATTGGCCTTTGGCTGCGCCTCTTTGATCGATGCGATGGTGTCTGAGAATCCGCTTCCGCCGGAGGTCGCAAACGGGATAATCGTCTTGCCGGACAAATCGTACTCCTCTAAGAAAGTGTACATCGCCATGGGCATATCGTACCACCAATTTGGAAATCCCAGGTAGATGGTGTCGTAGCTTTCCATATCTTCCACATGGGACGCCAGCTTTGGCCTTGCGCCGCGGCTGCCTTCTTCCTGGGCCGCATCGACAAATCCGTCATAGTCGTCAGTCTGATACTTGTCTTCGACCTCGATGAAGAACAGATCGCCGCCCGTTTCCTCGTGAATCATATCCGCGATGAGCTTGGTGTTTCCCTCGTGCCTGCCGCCTATGACCTGGACGCTGGCAGAAGACGCGGCGTCCACGTTGTCCTCATTCTCTACATTTCCGACCCTGGAAAAGTAGGCGATCAAAACCTTCCCGTCTTTCTTCGGGTTTTCTGTCTCTGTCTGCTGCTGCTTGCTGTCGTTCCCCGAAGGCTCCTCCTGCCGTCCGCAGCCGGCAAAACCCAGAGCCATGATTCCTATCAAAATACTTAGCAATACTTTTTTCATACGTTTCCCCTTTCTCTTCATATAGACCTTATCACTTGGAGTGAACTCCAAGTCAAGGGCTATTTTTCCATTTTTATGAAAGTTATTTTTGTTGGTTTCATTTTACCACGCGGTTTTTTCATTAGCAAATACTCATATTAAATGGAGTTTCATGCTTTTCAGGCATGTCAAGTTGTGATATACTGGATTCAAAGAAATTTTGAAAGGAGATTTACCGGATGGAATTTCGCGTATTACAATATTTTCTGGCTGTGGCAAGGGAACAGACGATTTCCGGCGCAGCCGAAGCCCTGCACCTTTCGCAGCCCACCCTTTCCCGGCAGCTAAAGGATCTGGAAGAGGAACTGGGGAAGCAGCTCTTTGTCAGAGGAAACCGCCAGATTACTTTGACAGAAGAAGGCGTGCTGCTCAAAAGGCGTGCGGAGGAAATCACAGAACTGATGCAGAAAACCGAAAGCGAGATCGCGCAGTCAGAAGACGCGATCGCAGGCGACATCACCATCGGCGCCGCGGAAGCCAAACCGGTCCGCTTTCTCATGCAGGCGGCCCAGGCGCTCCAATGCCAATACCCCCTCATTCGGTTTCACGTCATCAGCGGCGACCGGGCTGCTGTCATGGAACAGCTGGGCAAAGGCCTGATCGATTTCGCACTCCTGCACGGCGAGACAGACGCCGCCCGCTTTGAAGGGCTTCCCGTGCCCTATTGCCACACCTGGGGGATTCTCATGCGCCGCGACTGTCCTCTGGCAGAAAAAGAGGCTGTCACAAAAGAAGATCTGTACGGCCAGCCTCTGATCCTTTCCAGGCAGATCTATCAAAACCCGGACTTTCAGAACGTATTAAAAAAGGACGACCGGCAGATTCACGTCGTCGCCACTTATAATCTCTTATATAACGGCTCCCTGATGGTGGAGGCCGGCATGGGTTACGCCCTCTGCCTCGACCAGTTGATCAATACCACCGGAGACAGCAGCCTTTGCTTCAGGCCCCTGCTTCCTGAGGCAAGGGTGGAAATGTCACTGATCTGGAAGAAGTACCAGGTCTTTTCCAAAGCCAGCCAGGCCTTCCTGCAGAAGGTAAGGGAGATGGTGTAAAACATTTTCCCTTGACAAAAGCGCCACAAAAACGTTAAATGTTCTTCGCATATTTATCACAAAAGATTGCTATACTAAGAGTGTCAAAAGGATACAGGGTTACGAGATTCATTTCTTTTGAACGTTCTTTCTTAATTAAATAAAATATCGCAGCCAGGGGGCCTCATCGCAAGATGAGGCCTTTTGGTGTATATCAGATCTGGGCAGAAAAACTCGGCAAAAAACAGCTCACCGCCTATCAGGCATCAAAGCGGGGCCAGCAGCCCCTCTTCTAAAGAAATCTTTCAGAATCAATTCAGTTTGTCCTGCGGCCTTTTGACGGTCTTTGCCAATACCACATATAGAATCGCCGCTGCCACAATCCCCTGTGCAAATGGCACGCCATAAGGAATCAATTTGATCACCCCATAACCGCAGAGCCACGATAGGATACCGATCCAGTTGAAGCCCTCCGGCATCTTATAATTTTCCGGTTTACCTCTGCCGATAATCCAATAGCCAGCCAAAATGACACCCATGGTCGGCAGCAGTGCATCGCCCAGGATATACAAAAAGTCTTCAAAGTGATCTGCCAGTCCGAACACCGCACAGACGGTGCCGATGAGCCCTGCGACCATAGTCGCCGCCGCCCGCTTATTCTCAGCCAGGTTGAACATCAAGACGGCATTGATACCGCCCGAATAGGCATTAGTCGTATTGGTGGTCCAGGTTGCCGAAATCAGTACCAGCATGCCGATAATCGGAATCCCGATCTCACAGAACACCAAAGTGATGTCGTACTGCTGTGCGACCCTGGTCATGATTGCGCCCAGGACGACCATCAAAACGCCGGCGGGCGCCACGCCCAGCGAACTCGATATAATGGTATCTTTTCTCGTCCTCTGATATCTGGTGATGTCCGAAGCAGCAAGGCATCCAGCTGCCATGAAGCTTACAGTCAATACGATTCCGTCGATGAAAGACATGGATGGCACCGCCGGATTGACAGATAATTGCTCCGTTCCATATTTGTTCAGAGCCATGATGCAGCCTACAATGGTAACGATAAACAGTGCCGGCACAGCTACTTTGTTCAGCTTGTCCAGTGCATTGATGCCGTAAACTGCCGTGACCAGCATAATCAGCCCCCAAATAACCATGGATATAATCGGGGATACGCTGATATGGAAAAACTGATCGATCAGGTTGGAAAACGCATCTCCGCAGACGCTGGTCTGCACAGCGAACCAGCCGATCATGGAGATAAAGATCAACGTACTGATGATGAACCTCGCTCCTTTTTTTCCAAAACCGCCGATAGCAGTTACGCAGGTAGGCACACCCAGATCGCTTCCCATGATGCCCATCAGGCAGAACAGCGCGATGACGATCAAATAGCCAACGACGCCCGAAGCAATCGCACTTGTCAGCGACATGCTTTCTGCTAAGATACCTCCAAGCAGTAAGCTGGGAACACAAATCATAATACCGGCCTGAATCAGCGCCACGTCGATCCAGTTTTTACGCTCTTCCATAGGCACTTTCTCAAGAGTCGTAGTCTCAATATTGCTGCCTCTTTTTTTATTTTCGTCCATAGGTTTCCTCCAATGTGATTTTTCTAAATTATACAAATTTTCGAAGGAAACCACTTTATTATTATTTTAAAATAACGACGGTTTTTTTAAAATAATTTCAATCAGAGTTTTTCGTTGATCAACGTCCGCAGTTTGACGGCCACAGCTATGGTCTCATGGAATTTGACGTTATCGTTCTCCATGTCAAGGGCCGACTTTACTTTGTTTACCCGGTAGCGGATGGTGTTCTCGTGCTGGTTCAACTCCAGAGCCGCAGCCTGAAAGTTACCAGAATGAGCCACATAGACTTCCATCGTCAGCAAAATCTCCTTTAAATTTTCCACCGAAACTTTTTGTCTGATGGCATCCACATAGGCTTTGTAAAAGTCGTGGGCTTCCTGTGTATCCTTCACGGTCAAAAGCAGCTGCAACACAGACAGGGGATCATAATTCTGAGAAGACATGTTCATAGTTCTTGCAGTCTCCAAGGCTCTTTTCGCTTCTTCCAAGGCCTTGCCGATGTCCTTTCTGTTGTAGATTCGGCTGTAACCCATGACCGGCTCGCTGATGAACTCTTTGATACGAATAGAGGCTGCGTCAGAATGGCTGCGCAAAGACTTCTCGTCGTCATCGCTCAGTATAAAAATCTGCTGGTTGTTGCTTCTCACGTAAATGTCGTTTTTCTGTTTCAGATAGTAGAAATGCAGTTCCACCTGTGCGATATCGGAATTGAAATCTCCCTCTACTTCGATGACCCGCAAAAACTTCTTCATATTAGGATTGATGCTGTACAGGACCTCCATCTTTTCGCTGGCCTGCACATTGCCGTACATGATTTTTTCAATTTTCAAGGTATTGATGGCATTCAAATTGTCGATGGAAATATACTTATTAACGGTGTCTATAATTGCCGCATAAGAAATATCTTCCGGAATCAAAACAATGGGGAAGTTACTGCGATCGCAGACTTGCAAAATGTCATCGGTCAAAACGTACAGCATATCGTCAGTTACCACAAAGAGACCGGAGCACTCCGTCCTGATCAGCGTATCAAAATACTCGTAGATATTCTCTGTCTCATACTTGAATTGGTCCAAACAGGTGATGAACACATCGCCCTCAGCAATGATGTCTCTGTCGACAAGATTTTTGTTGCATGGACAGTCAAAGACGGAAATTCTTTTGATTTTTTTGTTTAAGCCTCTGCTGCCAGCCAAAACCTCCGCGTCATCGAACATGGCGTTTTTTAAAATTTCTTCCAGTGATACAAACATGATTTACCTCTTCACAAAATTTCCTCTCATCTTCATCAATTCTTGACTTGTATAAAGTCTAATACAGGTGTAAACTATATGCAAGAAGGAAGTGATTTAAATATGAAATTTGATATGCACTGCCATACAAAGGCTGGCTCCATTGATTCGAAAATTACCATCGAGAGATACATCGAATTGCTGCAGGAGAAGGGCTTTGACGGCATGCTGATCACAGACCATGATTCATATAAAGGATTCAGGTACTGGCAGCAGAACAAGGCCGAGATGCCTGATGATTTTGTCGTGCTCATGGGTGTAGAGTACGATACGAAAGACGCCGGACATTTTCTCGTCATCATGCCCGACGAGCTCTGTCTCAGAGTTCTGCAGATTCGCGGTATGTCCGTAGAAATGCTGGAGAGAATTGTACATCATTTTGGCGGAATCCTCGGCCCGGCTCATCCATTCGGCGCCAGAAGTTCCAGTGCCATGTTTTTCAACAAAATGCGCAGGAACCCGCAATTAGTGAGGAAGTTTGACTTCCTGGAAGGATTTAATACCTGCGAAACCGTCCACGCCAATCAGGTCGCTCAGCTTCTGGCAAAGAAGTACGGCAAGCAGTGCCTTGGCGGTTCAGATTCTCACAAAGAGGATTACGTAGGCATGGCCTTCACCGAATTCGACCGCGATATCACATGCAATGATGATCTCATCGAATGTGTCAAAGAAGGCGGCATCGCTGCTTTCGGCGGTACGGAGAGAGCTTTCCTGCGCAAGCACAAGAAGAGAAACTCTTTTGCCGCTACTTGGGGATTCAAAGCATATAACCGGGGGCTGGGGTTCCTCTATTCCCCTTACAGACAGCATAGAATCAAGAAATTAGCCTTGCACCACAGTTGATATTTTGATAAAATATGTCTTGCAAAGCGATAGTCTTAAGCTCGACCTTTGTCCGCAGAGGCCGGGCTTTTTAGCAATGATCCATAATATTAAGGAGAATAGAAATGAACGAATCAAACATCAAACCAAACGGACTAGCCCTGCTGCCGATTCTTGTCTTTCTGGTTCTTTTCCTCGGAACGGGAATCATCCTGAAAGACTTCTATACCATGCCGGCGGTAGTAGGCTTCCTCATCGCACTGATCGTAGCCTTTCTTCAAACCAGGGGCAAGACATTTAACGAAAAATTCTCAATCGTCGCAAGAGGCGTGGGAGATGAAAACATCATCACTATGTGCTTGATTTTCCTGGCTGCCGGCGCCTTTTCCGGCTCTGTCTCAGCGGCAGGCGGCGTAGACAGCACGGTTAACCTGGGGCTGTCCCTGCTTCCTCCAAGCATCGCCGTCATCGGACTCTTCGTCATCGGCTGCTTCATCTCCATCTCTATGGGAACTTCCGTAGGAACCATCACTGCACTCGTTCCTATTGCCGTGGGCATCAGCGAAAAAACCGGCTTCGCCATGGCCATCTGCGTCGGCGCGGTCGTTTCCGGCGCCATGTTCGGGGACAACCTGTCCATGATTTCTGACACCACCATCGCGGCAGTCAGAACCCAGGGGTGCGAGATGAAGGATAAGTTCAAGCGGAACTTCCTCATCGTTCTGCCTGCTGCCATCGTGACCATCATCGTACTCTTTATCCTGACTCATGGCTCCAAGTTCAATATGACAGGCACTCTGGACTACAACATCTTCCAGGTCATTCCGTATCTGCTGGTACTGATCACTGCCATCATCGGCATCAACGTGTTCATCGTTTTGATCAGCGGCACGGTGCTTTCTGTCATCGTTGGAATTGCCACTGGCGCCATGGCGCCTTCCGCAGTGTTCACATCCATCGGCACAGGGGTTACCGGCATGTACGACATCACGGTCATTTCCATCCTGGTTGCAGCCATCAGCGCCCTGGTCAAGCAAAACGGAGGCTTCGCCTTTATCCTGGAGAAGATACATAACCACGTACATACCTACAAAGGTGCAGAATTCGGTGTAGCAGCCCTGATCTCCCTGGTAGACGCTGCCACGGCCAACAACACTGTGGCCATCGTCATCGCAGGACCGATCGCCAAAGAAATCAGCGAGGACTACGACATCGAGCCGTCCAGAAGCGCATCCCTGCTTGATATGTTCGCCTCTGTCTTCCAGGGCATCATCCCGTACGGCGCACAGTTATTGACTGCTGCCGCCCTCAGCGGACTGACGCCGTTCGCCATCATTCCGTATTTATTCTATCCGTATCTTATGGCAGTCTGCGGTATCGTCAGCATCCTGCTGCCGCAGAGGAAACGCAAAAAGTAAGTTTATACATTCTAAAGCTCCGGCAAAACCATGTCGGAGCTTATTCATGACAAAAAAACATCATTTCATCACAATTTCCTTTTGCAGTATCGTTTTTTGATTCAACAACTTGCATATAAATGTATGACCAGCGAAAAACAGGGTCGAAACATCTTTTACGGCGCCATGGTCACAGAGGGCGTCATCGCCCTGATCTGGGCGTCTGCCGGCATCGCCTTCTACTACAATCCGGCTCACGGCATGGGCGCTCTGCTGGACATGGGCGGCGGCAACTCTGCAGTCGTATACGAGATGTCCTTGAAACTGCTGGGGCCTATCGGCGGCGCGCTGGCCATGATCGGCGGCATTGCCTGCCCGATTACCTCTGGAGACACAGCCTTCAGAAGCGCACGTCTGACCATTTCGGACTGGTTCAAGATTGACCAGAAAAATATGAAGAAGCGTTTGGCCTTGTCAGCGCCGCTTTTGATCGCCGGCTACTTCATCTCCATGCTGGACTACCAGGTGGTCTGGAGATACTTCTCCTGGGCCAACCAGACACTGGCAATGCTGGCCCTTTGGGCAGGCGCTGTCTACCTCTGCAGATTCGTCACCATGACCTATATCCTCTACGCACCGGAGGGACTGAACCTGGGCGCCAAAGGCTATACCAACCTGACATACGCCATCGGCCTGATATTTGCTCTGGTACTGGCCTCGGTTTATATCGTCCGCACCTACATACCGACCGGCAAAGATGACGGCAGGCTGGACCGTCGTACAGCTTGATAACGATTTCTCAAGGGGCTGCCCACAGGCGGCCCCTATTTTTATCTCTCCTGATGCCTATTGCCCTACATAAAAGCAATTTTGTAATCAGGGTTGTATTTTTTGCATAGTCAGCATATAATAAAAGTGTGATGATAAAACACGAAAACCTAAATAAAAGTGTGAAGGAGTGTTCCTATGGAACGATTTATTTTGAAGAAGCTGCTGAACTGGAAGAATTCTCCCTACCGTAAACCGCTGATCTTAAAAGGAGTGCGTCAGGTAGGCAAGACCTGGATACTCAAAGAGTTCGGAAAGCGTTATTATGAAAACACCGCCTATTTTAACTTCGATGAAAACGAGGAATACAACCAGTTCTTTGAGACCACGAAGGATGTGGATCGCATTTTACAGAATCTAATGCTGGCAAGCGGCCAGAAGATCGTGCCAGAAAAGACCCTCATCATCTTTGACGAGGTGCAGGATTGTCCTAAGGTCATCAACTCCATGAAATATTTCTGCGAGAATGCGTCGCAGTATCATATTGCCTGCGCCGGTTCGCTGCTGGGCATCGCTTTGGCAAAACCATCTTCTTTCCCGGTAGGCAAAGTCAACTTTATGCAGATTGATCCCATGACCTTTGAGGAATTCTTGTTAGCCAATGGCGATGATAACCTGCTGGCATTTTTGGAAAGTTTGGATACCCTTGATCCAATTCCCGATGCTTTCTTTAATCCTCTGTATGAGAAATTGAAGATGTATTATGTCACTGGTGGTATGCCTGAGCCTGTTTTAATGTGGACGGAAGCTCGTGATGTTTCGGCTATGCAGGAAGCTCTGTCCGGAATTATCGGTGCTTACGAACGTGATTTCGCCAAGCATCCCAATATCAGTGAGTTTCCGAAGATCTCCATGATCTGGAAGTCTGTACCATCACAGCTGGCAAGGGAGAATAAGAAATTCATTTACAAGGTTGTCAAAGAGGGTGCAAGAGCCCGTGAATACGAGGATGCCTTGCAGTGGCTGGTAGATGCCCGTCTGGTGTATAAGGTCTACCGCAGTTCCGCCCCCGGCCTTCCGGTAGCAGCTTACGATGACCTCTCCGCATTTAAGATTTATCTGGTGGATGTAGGGCTGCTCCGCCGTCTGGCGCAGCTGGCTCCTACAGCGTTTGGCGAAAGCAACCGTCTGTTCACCGAGTTCAAGGGCGCTCTGACCGAAAACTTTGTACTACAGACCTTGATTACCCAGTTTGAAGTAGCTCCACGATACTGGACACAGAACAATCCCCCTTATGAGGTAGATTTCCTGATTCAGAGAGAAAATGATATTTTTCCTGTGGAAGTCAAATCCGAATCCAATACCACAAGCAAGAGCCTCAAGAAGTTCAAGGAACTATTTCCGGACAAGGTCAAACTCCGTGTCCGCTTCTCTTTGGATAATCTGACGCTGGACGATGATGTACTGAACATCCCTCTATTCATGGCTGATCAAACGGATAGATTGATTGGCTTGGCATTAGAACACATCCAATAAAAAGAAGCGCCGCTTCACGGTCGGACCAGGTCCTTACCGCAAGAAGCGACGCTTCCTGATAAACAAGATGTCATTTGCAGGATAGGCTTACCAAACGAGGCTCAGCCTTCCTTTTTTATTTAGAAATACTCCTTCGCAAGTTCTTTGAACTTCGGGAGTGATCTCACAATTTGGTCGTAGGATACACAGTAGGAAATTCTCACATAACCCGGACAGGCAAAGGAACTTCCCGGTACCATCAGCAGGTTGTATTTTTTGCCCGCCGCGACGAAAGCTTTTTCGTCTGGAATCGGTGACTTCATCCACATGTAGAATGCGCCCTGCGGTTTTGTGCAGGTAAAGCCTGCTTCGGTCAATCCATCGTACAGGGTCTTGCCATTCCGCTCGTAGTAAGCAACATCACATTTGGCGTCTACACACCTTGCGATGACTAACTGCATCAGTGAAGGCGCATTGACAAATCCGCCCACACGGTTGGCGATGGTGGCTGCATCGATAAACTCTCCAGAGCCATCAGACTCATCTGGAATGACCACATAACCGATTCGCTCGCCAGGCAGTGACAGAGACTTGCTGTAGGAATATCCTACCAGAGTGTTGTCATAATACTTGGTCAGGTATGGCACTTCTGCTCCGTCATAAGCCAGTTCTCTGTATGGCTCGTCAGAAATCAGATAGATGACGCTTCCGTATTCCTTCTGTTTCTTCTCCATAATTGCCGCCATCTCTTTGATGACAGATTCCGGATAGATGACACCTGTCGGGTTGTTCGGATTGTTGATGATGACAGCCTTCGTCTTCGGCGTAATCGCCCCTTCGAATTCGTCCAGCTTCGGCATGAAGCCGCCTTCCGGATTCGGGGAAATGACGACCAGTTTGCCGTCATAGTTGGCAACATAATTGCCATATTCAACGAAGTATGGTGCGAAGGCAATCACTTCTTCCCCCGGTTCTAACATGGTCTTCAGCAATACATTGAGTGCACTGCCGGCTCCGACGGTCATGATGATATTCTTCTCTGTAAATTTGGTGCCGAAACGTCTGTTCAGATTTCCGGCAACAGCCTCCCTGGTCTCAGGAAATCCTGCATTGTTCATGTATCCGTGAACCTTAACCGGATCTTCGTTGGTTACGATATCGATAATCGCTTTCTGGACCTCTTTTGGAGCAGGGACGTTGGGATTTCCAATACTGAAATCGAATACGTTCTCTGCGCCGTATTTGTCGGCCATCTGTTTGCCCTCTTCAAACATCGCTCTGATGACAGAGTTATTGTTTACCAGGGGCTGCATCTTTTTTGAAATCATCTTTCTATACCTGCCTTTACTTAAAATTGCTACCGTCTATTTTACCGCATCCATTCCCACTTGGAAAGCCTTTAAGTTCAGGTCGACAAACTTTTCTTTGACGTTCTTTTTGATGATGTCCGCCCAGTCGATATCGTCCAGCCCCATGGATTTGACCAAAGTGCCCAGAAGAATCACGTTGGCAGCCTTTACGTTGCCCAGTTCTTCAGCCAGCTTGGTTGCATCCAGCGGAATGACCTTCTTTGCGGATTTCTCGATTTCGTCGAGAATGTCTCCGGCATATTCTTCTGCGCCAGTGAGCACGGTCATGGAAGGAATCTCCTGGGTGTTGACGACGACGGCGCCGTCCGGTTTGAGATAATCCAGTGTTCTCAGCGCTTCCATCTTCTCGAAGGATACGACGATGTCTGCCGTGCCCTTTTCGATAACCGGTGAGAATACCTTGTCTTTGCTGTATCTTACCTGAGAAACCACGTCTCCGCCTCTCTGGCTCATGCCGTGGATCTCACTCATCTTTACGTCATAACCTGCTTCCATCAATCCAAACGTCAGCATCTTCGCGGCGGTGATGGTTCCCTGACCGCCAACGCCGGATAATAAAATATTCTTCGTCATTTTGATTAATCCTCCTTCACAATCGCATCTACCGGACAAACCTGTGCACAAACGTCACAGCCTACGCAGTCTGCTCTGTTGATATGTACTTTCTTTGCTTCTTTATCAAAGATCAAAGCCGGGCATCCTGTCTTCTGGCACTGCTTGCATCCGATACATTTCTCTGCATCGACAACGTCTTTTGTCTTGAACAGGTTTGGCCATTCTTCCAAATCTGCATCTGAGAATTTCTTGAGGACGCAAGGCCATCTGGTGATGATTACCGATGGTTCATTCAGTTCCATAAATGCATCAAAGGCATCGTCGACTTCTTTCAGATTGTTAGGGTCAATGACTTTGACATGCTTGATACCGATGGCTTTGACAAGCTGCTCAAGGTCGATCATCGGGGCTGCCTCGCCCTTTACGTTAAATCCGGTGCCCGGATTCTGCTGATGGCCCGTCATGCCTGTGATTCTGTTGTCCAGGATGATATTGATGGTGTTGCTGTTGTTATATACCGTGTTGATCAGGGAGTTGACGCCAGTATGGAAGAAGGTGGAATCGCCTAATACGGTGATGACCTTTCTCTTTACGCCTGCTCTGTTGAACACCTGCTGTGCACCGTGGCCCATGGAAATGGAGCCGCCCATGCAGATACATGCATCCATGGCGTTATACGGTGCGCCTGCTGCCAGGGTATAGCATCCGATATCGCCGCTGATCATGATGTCTTTTCTCTTGCCCAGCCTGTAGAACAGACCTCTGTGCGGACATCCTGCGCAGAAAGTCGGCGGACGCTTGATGACTTTTTCTTTGCTGTATTCTACCTGAGGAAGTTCTTCTCCATAGAGAGCTTTTCTGAGTACGTTCGGCGTCATCTCTCCGTAGGTCGGGAAGATGTCTTTTCCGTGGCATTTGATGCCCAGTCTCTGTACGAATTCCTCGATATATGGATCGTCTTCTTCTACGATGTATACTTCGTCAACTTTGCTGCAGAAGTCTTTGATCATTTCTGCCGGAAGCGGATTGGTAAAGCCCAGCTTCAGATAAGAAGCGTCGTCTCCCCAGACTTCCTTCGCATAGTAATAGGAAGGACCGGAAGCGATGACGCCGATCTTGGTGCCGCCCATCTCGGCATAGTTGAACCTGGTCGTCTCGCTGTATTCAGCCAGCAGCTTGGTTCTCTCTTCTAAAGCGACTCTCATGACTCTGGCGTGTGCAGGAAGACAAACGTATCTCTGCGGGTCCTTCGTCCATTCTTTGACGCCCACTTCTTTTCTCTCGCCGATTTCGACCAGTGACTTGGAGTGGCAGACGCGGGTAACCATTCTCATGATGACGACTGCGCCGTATTTCTCGGATACCTCATAGGCTTCCTTCATCATATCCACGCAATCCTGGCTGTCTGCCGGCTCAAACATCGGCATCTTTCCCATCTTGGCGTAGTTTCTGTTGTCTTGTTCGTTCTGCGAGGAGAACATGCCCGGTTCATCAGCTGTGACCAATACAGATCCTCCGTTCACTTTCATGTAAGCAAATGTCATCAGAGGGTCAGCGGCAACGTTCACACCTACATGTTTCATGGAGGCCATGCTTCTCGCACCAGCCATGGATGCACCTACGGCTGATTCCATAGCTACTTTTTCGTTCGGAGCCCACTCTGCGTAAATCTCCTCATATGTAGAAACGTTTTCCATGATTTCTGTACTCGGAGTACCTGGGTATGCGGATGCGTGTCTAACCCCTGCCTCATAAGCACCTCTAGCGATGGCTTCATCGCCTGTCATTAATTTTTTCATAGGTCTCTCGTCCTCCTTTAAATTTTATCAATCATCACGCCGCAGATGAGCACCGGCATCTCCACAGCTGGACCAATATATCTGTTTCTTCTTTTATTGTAAAATTCCGAAAACACTTTGTCAAATTTTTTGGGAGTAAATGGGAAGGATTTTACGAATTTACAGCAAAACCTGTTTTTGATATCAATTTTTATAATTATTTTTTGTAAAATCTAACAAGTGCATACATGATACAATTTTGACGGCATATTCGGACAGGAGAATTGAATTTTCAGCACTTTGACTGTTTCCAATTAATGTATGATTTTCTCATCACTTGATCTACCGCGTTATAAATCACGCATTGCCCATTATTCATTATATTCTGTTAATTATTTGACGTTTTCTTGACAGTTCCGCTTTAAAGGGCTAAAATATAGATATAACGAAGGTGAGGAACGACTATGGATAGACGACTGAACAGAACCCCCATCAGGGAACAGATCTACAATATCATCAAAAAAAATATCATCGAACTAAAATATCAGCCAGGAGAACGACTTTCTATCATGTCCATTTCCAAGGAGCTGAATGTAAGCAATTCCCCGGTCAGGGAAGCGATCTCCATGCTGGAGCGGGACGGACTGGTAGAAATCTACCCCAACGCCGGTCCCAGTGTGATTACATTTTCCAACAAGCGGCTGGGACACATCGCCCAGGCAATACTCAGTATGCTTCCCGGCGCTATCGAAATCTGCCTGCAGAACCAACAGATCGATACCTTGATCGAATTGCTTCAGAAAGCGCTGAAAGAACAGATGCGCCACATGAATTTAGAGAGCCAGCCGGAGTACGCAAAATATTCCATCTCATTCGAGGCCGCTTTCGTAGCCTGCTGCAACAACCCTTACATATCAAAGCAATACGCCGAAATCGAAGGTTTGTTTTATCTGACGGTTTTATATGATCAATGGTATATCGATACCAACCGAATGGAAGCGATTGTGGAGCACCAACAGATTCTCGGCGCCATTATGAACGGCAAATTTGAAACCGCCAAGACACTGCTATCCAAGCATTATAATCGGTTTCAGGACAAAGAGTAGCCCCAAAAACACAAGTGCCAGATGACTTTTCACCTGGCACTTTTTCTGTTCTATTCTGTTTCGTCGTCTTGGAATCTCAAATCCCACATCGGTTTGTAATAATGCTTTTTAAAAATTTCTATTACATCAGAGTGCCGACCGGCCTTCATAGCCGCGAGAATTTCTTCGTGCTGTGCAAGCCCCAGCCTCCGTTCCTCCTCTTTGCCCTCGAGAAAGTAAATGGAACCGAGGAAAAATACAGGAAAGATGCTGTCATACTGTGCGAGCATTCTCTTATTGCCTGTCGTCTCTATGATACATCGTTCAAACAAGTTGGCATAATAGGCGCACTCTTTGTAGTCCTTACTCTTAAAATAAATTTTCTGGGTTTCCAGAACTTCTTCCGCCCTTTTTATCAGCTTTTCCAGCTTGTTGGTTTCACAACAAAATCGATAGCTTTCGACGATCCAAAACAAATACATCTGTGAAAGTTCATACTGGTCTCTGTGGGTAAAGGTCGTCACCGTCGCTCCGCTGCTGCGATTCGATATGACCAGGCCCTGTTGCTCCAGCAGACTGAGTGCTTCTCTGATGGGAGAATTGCTAATGCCAAGCTCCTCTGCCAATTCATTGATATTGATCCGGGCACCTGCAGGATATTCCTGATTGAGAATTTTTTCCTTGATGATTTGATAAGTCTGTTCCTTCACTGATAAAATCGTTGCCATGATTACCACCTTGTCTTCGTTAGAATTTCATTGCGTCCGCCATTTCTAGCGCCTTATTTAATAGTAAATGGCAATCCTCGATTTGTCAAGAAATCAGCCGATCATTTTATTCAATTTTCAATAATTCAGCAGCATTGTGCCAAAAGATTTTTTCCTTTTCCCTATCACTTAACGGCGCCGTTTCCACACATGCGATGCTCACATCCATGTCAGAAAAAGGAACATCGACGCCAAACAACACTTTGTCTTCACCAAATGCGTCGACCATCCAGGCGATTTCCTTCGGAGTACGGAAACTGGTGTCCACCCAGACGTTTTTCAGACCACCTACCCTCTCGGCAAAATATTCCGCTTCCCAGGAGCGACAGCCTCCACAATGGGCACCGACAAAATTCACTTCCGGCATCTCTTCGATCAAATCCGCCAGAAATTCCGGATTACCATAATTAGGCGCCCCTTGATTTTCTATGCCATATTCCACATTGCCGCAATGGCTGATAACCGGCAGTCCCGTTTTCGCCCAGGCTTCCAAAATCTTTTTTATGTAATCAGATTTTAAGTCCAAATCCTGAATGATAGGATGAATCTTTAGTCCCCGCGCCCCTTGCCTCACATCATCCATCAGCTTATCCACAGCTTCCTCTGCGCTCATTTCCGTGTTATAGATACAGGTAAAAGGCAGGATTCTCTGATCTAGCTCTGCGGCAACTCGATAGTCTTCAAAACTGTTAGCGGGCCATATGGGCAACGTACAGATATAATCAACTTCATTATCGTCGAGAATCTTTTGCAGATTCCAGAAAGTGTTCTTCAGGCAACGATTGCCCATCCATTTCGTATCAGCTGCGGTCATAGCCGCTTTCAGTTCAGAGTCCCGCTCCGCCTTCAGCCAAAGATCGTCGGGCCACATGCGTTCTCCCTGGAACTGCCCCTTTGTATAAAGTTCATAATAATTTACGTTCCCAAAGAACTCTGTCTCCGGAATCGGCACGTCAGGCGCCGGTTTATAACGGAACAGATGTCCTGCCCCCTCTTCTGGATTGCCAAACATCTTACAGGCCAGATGCGAATGAGAGTCGATTATTTTCCGTTTTTTCATTTTGTCTCACACTCCTTCTTTTTTTCAGCGATCTTAGATAATTCTTTCTCGCGCTCTACCCATTCTGGATAAGGCAGTCTCATCTGCCGGTCCAGATCAAACCCTTGATTTTTCAGCCAACGACGTCTGCCAAAATAAAAGGCGTACCAAATCGCATACCATATGACAATGGTGACGATCATCTTCATGTCCAGAGTAATCAATGTAGAAACCAGCTGCCAAATGCAGATGCCTACACCAAGCAGGCTGAGTATCGCTGTCACTTGTGGCGGAATCTTAAAGGACGCTGCCCGGAAAGAATTAGGATAAAGTTTGTGCACCTTGAGTGCTGGAATAAACAAAAGCAGAAGACAAAACAGGTTTAGTAGTGAGTAAGCTGTCAGCAGCGTACCGATAGGAAAGCCGAAGGCTACAAATACAGAAGAAACGCCTGCCAAGAGCCATACAGTGTTTTTTGGGACTTTGTGTTTGTTCAGCCTGCCAAACCACATAGGCATAACCTTATCCTCTGCGGTCGCACTGCCCACATTTCCGCCTGCGATAAAGATCCCATTCAAGGAGGTCAATACAGAGAAGATTGCCCCAGCCAAAATAAAGAAATGATACATGCCAGGTGAAAAAACGATCTTCGCTACGTCCAGAAGTGAGGACACCTGCTCCATAGGCAGCACTCCAATCGTCACAGCACTTACCAGCATGAAAACAAAACAACAGATAGCCGTCGCCCACACAAACGCACGCGGGATGGTTTTTCCCGGGTTCTTGATTTTCTCAGGGTAAAAGGCAATACTTACACCGCCCTGCAGACTGGCGCTGAGTAATGCCACAGCAGATCCAAGGGTCACGATCGTCAGATTCTCTGGTTTAATGATATCACCAAAGGACAAGAACTCTTGACGGATTTCAGGCATCCCCACAAAGAGATAGAGGAACAGAGCAGAAAACAGAGATACTACCATGATATTCTGTGCAATGGCATTGGCCTGAACTCCCAGGCTTGTAATAAAGGCGAAAAAAAGCAAAGCGCCCACGCCTAAAATACGATGGTCAACAGGTATGTAAACAGACGCATACTCTGCAAAAACGCCTGCCAGAGCAGATAGGATGAAAACATAGTTAAAACCAAATATCACCAGCATATAGCCAGCTGTCGGGTGAACGAGACGGGTGGTGTGCATATAAAACGTGAATGGCGCCGGGAGTACAGATATGGTCACCATCTGCGGGATATAGCAGATCAGGATTGAAATAAATGCGATGAAGTAGGCCCATTCTATTCCAGTCCCTACAATACCGGCAGCCGGTATTGTTCCAAATACCCCTGCTCCAACAATGGTTCCTATGGCTAAGCAAGTTACGGAGAAAAAGCCAATTTTCTTTTCTTTCATGGCAAACCTTCCTTTCTTTCACAGTTAAAATTATTTTTAATTAAATGCGTATCATTAAATGCATTTAATAACACTCTCATTATACCCCTATTTTCAGATTTGTCAAATTATTTCGAAATATAATGCATAAAAAATACGGAGTTCGGTATCACCGTTTCTCCGTATTTTTAATCAGAACGATTTTAAGCCATTTTCTCATCAATAATCTGCCCTGCCGCTTCCTCCGCTCTGGCCAGTAGTTTCAGATACTGTGGAAAATCCTCTTCTGAGGACAGCCTCACTCTGACGCAGTTGTTGTCGATGGCATCAAAAGCGCTTCCCGGCACGGCGACGATGCCGTTCTCCACAAGGAGGCGGTATAGATCCACCGTCGGATCTTTGTGATACAAGAGGAAAATCGGCACTCTGTCATCAGTTGTAGCCATTTTGATGTTCTCTCCGATCACTCTTCTCACTTTCACCTTTGCTGATGCAAATTCCTGCGTATCCCGTTCCAGTCTGTAGGCATTATCAAGGGCTATCGTCATCATCCTCCGCGACATCTGTCCCACGGCATAAGGGTTTGCGATCTGGCTCATAAAGTCGATCAGTTCCCTGGATGCCGCTATATATCCCGCACGGATGCCAGCCATGCCAAATCCCTTCGACAGCGTCCGCAGCACGATAAGGTTCTCATACTCGTCCATCAGCTGCATAGCGGACTCCCTTACCGAGATAAAATCTCCATAGGCTTCGTCTACGATGACGCAGACGCCCTTTGCTTTTGCCCTGCGCAACACCATTTCGATTTCTCCCGGCGTAATCATCTGTCCCGTCGGATTATTGGGGTTATCCAGATAAACCACCGACAGCTCTTCCGTAATCTGTTCGAGCAGCGCATTGACGTCAAATTTGTAACGGTCCGCCCGATCCAGCGCAACATAGCGATAATCCATGCCTAAAAGCTTTGCATTGGACACGTAGTCAGAGAACTGCGGCGCCACGCCCAGCACTTTCGCACCCTTCTGTGCGAAGATATTGTTGACGATATAGATCGCCGCGATGCTGCCGTCAGTCAGCATGATGTTCTCTTTCTTGAGAGACGCCATGTCTGACCAGTAATCACAAATGGCATCATATACCTTTACATCGTGGGGATAGTTGAGGATCTCTTCCAGCTTGATCTCTCGAAACACCTGCAGCACTTCCTCGGGGCAGCCATAGGGATTCACGCCCTCAGTGCAGTCCATGCTTCCCTCCGGAATCTCAAAATCTCCAGTTGCGTAGCTGTTCTTCTTCAAGGCCAGCAATTCTTCCCTAATCTTCATCATTTGTATTCACTCCTATATTTTATCTTGTATCTCAAAATGCACGCCAGCAAGACGATCCCCAGGTAACCCGTATAGGGATAGATGATGCTGACCAGCTTATCAAAGGGCATCTGCCCCAGAATAAAAGCGTCCAGGCTGACCAACAGGGCGATCACCAGGGAAATCCTGCTGCCGGGCTTCGCCAGATTATTGCATATGGTCCAGAGCACCGGCGCTGCCGTGGAAAAGATGCCGCAGATCATAACCACAACGAAAATGGTTCCCGCCAGTGACGATACCTCGTCCGCCAGTTTCAGCGACGGTACGATGCTGCCCTCGATCAGATCTAGCCGAGAAAGCAATGCAAAATTCATAAAAATGACCGTGACCATCAGCAAGACGCCCCCTGTGATGCCCCCAGCTGCTGCTTCTCTGGCTGACTGTGCGTCTCGACCCAGCGCCATGAGAAAGGCGATGGAGCTGACCACGTTATAAGCCACATAAAGGATTCCGCTCATCCACCAGTTGCCAGCTGGTTTTGATGTCACCAGACTGCTGACGTCGATGTTGCCCGCCATCAAATCGCCAAAATTAGCCATAATCGTACAGATGGCGATAAAGATGGAAAAGCCGATAATCAGCGGTCCCATGAGTCCGACGATATCGATCAGCCTTTCCAGCCCAAAGGCAAAGGCCACGAAGACCAGCAGAGCCATGAACAAACCGCCAACGTAATAGCTGACCCCGCAGTATTCCTGCAGAGACGCACCCGCACCAGATATCATCACCGCCAGGACTGCGAAGAGATAGAAGAGGACGAAGTACTCGTAAAACGTTCCCATGAACCTTCCGCACAAAAGCTGGTAAGGCTTCAGATCTTTCTGATTCCGTGTTTCATAACCGATCTTCATCACACTTCCTCCCGCCCATGCGAACAGCACCATGCTGATGATCGCCGCCCCGACACTCCAAGCGCCGTAAGACGTATAGAACTGCAGGATCTCCTGTCCCGTCGCAAAGCCGGAACCGATCTCAAAGGCGATATATGCCCCCGCGTATTTGATGACATTCCATATGCTGATGTTCTCTTTTCCCAAATTGACTCCATCCCCTATCTATATGCTAACACAAATTTATGCGGTGTGGTGATCCAGTATTCCGTACAAAATGTGTCCATATTCCCGACAGTGGTTAAAATCTCTATATTCCGGCCTTCTGCGTCAGAATCTCGATGAATTCTTTTGCTGCAGCAGACAGGGTTCTGTGTTTTGCCTTAACCCATCCCAGTCTACAGGCCAGAGGCGAATCCGCTACAGGGATGAATTGGCAGCCATTCGGCGCATAGAGCTGGGCATAAGTCTCCTTGTCGTAGGTGTCTATCATGATGGCGTCCGTGGCATTTATAAGCCTAAGTGCACAACCCAGGTCGCTGACCTGGATTTCAGCGCGCTTGCGCTTGCGCCCGTCCAGAGTCCGCTCCCAGGAATAGTCGGAAGGCGACGCGTAGTTTACAATGTATGGAAAATCTTTCAAATCCTCCAAGGTGACCGATTCCCGATTCTGTCCGTATAGTGGATTCTTGGGGCCCACAATGGCGTGAAGATTTCTCCTGATGATTTCGAAGAACTCCAATTCGTTCTCTTCCAGCTTCCGCAGGGAGACGGCTTCACTATCAGAAAACAGAGTAACAATGCCGATTTCTGTCAAGCCTGCACCGACCTGACGTATGACCTCCGTCAGCATGCATTCCTCCACCGCTCCCGTAAAGTCCTCTTTGTAATGCCTGCGGTACATCTCTACGAAAGCATCATTTGCCAATGAACAGTACATGCTGGAAATTGACAGATTCATCTTACTTTTTTCTTTAGGAATACTCTGTAGGAAAGCGATTCTCTGACAGATATCCTTCGCCTGATTATACACATCAACGCCGAATTCTGTCAGACAGACACCGCGGCTGTTTCGTTCAAATATCGGCGCATCTAATTCCCGCTCCAGGTTCTTCATCGAAGTGCTAAGAGAAGATCGGGCAAGATACAATTCCTTTGCCGCTTCGTTCATGCTTCCATCCTCCACAATGCGCAGCAGCTGTTCCAGTTGTTCAATCTTCATAGCCGGTTCACACCTCTGCCGCTTCAGGTTCAGCAGCTATAACGCCTCCCTGCTCCACCGGAACTTTTTTGAGTCTGATTCTATTTTTGATCTCGTGTCCCGCCAGGCAGATCATGAACAAAATTCCAAGATAACCTGTATATGGGTAGATAATACCGACCAGTGTACCAAAAGGCAGCTGTCCGCAGAAGAAGGCCGCAACGACGATCACTGCTGCTACCAGCTTAGATTTCTTCGTTCCCTCTGCTGTAATTTTGTTGCATACCGTCCACGTCATCGGCGCTGCTGTAGAGAAGATACCGCAGATGAGCACTACGGAAAACAGCTTGCCGATCAGCGGAGAAATAGTGTCTGCCAGATAGAGCGTCGGAATTGCAAGGTTTGCCACATCACCCAGCTTTGACAAGAATGCGATATTCATGATCAAAGTCGCTCCCATGAGCACGATGCCTCCGAGCATACCGCCACGCGCCGCCTCTTTTTTGCTGTCTGCCTCTTTGCCTAGTGCGGTGGGGGCG
>URXI01000030.1 GCA_900551775.1 uncultured Eubacterium sp. | reverse complement strand
GGCTGGGCGAGCCGCAGGATATTGCCAACGCCTTTCTCTTCCTCGCCAGCGACCTGGCTGCCTACGTGAACGGAGAAATCCTCTCCGTCGATGGAGCTGCCATGGTGTAAAGCGTTGTCTTGAGATGAAAAAAAGGGACGCCCGTATGAACGGAACACACCGTCAATACGGGCGGCACCCTGACAACACCTTAAATCCTATTGATAGAAATGACATGTTCTTTTGGTTCATCATGCTCTGGTTTATATGGTCTCACTGACTTTCTAAGGGAAATTGCTGTCGTACCTCCCAAGGTAGAGTATTCGCTTACGAAAATGGGCAAAGCTTTTCTTCCGATTCTGGATTCAATCAATGGATGGGCAGAAAAATACACAACAGAATAGCTGCAATTACCTTTCGATCAGATCTTCCATCGTGCAGCCAAAAGTCTTTGCAAGGCGATACATTGTATCCGCGCTTGCCTTGTTGATATTCTTGTTTCTCTGTTCATACATCTGGATCGAGCGAAGAGTGACGCCGGAGCGTTCCGCCAGCTCAGCCTGTGTACAGCCATAAAGCGAGCGAATACGCTTTAAGTTGGTTTCAGGAAAATATTCTTTTATCCGTGAATCCACTATGTCTGCAAATTTTGTTATGTCTGCTTCGTGGAGAGTATTGTACATTTTCTGCAAATCTTCAAAGGGAACAGCCTTAAAAATATCACTGTACTTTCTGTCCGAATACCATTGATAATATGCAACAGCCCAGCCAATCCAGTATTCCCTGGAACGTCCAAAACGTTCCTGCGGCTCAATCTGAAGTTCCTGTCCTTTTGTCTCTTCAACGATTTCTCGCACGATTTCGATTCCGCTTTTCCCTGCAACACAGGCGGGTTCTCCCTTTTCCATTCGCTTGCTCACTGAACTTACGATAAACAGCTTGACAAAGTCATTCCCTGAAATCCCGCAGGTATTGACTGCATAATCAAAGGCGCTGCCAAGCACCGACTGCGCTTTGCTCAGATATATTTCTCGGTATGCGTGGATCATCGTTTTTCATACCCCCTCTCATAATGTCTTGAATATACAGGCCATCGCTTTCTTCCTCAAGGATTCTTAGATAATGCTGATTTGCCCCGTCATCTCTGGTTTTGCGGAGAACATAATATTGATCTTTTTCAGCAACATCAGAGCCTTCATATTTCAGATTCGAAAATGCGTACTTTGATTTGATAACGATTTGTTCGCCCAGTTTTCCAAGCCGCATAGCCAGTGCGAGTTGTTCTACTGAGATAGCATTGTTAAGGAAACCTTCAGCATAATCAAAATAAGAATCGTCAGCGCGGTAACCTATAATCATGTCAAAAGCATTTACATTGATACTAAAATTATCTATCAAATATCGCTTTGCACGTCTTGCCACAGGCGTATGAATAGAGAAGATACGATGCTCCACCAAGACTGCAATCCAGTTAAGAATCGTGTAATCAGGACAATTCAAATTCAAAATGTTCAAGTATTCGGTATCTAAGGTATAGCGGTTAGAAAACCCATCATGCAGGGAAGATACCGCCCACTCTTTTGCAAGTTCCTCGTTTGGAGTACAGTAAAAGCCAAGGCCGAAGTCGTTATTCTTTTTGCCTTCGCCAAATGTTGGCTGTTCCACAATTTCTTCTGAACCGTGATATATCGTAATCAGCTTATCCATTCCCCATTCCTCGTTCATCTTTTCTATTATTATATCACTAAAGTGATAGCTAGTCAAATGATTTTAAGATTGTGTACAACGGAATGCACACCGTAGCATAGCCCTTGTTCCAGCAGTCCGGCACAATCGCCCATCCATAGAAATTCGGATGATCGTAATTTTCCATAAACTCACGTATCGCCTCACGCGCTGCTTCGATCGTCACATAAGGATTCCAGCCCGTGTACCTTTCCATTTCGCTGTCGCATCCAATTTTATGATAAAGCGGCTCGGCATCCGAAATTTTATGCTTTCTGAGCACTAATCGTTTTGTCCTTAATTCTTTCATCTGTAATCATCATGTACTTTCTTGTCCTATCCGCTGCGCGGAAATGAACGCTCCACCTCTCTTACGCCCATTCTCCTGATGCGACAATCGAGACCTTGCCTCCCACTTCAATTGTATATTCCCCTTCTTTGAGCGCGGTGTGAATAAATAAGACGCTTTTTCTCCCCATATCTTCTCCCTGTATCACAGTGTAGGAAACTTCGCTCCTGCCAAAATAGTTGTGCTTCATAAAATACCCTGCCAGGTTTCCATTGGCGCTGTCTGTTGCAGGAACTTCCACGAAATCTTCCATCAGGCATCTCGCCTGCAATGTCTGATTTCCAGTATCTACGAAAAAAAGATGATTACAGTAACATTCGGGATAATTTCTCACATAAGTATTGAATTTATCTTCATCACAGATCAGTTTTTTCAAGGTGTTTCGTTCTTTCAGGGGAATCACAACAGCCTCTAATCCGGTGGATACCCATTCAATGGGATAATCGTCACGGATCTCATCTGCCCCGATGCCATAAATGTCTGCAATGACATGCCTGTCAACCGTCATTCCAAATTCTGGCTGATTCTGCCTCATCATCATGCCGTATTCCGTTACCCTGATCGGAACCTGTCCAACTTTTAAGTTCAGTCTGATCTCTCGGTTTTGCTCTTTTTCTAACATCTTATGAATGATATAAGCAGTGCCCAGGACAGGATGTCCAGCAAAAGGCACTTCGCCGACGTTAGGGGTCCATATTCTGACATCATATCCCCCGTCAGGCTGCTTATCCGAAAGAATAAATGCCGTCTCAGAAAAATTGATTTCTCTCGCGATGGCCTGCTGCTCTTCATCACTGATCAATCTGTCCGCAACGACCACAAGCAGCTCATTCCCCTGGTACTTTTTTTCTGCAAAACAATCAACAATATAGAATTTCATGCAGCCTCCTCGCTTTCGTGATTACATACTGACGATTTTTCTAACGGTGTTCGCGGTCCTTATGGTCAGCTTGTCGCTGATCGCCGCACTTGCCGTCTTGGACCACCAATTGGTTTTTTGATAGTCTTTTCGATGAAAAGACCAGAATATTGTTTCTTTGTAATTCTGTATCTTTTCCAATCCTTCCTTAGGCTCACCGATTTCATCAAATACATCAGAAAACGCAGTCGGCGGTATCATAAAAATCAGATTGTCATAGATTTCTTGATTGTCATCTCCCCACCAGTCCGGGGCATTGAGCAGAATCTCCTCCAGTCTTTCTTGAGAGATAACAAATACAGGAATTTCAAAACCAAACTGTTCTATTATCATTGTTTCAATCTGTTTTGTCAGCTTTTCTATGTCCTCTTTATCACTTGAGAAAATCACATTGCCGCTGTTCAGATAGGTCTTAACCTCTTCAAAATTGAGCTTTTCGAATCCCTTTTTTAACTCCGCCATTGGTATTTTATTTTTTCCGCCTACATTAATTCCTCTCAACAAGGCAACGTATCTTTTCATATCCTCAAGCACCCCTCATTCCGTAAACAGTTTTATTTCGGAAAACATCTTGTGCAGCTTATGCTCATCAAAAGGCAGATACTCAGCTACGGTAAAGCCGACCACGTCGGATTCTTCTGTGATAACCTTCAGCACCCTGGCTGCACTTTCCATCGTCATCTTCCCGCCGCCGGAACCATCGCCTACAAGCTCAGGACTTGCAAAGTAAGTCGAGTGAAAGAAATGTTCATCTAAGACATCGATGTCAAAATGAACCAATATGTGATCGAAACGGTCCATGAAAGTCACTAAACAATTTCCACCGATGGTGATGATCTTGTCTGGCTTTTCTTTCTCTATTTTCACCTGGGCGTCTCTGATTCCTGCAAGAACCTCGTCCTCCGCGAAAATGCCGTTGCTGACGTTTTTTTCTTCGCCGTCCGGAGGTGCAATTGACACCTGAATCAGAGGCTGGTTTTGATTCTCCGGCAAAATATGCCGCAGCAGATTTGCTCCAAAGTAATAGGTTTCCAGTCCTCCGCTGACATGATCCGGATACAATAATCTGATGGTTTTCATTTTCGGGTCCTCCTGTTTCAACACACATAAAACGCTTATTCCATGCGCTCAGCATATAAATCAAAATTAACGTGCCACGTGCCGTCATCTTTTACGACAACGTCCTGCCAATGAAAATGCTCGTCCTCGATTTTGGCAAAGACCCATTTTCTTCTATCATCCTCCGTATTCGTAAGGACGATTCTGTCGCCCTGCTTTCTTGCCTCAAACCGCATGATTTTGCCTGTAAAGCAATATGCCACATCCCAGCCTCGTGTGTCAGGATTGAACACGCGCAGTGTTGTTCCGTATTCAAAACCGGGCAGGACGATCACATCCTGTATCGCCATCCCTTCCAGCACCCATGAAAAATGCCATTCACCTTTTCGCACAACGGAAGTGGTGTTGTCGATATAGTCGATTTTCCAGCTCCCGATCAGTTTCCCGAAAAAGTTGCATTCTTCGGTCAGTTCTGTATTTTTCCTTTCGCTTGTCAATGCTTCGATAAAGTTCTGCATAGACGCATTCCTCCTCATATACAAAAGCGGATATGGATTTCCCTGTTCATCCTTTTCCGTCCTTTTATACACTTCAAACCCCATGTGTTCATAAAAGTCTTTTGCAAGGGGATTTTGTTCGTTCACTGCTAAATCGTCGATGGAATATTGCTCTATGCCGTATGTGAGAAGCGCTTTGCCCAGGCCCCTTCCCCTCTCCTCATTAGATAGGAACAGCATCTCCAGGTGTCGTTCTGCAATGCCCATAAAGCCCACAGGGACTTGGTCATCATTTTCCATGATGATCAAGTGAGGGATTTCACTTAGCGCCTGCGGCACATATTTTTTGATATCCTCGATTTCAGCCTCTGACAAAAACAAATGGGTTGCCTTGACTGCGCTTTCCCACACGCTTAACAGTTGTTCAATCAATGATGAATTTCTATCTTTTACTTCAATTATCTTCATTTTCAATCCTCCATATCTTTTTCACCAGGCCGTTCTTTCCCATGGCTTTGGCCTCATAAAGGGCATCGTCTGCAATTTTAAACAGCCTCTCCAGGCTCTCATTCTTCTTTTTTGCAATCACTGCGCCCATGCTGCAGGATATTTTGAAGTTCTCTTCGTCCAAGGTCAAACTCTCAAGCAGTCTCAAAATCTCCTCACACTTTCTCTCGATAATCTCATCGTCAAAGACGTTCTTCATCAAGACCACGAACTCATCGCCGCCAAAACGACCCACGATATCGTTGCCTCTGAATGCTTCGTGCAAGATTTCTCCCACTTGATTTAACAAGCGGTCACCAACCTGATGGCCGTATTTGTCATTAACCTTCTTAAAATTATCCAAGTCGATAATCAGCAGCGCACAGTTCGTATTGTCAATCCTGGTCCGCAGGTAGCGTCCAATTTGATTCAGTGCAGCAGACTTGTTCAGCACGCCTGTCAGAGAATCCGTCATGGATAGATGCCTGTAAGTCAGTTTGTCGAAATTGTCCTTGCTCCTCAATCTGAGAATGATGGCGGTCACCAACATACCAAAAGAGAGACCTGCTAACGAATAGAAAATATCCGCATAAATAAGTACCGGATCTTTCACCATAAACAGTGCAATGATGTATTCCACTTCCACTAGTATCATTGTCAAATAGATTCGGAACAGACTCAATACGAACGCTGCCGGCGTCACTACAAACAAGAGTGGAATAAAAGAACTCAAAGTTTCCGGTTCGTAGAATACGTCGATTTTGATGATACATGTCGCAATCAGCAGCATATATACCATACAGATATTCGCCACCACTTTGTCGTTTTTGTAGTGTATCGATTTCAGCTCTGCTGCTAAAAATATAACGCCCAGATTGATCATGGCCACTTGAAAATGCTCCTGTTTTAACATCCATGTAGGTAAAAGTATATTAGCAAAAAACAGCAGTACCATCTCTATGACCATGGTAAAAATGCCGATCCATATCAGTAAATGTAAATTTGTATTTGAAATTTCCTCCTTTGCAGTCGAAAAATAGGTTTTCCTGATTTCCTTATTTTCTCTCAAAACACACAACACTTTGTTCATACCCAATTTGTAACGATCAGATCCTTCCTATCTCTGTTTCCTTTCCAAGAGACAGATGCATTCTGTATGTTTTGTTCCCGGAAAGTTGTCGAAGCATTTGGCATATCTGACCGCATAGCCCTCATAGACAAATTGCTGCAGATTGATAGCCAGAGTCTTTGGGTTACAGGAAATATAGATAATCTGATCTACACCGTAGCTGACAATCTTGTCTACCGCTTTGGTGCTCATCCCGACCCGCGGTGGATCGACCACGATTACATCAGGCTTTTCTTCGCGCCGTTCTAACACTTCAAAGACATCGCCTGCGATGAAATTGCAGTTTTCCAGTTCATTGAGCTTGGCGTTTTTTTTCGCAGCCTCGACAGCCTCTTCCACGATTTCGATGCCCAGCACCTCTTTTGCCTTTAAGGCAAGTACCTGACTGATGGTACCTGTACCGCAATACAGGTCAAAGACAGATTTGCCGGCAAAGTCATCGACAAGCGCTAAAGCTTCACTGTAAAGCCGCTCTACGGCTTCGACATTAGTCTGAAAAAAAGAAAATGCACTGACCTTGAACTGCAGGCCCAATATGTTTTCCATGTAATAATCTTTTCCCCAAAGGATTTTCAGTTCTTCACAGGTCACTTTGTCGGCGATATTGTCATTCAAAGTTCTCAGGATTCCCCCGATTTTATTCGTAAGCGGTAATTCCAGCAGTCCGTTTACATAAGCTTCTTCATCAAAACCTTCCTCTCTTGAGGTCACAATATTGATCAAAAGCTCGCCGGTTCTGATACCTTTTCTGATAATCAGATGCCGCAAAAGTCCTGTATGAGATTTCTTATGATAATGTTTATAACCCATATCGACTGCAAAGTCTAGGGAAAACCGTAGGATTTTGTTGAAGTCCTCATCGACCAATTGGCAGTGGTCTACGGTCACAATCGACATGAAATTTTTCTTCTTATGCATACCCAGGCAAAGCGGCCCATCCTTTACAAAATCGCCAAATGTATACTCCATCTTATTTCTGTATCTATAGCGATGTTCCTCCGGGCAGCCCTCGATTCCATCAAAAATATCAGGATGAATGTCCTTTTCTGCAAAAATATTTTTTACTTCAGCCTCTTTGACAGCCAATTGTTCTTCGTAAGGTACCCCTTGATAAATGCACCCTCCGCAAAATTCGTCGTGCTGGCAGATATTAAAACTTTCCATACTTATCATAAAACTCCTTTTTCAATTCTAAAAATCGATCTTCTTCTATTGCGGTTCTGATATTTTCCATCATCTTCAGCAGAAAATGGAGATTGTGGTTGGACAGCAGCATAGCAGACAGCATCTCGTCCGCTTTAAAGAGATGACGCAAGTAAGCTTTCGAATAATTTTTACAAGTATAACAGTCACATTCTGCATCCAGCGGTGTAAAGTCTTTCTCGAACTTGGCATTTTTGATATTGACGCGTCCATGACTGGTCATCGCTAAGCCATGACGTGCAATTCTGGTCGGCAGCACACAGTCGAACATGTCGATTCCCCGTTCCACACCTTCAAAGAGATAGTCCGGACTGCCGACGCCCATCAGGTATCTGGCTTTGTCCTGGGGCAGATAGTCGACGCAATCGTCCAGCACCTCTAACATCAGATCCTTGGGTTCACCTACAGAGAGGCCGCCGATGGCGTAACCCGGTAAATCCAGTTCGACAATTTCTTCTGCGCTCTGTCTGCGCAGATCCTTATACATACCGCCCTGCATGATGCCAAAGAGTGACTGACGTTCAACATCCTTATGTGCGGCTTTACATCGTGTCAGCCACCTGGTCGTGCGTTCCAGAGAATCTTTGACATATTTTCTGTCCGCCGGATATGGAGCGCACTCGTCAAAGGCCATCATGATATCTGACCCCAGAGCGTTTTGTATCTCGACGGCCTTTTCTGGCGTCAGCATATGCCTCGATCCGTCGATATGGCTTTGAAACTTTACGCCCTCTTCTGTAATCTTGCGCAGCTTCCCGAGGGAAAAGACCTGAAATCCGCCGCTGTCAGTGAGAATCGCCTTGTCCCAATTCATGAACTTGTGAAGACCTCCCGCCTCCTTGATCAGCTCATGTCCCGGTCGTAAATATAAATGGTAGGTATTTGACAGGATAATATTAGCGCCCATCTCCGCAACCTGTTCCGGCCGCATAGCCTTTACTGTAGCCTGGGTGCCCACCGGCATGAAAACCGGCGTCTGGATATCCCCATGAGGGGTGTGAACGATACCCCTGCGAGCCTTTGTCCTGCTATCGGTTTTCAGCAGTTCATAAGTAACCGCGTGTTTCATAAAATAACCTCTCTATTCAAAAATATATTTTTGCAATAATTAACGGTACGTCATCTCTAGTCTGACGTACCGTATATCTGACATAAATTATACAATTTTAGGACGCCAAAGTCAACCAGTTATACTACGGTGCTTTTTGAGCAACCTTTCGTATTCCTTTTGCAGACCGTAATAGGTCTTTAGAATCGGCGTACACTTATCTCTGACCTCAACTAAAATTTCATCAAAGTTCACTTTGATGACAGAGACGATCTGAGAATTGATTTTTCCTTCAGACGCCTGTTCCTCCAAAATAGACAAAGTCTTTTCTTTGGAATAAGCTTCTTTATAGCTGCGCGTACCTAGAAGCGCGCTGACGATATCGGCTATAACTTGCTCTTCTAGCGACATTTCATCGCCGAGAATGCCTCTGGGATAGCCGCTGCCATCCAGTTTTTCGTGGTGGCGAATTGCAATCTTGGTAATATTCGGAGCAATGGTACCGCCGAGAATTTCTTCTGTTATATCGACATGGGTGCGCATGATTTTCATCGCCTGAGGGCTTAATTTTCCCGGGAACTCTAAGATTTCCACCGGAATACCGATTTTTCCCAGGTCGTGAAGTAAAGCGCCATAATAAATATGATGTACTAATTCTTCTTTCATCCCCATCAAGCGTGCCGTACTGCTGCTGATGCTGGTGGTGGTAATGGTATGAGTCACTGTATGCTGGCTTCTGAAGTCGATGGCAAAGATCATCATTTTTAGATAATCTTCACATTCTTTTGTGCTGAGAACTACATCCGGCATGACCTTTTTTAGATCCACCTCAGCGTTTAAGTCCTCTATTACATGATGGATCTGCTGGGTTTCCATGAAAAGATCCACCGTTTCTCTGCGAAAACGACTGCCGCTGCTTCTGTATAAATACTGGTCCAGCGCTTCCCGCTGGGGATGATGCAGCCAAAACATATCGACTCTGTCCGCCAGATTCACAATCTGAGAAACTTTTGCGATTCGGTCCTCCACACCGTCAAGATGGTCTGCAGAAATATGATGATAGAGAATGACATCGGCCCATTCCTTCAGAGGCGACAGATGATAAAGGAAGAGATATCCGTAGATGGAATGTTCCCAAATGTCCACAGTCTCAAACTTGGCCATTTCGTTGATTTCTTCTGTCTTGTATGCACCGACATCGTGAAGCAGTGCAAGAAAGAAAATCTCCTGCTTTTCCTTCTCCGAGTATCCTCCTGCCGTCTCGAGCATACGTGAGACCAGATAAGCAACCCGCTTTCCATGGTCTACCAGTCTCGGGTCAACATGGTTCAATGTTCTCTGTATCAGTCCACTGATATTATTGCTATTTACCACTGGTGTCATCTTATTTTTGCCCTCTCTATCTATGATTTAGACATATTCTACCATGCAAGACTCGCTAAGTAAACAGAAATCTCTTACACAAATATGAAAAAACAGCACCTGTCTTTTAGCAGATGCTGTCTATTTTCATGAAATTGATACACACGATTTATTGCTGGTCTATCACGTCTAACAGCTGGCGGATGTTTTTCTTGCCAAATACAGGCGCCCCGTCATTGATGACCAGGCACGGTACGCTCATAACCTGATATCGGTCCTTTAAATCCGGAAAATGATTCAGGTCATAAACTTCTGCCGTCACAAAATCGCTTTCTGCTGCGATTCTCTGGGCGGCCGTTACCAGTTCCGGACACATGGTGCAGGATAAAGAAATCATGATTCTCATGTCCACAGGCTTTCGAATGGACGCAATTCTCGCTTTTACCTCCTGCTCCAGGCTTTGTCCCGGTCCCGCCCCATTGTAAAGTCCCAGTACGAAGGATGTGAATTCGTGACCGCCAGGCACGCCATGGAAGGCAAGGCCCGTTTCAGTCCCATCCTCTAAACAGACTTTCACACAAGGATAGGAAGGATGACTCCCCTCATCTGCTATGACGACAGAGAGCTTCCCCGTCAGCGCAGACAGAACCTCCATGTAGTTACGCAGCTCTGCAGAAATCGGCCGGTTGTCCAGATACAGTTTCAAGATCAAAGATCGCTGCATCTTTTCAAAGACGGCATTGAGCTGCTTCAGCATATCCGCAGTAAATAAGCTTTCCTCATCAGATACATGTACCTCTTCAGAATCACGTTTCTCTGGCAGCTTTGAACCTTGCGGCTGCGGCTGTATCCCTGTTTTTTTCTGCATTTCTGCAGCATAATGTTCCAGCTCTGTAGCGGCAAGGGCGCCTTCGCCAACTGCCGTCACCACCTGGCGCAGACTTTTCACACAGATGTCACCGGCCGCATATAGCCCATCTACATTGGTTTTCTGCCGTTCGTCTGTCAAAACATAACCCTGGTCATCGAGTCTGACAATGCCTCGCACCAGTTCCGTCGCTGGTTCATATCCTGCAAAGACGAACAGACCAAAGGTTTCGCCTGACGGTGGCCTATATTCTGTCACTTCGCCAGTTTTGAGGTTTCGATATCGCAGATAACGAAGCACGGAGTCGCCGCTTACCTCTTCTACTTCCACATTTGGCAGTATCGTAATCTTTTCATGACTGCGGGCCATATCGGCAGTCGCCTCTGCACAAGTGAAATCATCACTCCTCATGAGTATCGTCACTCGATTTGCATATTTAGCCAAGAAGACGCTTTCTTCGGCAGCTGCAAACCCTCCGCCGATGACAAAGACATCCTTGCCAGTAAAAAATTCACCATCGCAGGTGGCGCAGTAAGCGACGCCATGCCCGCGAAATGCTTCTTCTCCTAAAAATCCCGCCAGCCGTGGTTTTGCGCCAGCGGCCAGAAGTATGCAGAAACAGGATAATTCTCCTCTGCTGGTCTTCACGGTCTTGATATCTCCAGAAAGTGATAATTCCTCAGCCTCCGCCATCAAAAACTCCACGCCAAAGTTTTCTGCCTGCAGGCGCATGGTCTCTGTCAATTCCGGACCGCTTGTCTTTTCTACCCCCGGATAGTTTACAACATCTAAAGTCGTGGCGATCTGGCCGCCAAACTGCTCTTTTTCTACGACGACGACACGGTGACGTGCTCTCGCCAAATAAAGGGCGGCGGTAAGCCCCGCAGGGCCTCCGCTGATAATCACCACGTCATAGATCTGATCGTTCTTCTGATTCTTCATAAGCTTACAGCTGCCCTACCAAATCCAGACTCGGCTTTAGAGTTTCCCCGCCTGGCTGCCACTTGGCCGGGCACACCTCATCGCCATGTTCATGAACAAACTGGCTGGCCTGCACTCTACGCAAAAGCTCATCTGCATTACGGCCTACGTTTCCAGCGATGACTTCGTAAGCGACGATCTTGCCCTCTGGATTGACGATGAAGCTGCCTCTTTCGGCTACGCCGCCATCTTCAATATATACTTCAAAATCTTTAGATATGGCGTGAGTCGGGTCTGCCAACATCGGATATTGAATTTTTTTGATCTTCTCTGAAACATCGTGCCATGCTTTATGAACAAAATGCGTATCACAGGATACCGCATAAATTTCGCAGCCGATTTTCTGAAACTCTTCATACTTTTCTGCCAGATCCTCTAATTCTGTCGGGCAGACAAAGGTAAAATCTGCCGGATAAAAGAAAAACACGCTCCATCTGCCTAAAATTTCTTCCTTTGTTACCGTTCTGAAATCCCCATTTTGAAATGCCTCTACGGCGAAATCATTTATCTCTTTATTAATCATTGACATAAAACAAATCCCCTTTTCATTTTTATATAGTCGTAGTTAGTATTTCCTAACTCATGTTTTTTATTATATTTTTTTGTACCTTGTTTGTCAATACAAGTTCAGGATAAGGAAGAATTTACATAACTCGTTCTATATGGAATGCTGAAAGTCCCGCATAAGCACTGCTTTCTCCCAGTTCCTCTTCAATGCGCAGCAATTGGTTATATTTTGCTGTTCGTTCACTGCGGCTGGGTGCACCGGTTTTGATCTGACAAGTGTTCAGTCCGACCGCCAGATCTGCGATGGTGTTATCTTCTGTTTCCCCTGACCTGTGAGAAACGATGGCAGTATAACCGGCTTCATGAGCCATGTTTATGGCTGCCAAAGTTTCTGAAATGGTTCCGATTTGATTCAGCTTAATTAAAATAGAATTGCCGCATCCAAGTTCAATTCCCTTAGCCAGACGCCTGGTGTTGGTGACAAACAGATCGTCTCCCACTAGCTGTACACTGCTGCCCAGCTCTTCGGTCAGCGATTTCCATCCTTCCCAGTCTTCTTCATCCAAGCCATCTTCAATGGAATAAATCGGGTATTTTTTGCAAAGCGCCTTCCAATGCACGATCAACTCGGCCGAGGTGAATCTTGCCCCACTCTTAGGGAGTAGATATGTTCCCTTCTCTCCGCTTTTCCACCCGCTTGCCGCAGCGTCCAAAGCCAGGACAAAATCTTTCCCCGCCTCATAGCCAGCCTTTTTAATCGCCTCCAGGATATATTCTATCGCTTCTTCATCACTGGCGAGATCCGGCGCAAATCCACCTTCATCTCCTATCGCCGTAGATAATCCCTCAGACTGCAGGAGTGCCCTCAAAGTATGATACACCTCGCTGCACTGGCGCAAACCTTCACGAAAGCTTTTAGCACCTACGGCCATAATCATAAACTCCTGCACATCTACAGTATTTGCCGCATGAGCGCCGCCGTTTAAGATATTCATCATGGGAACGGGCATGCGGTTCCCATTGATACCGCCTAAAAAACGGTAAAGGGGCAGATGCATAGCACTGGCAGCGGCTCTGGCACAAGCGATAGATACTGCAAGGATGGCATTTGCCCCCAAACTCGACTTATCTTCTGTTCCGTCTGCCCTGATCATGGCCAAATCGATGGAGGAAAGATTATATGCATCCATGCCTGTCAAGGTTTCACAAATTACGGTGTCAATATTTTTTACTGCCTGCAGCACGCCTTTTCCGCCATACCTCTGCGGGTCGCCGTCTCGCAGCTCCAGCGCTTCAAATTCACCTGTCGAAGCGCCGCTCGGCGCCGCACCTCTGCCCATGGTCCCATCTGACAGCCTCACCTGTGCTTCAACGGTTGGATTCCCTCTGGAATCTAAAATCTCGCGGCCTTTTACTGATTCAATCGTAACTCTATTCATAATGTACTACTTCCCCTTTCAAAATTCCTGCAATTTGTCTGTTTTTATTATATCCCCCTTGATCTCTGCTAAACCACTTGATGTAACGGAAGACACACCTTTGCATATACTATTTCATAGAGGAGGAAAACTATGAATACGCAATATCAATTAAGCGACGTCGCTAAAAATTACTTATCAGCATACCATTGCATCCTTGATGAAATGATCAAAGGCATGTCAATGGCTCCGCTGACTGACAGCATCTCGGGAAATTTTATCGTGCAGATGATTCCACACCACATGGCAGCCATTGAAATGTCACACAACATCCTCAAATATACGACCAATATCCCCCTGCAGAATATCGCATTAAATATCATTACATCTCAGACGGAAAGCATTGAAAATCTGCGCCAGGCGCAGGGATCCTGCAGTGAACTGAAAAACTGTGAGCAGGATGTACGTCTCTATCAGCATAGGGTCAATCAGATTTTACAGACCATGTTTCAGGATATGAGCAACGCCCGCGACACAAATAGAATCAACTGTGATTTTATGCATGAGATGATTCCACATCACAGAGGCGCTGTAGAAATGTCTAAGAATGCACTGCAGTTCGACATCTGTCCGCAGCTAAAACCCATACTGGATGCAATCATTACCTCCCAGCAAAAGGGAATTCGGGAAATGCAGCATCTTTTAAAGTGCCTTGGCTGTTAATCCGTTACAATCCAGCACTTGATCTAAAAATCCCTTGTGTCTTTTTAATTGAATTGAAAAGCATCAAGGGATTTCCTTATCGTCCTATTGTTAATACCACCGCACCATCGGCAGCTCATTGTTAATTCCTTTTGTCATGAGAACTTGATGCAAGTCGATGACTCCATTGTGAAATGTTGCCGCACAGGATGCCAGATACAGCTCCCACATGCGCACAAAACGCTGATCGAACATGGCCGCAGTTTCGTCTGCATGTTCTCTGAAGTTTCTCAGCCAGCAGAGCAATGTTCGGTTGTAATGCAGTCTCAGGTTCTCCACATCCTGGGTATGAAACCCTTCCTCTGACGCATAGGCGAGGATTTCTCTTAGGCTGGGTACAACGCCGCCTGGGAAGATATATCTCTTGATCCATGGATCTCCGGCGTGCTCTTTTAAGGCGCTGATAAAATGCAGCAGAAAAAGTCCGCCTGGTTTCATGACTTTATTTACACAATCTATGAACAGCGGATAGTGGTCACGTCCTACATGTTCTACCATGCCCACGCTGACGACCCGGTCAAAGGTCATACCACACTTTGGCAAGTCTCGATAGTCCATCAGTTTCACCGTCAGCAGGTCTTCTAGCCCTTCCGCCACAATCCTTCGATTACATTCTTTATATTGCTCCTCACTAAGCGTGATTCCTGTGCCGCGGATTCCATACTTCTTTGCAGCTGTAATTAAAAGGAACCCCCAGCCGCAGCCGATATCTAATAGCGACATCCCCTTCTGCAGATGCAGTTTTTCCAGAATGTATTCAATCTTGTTCACTTGCGCTTGATAGAGGGTATCGTCCTCCCGTTTGAAATAACCGCAGGAGTAGCTCAGTGTCTCATCCAGCCACAGCTTATAGAAGTCGTTACCGATGTCATAGTGACTGCGCACTTCCTTTTCCTGATTGCGTTTTGTTGCCGCCGTGAAAATCAACTTTTTCAACGCACTTTGATCTGTAGAAAATTTGTTCATCTGACCGAGAAAATTGTCTAGGGCCTCATAAAGATCCCCTTCTACCTCCAGTTCCTGGTCCATGTACGCCTCGCCTAAAGCCAGAGAGGTACTTCTTATCAGCTCTGATAAGGGTATCGACTTTTGAAATTTAACGGTGAAGGCCGGTTTCCCCTCTCCAATCAGATATTCTCTGCCGTTTACCTTTACGACAAATGGGTTTTCATCAAACTTCCTTAAAAAGGATATCAGCACATTTTCTTCTAGCAATATAACTTCCCTTCTTTCTTCCATAATTGTGGTTATTATAACCATTTCTCAAAAATTCTATTATTTTCAGATAATTCACTTGACATTTTTAACTGTAACTTTTATAATTACAGTATAAACTGTTACTTTTTAAATTACAGATCGTCGACGATACGATTTTCCATGAACAGAATTCATGGTCAAAGGAGGAAGAAAATGAAACGATTATCCCTTATACTGGCTCTGGTGCTCTCCTGCGCCTTGCTGTTATCAGCCTGCGGCAACGGTACCTGCCCAATGGAGCGCAGAAACGCACAAAAAATGGAAAAGCAGGAAACCAGCAAAGCCTATCACAAGATTACTGCAGAAGAAGCAAAAGAAATGATGGATCAGGGCGATGTTACCATTGTCGATGTACGTACAGAAGAAGAATATGCCGAAAAGCATATTCCGGACGCACTTCTCGTGCCCAACGAGTCCATTGGAGCGGATGCGCCGGCAGAATTGCTAGATAAAAATGCCGTCCTCCTCCTTCACTGCCGTACCGGCATCAGGAGCAAAGAGGCGTCAGATAAATTAGTTTCCCTTGGATATAAGCATATTTATGACTTCGGAGGAATCGAAGACTGGCCTTATGACACAGAAAGTGAGCAAAGATAATGAATACGAGAGAACATGAAACCGTGAAAATGAGAGGAAGTGCCGATGTATCTTATCTTGGCCGCACCGTCGATGCGATGATTTGGGAATTTATGGAGCAAGAGGAAATCCCCGGTCTGACCCCTGGCCATCGTCCAGGCGCCCTATATTCCGAGAGTCGTAGGTTACGGCCTTTCAGACCCAAAGCAAAGGAGACTGGCCTCTGCTAATACCTTATGGCCTGCCGGTCCGATTTCCCAGGCTTTTGCTACCGTGGCTGTCATGCAGTTGTACGAGGACGGAAAATTGCAGATGGACGACAAAGCCTCTCAATTTATTCCGCAGTTACCTGAAACTTGGCAGGAAATCACAATCCTGCAGCTGCTGCGCCACGCATCGGGTCTTTCCGACTACAGAGCATCAGCAGGCTTTGACCTTTTCAGACAGTGGTCTTTTCAAGATCTGGTCGATCTCGTCGCAGAAGAACCTCTGCAGTTTGTGCCAGGTTCTTCCGTCATGCAGAGTGCGACCAACTTCCTGCTTCTGACAGAAGTCTTAGAAAGAGTCAGCGGAAAATCCTATCATGATTTCGTCACAGAGCGCCAGATCAAGTCCCTGCAGTCGCAGGCTGGCAGTTTTACAAGCATCGCGGGCTCATGGACATCAAGGGCTCCATCCCCGGCTATTCGATGTTTCTCAGCCGTTTCACCGATCCAGAGGAGCTGGTCTGTGTCACGCTGATGGCAAAGTGCGTTCTTTGATACGTATGACAAAAAAGACAGGCGTAATTGCCTGTCATTTTTGTGCTGAATCAGTTTTTTAAGCAGCCGATAGGAACAATATATACGCCATCCCGGCGGCGGTATGCGTAATCACCGATTCCTGTCAATACCATAAGGAAAGATGGAGAGTTCATCTTATCGGTATCAATTTTGCTTTCCATTGATTTCAGGCTTTTTGCACCTTCCTCAATGAGCCTGTCCCCACCAAGTTTGATTTCTATCAGACCGTACTTGCCATTTCTCAAATGAATAACTGCATCACATTCCTGTCCGTCCTTGTCCCTGTAATGGTAAACCCTGCCGCTTAACACATCTGCAAAAACACGCAGGTCTCGGATGCAGAGCGTTTCAAAGAGGAAACCAAAAGTTTTCAAGTCATTTACCAAGTCATTCGGACCGATACCCAAGGCTGCTGCAGCGATAGATGGGTCGATATAATACCGAGTGTCAGACGAGCGAATAGCCGTTTTTGACCGCAAATTAGGATTCCATGCAGGCATATCCTCTACAACGAAGATTTTCCGAAGTGCATTGACGTAAGATGCAACGGTTTCCTCGCTGATCGGCGTTTCATCGTTTGCCGCTATATCCTGTGCTAGCACCGTGTTAGGGACTTGACCGCCTTGGTTTCTCGCATAGGAACGCATAAGCCTGCGAACCCTTTCGGGATTCTTTTGTACATTGTCTGCCCGGTTAATATCTGAGTGAACAACGGCATCATAGTAATCCATCGCTTGGTCTAAGGCAATTTCATCACGCATATCCACCGATTGCGGCCACCCGCCTCGACACACAAGGAAAGCCAGACGGTCAATATCCAGATTGGAGTCTCCGTCAATCTCCATCGCTCCAGCAAACAGGTCTTTCAAGCTGACTTCACCTGTTGAATCTCCCGATTCGTATAAACTCATAGGTCTCATCGTCAACCAAGTAAAACGCCCTGTACCGGAGTGAGTAATTTCCCTAGTATCAGCAGGAACAGCAGAACCGGTAAGTATAAATTGTCCAAGCTCGCTGCGATGGTCAACCTCAAAGCGGATAGCATCCCAAAGTTTTGGAGCAAGCTGCCATTCGTCAATCAGTCTCGGTGTTGCGCCCTTTAACAATCGTTTGGGATTCAGCTCAGACATAGTAATATTCTGTTCTTTTTTTTCCGGATCATCCATATACAAAATACTGGCGGCAAGCTGTTCAGCGGTAGTAGTTTTCCCACACCACTTTGGACCTTCAATCAGTACGGCACCTTTACCTTCCAGCTTCCGTATCAGAATATCGTCGGCAATTCTTTTCTTGTAGTTTTTCATTCGGAACACCTCGTTTCCATTCATGTTGTTTATATTATACACCAAAATATGGATTCCACAACACTTTTACGACGATTATCTAAATATTTTTCCGATGTTTGGCTACAAATAAATATGATAGTTGGTGAAAATTCCGACGTTTCCAAAAGGCATGATGATGATGTTGTTGAAGACAAATTATTTTCGTTTTTCTTCGGCTTTCCTCTTTGTTTTGCAGAGTATCCCTAACTGTTTTCCAATCAAGCCAAATAGAATCATCATTGCAATATAATCTGTAAAAAACAGAAGGAGCGGTGCGCTAAAATCAAAGAACACAAACTCAGATCTCAAAAACAGGTATGTTCCCAGTTTCTGTTTTGCAAAGGCATAGACACCGTAGCTGCAGATAGCAAGTACAGCCATTTTCAAGATAATGTGCATTTTTATAGCGCTTTTATCTTTTTTCATGTTACGATTTATCATGGAGGATACCATATTCCAGTGAAGCCCAGCATGAATAGACATCAACACAAAGCCCCAATAGGAAGCCAACAGGTGCATGATCCTTGCGCTTCCGATCCCGCTGTCAATTTGTAAGAATACGAAGATATGCTTTGACATCATCACTCCGCTAATCGCCAGTGAAACCATAATGATAAAGAGTAAGATGTCAATGACCGTTCCAATCAAACGGGTACGGTTATACCTTCCTTTCAGGAGATTTCTATGCCAATAGGCGTTCACTAGATGATGGCATAGAAAAAGCAGGAACATACAGATACCAAGCCATTCATGGACCGCCTCTCCGATCAGCTGGTATGCCATAAGGAGGGGCAGCATCACAGTCATCATCATATCTACCAGTATTTGAAATTTTCTTTTTGCCGTCATACAGACTTCTCCTTTACTCTTGTTTTTCCCTGTGTTTACTGTATAAACCCTTTATCCGTAAGCCATTGGATAATCTCCTCCTCGGAATCCTGTACTTCATCTCTTGATATGGAAAGCCCGTCTGTAATCACATCTGCATCCGGCTCCATCTGTTCAATGGTGCTAATTGCATCAGAGAAGCCACTTGCGCCAGATGTAACAAAGGGAACGATTGTCTTTCCAGATAAATCATACTGGTCGAGGAAGCTGTACATAATCTGTGGCATATCGAAATACCAGTTCGGGAAACCGAAAAAGACGGTATCATACTGCTTCATGTTCTCAACTACACCTGCGATTTCGGGGCGGGCATTTTCCTGTTGCTCTTTCTGCGCAATATCTTCAAGCGCAGCGTGGTCCAGCGGATATGGCTTCACCGGTTCAATGCGGAAAACATCCGCCCCTGTATTCTGCTCAATCACATGGGCGACGTATTGGGTGTTCCCCATAACCTCCCCGTCAATGACAACGGTACTGAGTTCTTCCTCCCGTGACATATTGTCCGGACTGGTCGTTTCTGGCATGGAAAAATATACAACCAGTTTTTTGTCTTCTGATCTATCTTTAACAACAGGCTGCCCGCTGTCTGTGCCGCCTTCCGTACTGCTGCTCGTTGAAGAAACTCCGCAGCCACTGAGTATAGCGGTTGAAATCAATAAACACATACATAACAATCTTTTCATTGCAATCTCTCCTTTTTAATACCAATCATGTTTTTCGCCCCGGTCAAGGCCATTGATTCGATTCATTTCATCCTCGGTCAGTTCAAAGCCGAACAAATCAAGGTTTTCTCTGATATGGTCGGGATTGCTGGAGCCGGGAATTACCACAACGCCTTTTTGCAGATTCCACCGCAAGATTACCTGTGCAGAAGTTACGCCGTGAGCTTTGGCGATCTCAGAAATAACCTCGTTACCCAATAGCTCGGCTGTATGTCCTCTGCCGCCAAAGGGATACCAGCCCTGTACTACAATGCCGAGTTCTTGAATATAGGGAATGACGTCGTTTTCCTGATAATACGGATGGATTTCGTTCTGTACCAATGCAGGCGTGATATTGACCTGCGGCAAGAACGCCTCTAATTCTTCTACATACCAGTTGGAAAGCCCGATAGAACGGATTTTGCCATCTGCAACCGCCTTTTCCATTGCCAGATAGGCGCTTACGTCCCCCTCTCCAGGGTGGTGCAGGAGCATCATGTCAATGTAGCCGATATCCATCTTTTCCAGGGCCTCATCAATGGCAGCTTCGGGACTCCCAAATTGATCGGGATAGAGCTTTGTAATGACAAAGATTTCTTCTCTTGGCACATCGGAATCCCTTATGGCTCTGCCGACGCTTGCTTCATTGCCATATATCTGTGCTGTATCGATCAACCGACCGCCTGCGTCGAGCAAAGCCGTGACAGAGTTATAACATTCTTCATCAGAAAGGCTGTAAGTACCAAGCCCCATAATCGGCATTTGGTAACCGCTGTTAAGCATTACGGTGCGGCTCTCAAAGTCAAAGGAACGATCATTTGCAGGCGGAGTGTCTGTCGGCTGCTTTGAACCCTTTATTTCAGTGCCGCCGCAGGCAGTAAGACTGAACAAAAGCATAAGTGTCGCACAGAGTGCAATTATTTTTTTCATTGTACCTGCTCCTCTTCTATGTACTTGATTATTTTAGCCGGGACGCCGCCAACTACAGCATTGGGTGGGACGTTATGTGTAATCACGGCGCCGGCGGCAACAATAGCGTTATCTCCGATGGTTACGCCAGGGAGAATTGTGGCATGAGCGCCAATCCACACCTTATTCCCTATATGAATCGGTTCAGGGAAATTACTGGCGCGTTCAGCCGGATCTTGTCCGTGGTTTATCGTTGCGAAGACGACATGGGAGCCAATCAGTACATGATTCCCGATATAAATACCACCCTGATCCTGAAAATGACAGCAGCAGTTGATAAAGACATCTTTGCCAACATGGATGTTCTTTCCGCAATCCGTATAAAAGGGCGGGAACATGGAAAAGGAATCGTCCACCTGTTTTCCAATCAACGCTGAAAAGAGTTTACGGATTTCTTCCGGCTCATGATAAGACCCGTTTAGCTGTGCGGTAATACGCTGAGCATCCTGCGAAAGCTTGTGCATCACCCTGTGGGCGTCAGAACCGCCTGCGACAGGCTTTCCCTGCTTCAACTCCTCTAAAACTTCTTCAATACTCATTCAAGTTCCTCCTAAAGTAGTGGTATCAAAAGCTGTTCTCAATCAGCCACCGTTCTGCCTGCAGCACTTCTTCCGTTGCATCCGTTCCATCTTCCAGAATTATTTTTTCTTCCGGGAGCTCTCCAAAGCAGTCCAGATGCGCTTGCTCTGCGATGACATTCTTCAAATAATTGTTATCATCTGTAAATCCGGGATCAGGCTGGAGCTGGCAGATATTATATGCCTCCATAATTCCCGTAACAGGCGCGCCGTGCAGCTTCAACCCTTTGAAACGGCTTAAGTCAGCGCCAATCGGCCCCGCCTCCTTGTAGAGTCTCACTATATCGTGGAGCTTTTCTTTTTCCGACTCTGTCAATGGAATAAGATTCTGAAACGTCTTAGTATCTTCTTTTACCTGTTCCAATGTAGACATCCCGGACAAGGAGCAAATAACACCATCCAAACTTCCTGCAAAACGCAGCGCCCAAGATACGATAGAAGCCTTTGCATCCATCTCTTTTAAGGCTTTTCGAACAGTTTCGGGCACCATCGCAAGGCCGCCGCCCTTTACAGGCTGCATGATGACCACTTTTTTTCCATGCCTGCGAATCACCTCATAGCATTTTTTCGCCTGCACAAATTCACTTTCCCAATCGATATAGTTCAGTGCGATCTGTACGAAGTCCACTTCTGGATGCTCTGTCAGGATTCGGTCAAGCAGCTCTGCTGATGAGTGAAAAGAGAATCCCAGATGGCGTATCTTCCCTTCCGCCTTCCATTGGAGCGCATGATCGAAAAGGTTGCAAGTTTTGATTACACCGCCTTTTCCATCAATGCCGTCATAATAAACGGTCTGAAAATTATGCAGTAAATAGTAATCGATATAATCGACGCCTAAATTTTCCAGCTGCTGCGCAAAAATCGGTTCAATTTCTTCTTCTTTTTTCAAATCAAAGGTGGGAAACTTCGTAGCTACCGTAAAACTGTCTCGCGGATGCCGTTCTACAACAGCTCTTCTGGTCGCTTCTTCGCTTTTCCCATTATGATAAACATAGCTCGTATCAAAATAGGTGAAGCCTGCTGCCAAAAAGGTATCCACCATTTTGAACAGCTGATCGTAATCAAAATCTGTGGGGTTGCCGTTTTTAACTGGCAGCCTCATCATTCCAAATCCAAGATTTCTCTGTGTCATATATCCAAACCTCCTAAACCGCTATTTCAGCGTCCTTCCAAATTCCCGAAGTTCATTTAATTTTTTGGCAGAACCGTTTTCCCCTCCATGTGCTGTAAACACGCCCATATCTTCAAGACCGAGGTATTCCAGAAAATCTCCCTTGTATGAGAACATTGCGCCCTCATACATTGCAGGATCACCAGAACTTAATATCATGGCTGCTTTTTTCAAATTCCGAGGTTTTCTCGGATATGCTGCAGAATAGAACCGGTCGATAGTACATTTTAACTGTCCCGAAATACCATGATAATAGATTGGAGAAGCAATGACAAGCATATCCGTCTCTCCCAGAAGGGAATAGACTTCCTGCATGTCATCTTTCTGCACACAAACGCCGTTTCCTTTTGTGTGGCAGTATTCACAAGCCAGACAGCCTGCAATCTTTTTCCTGCATACATCGATCACGTCCACCCTGTGTCCTGCGGATTCTGCACCCTCCCGGAACGCATCTACCATCTGCTTCGTATTGCCCTTTGGACGAGGGCTTCCGTTCAATACTAAAATCTTCATTGTCGTTCACCTCCAAATTTCAGTCTTACTTCAGATTTTCTCCAAAGAACTGTCCCAGCTTATCAAAAGGAATCGCATTCTTATCGCCGCCGTCATACAGATCCGTATGAACTGCATCAGGGATGATCAGCAGTTCCTTGTTGTCCGCATAGGGGTTTTCCTCAACCATAGCAGCATAGGCATCACGGCTGAAATAGCAGGAGTGGGCCTTCTCTCCGTGCATGATCAGGACTGCGCTGCGAATTTCGTTGCTGTATCTAAGAATCGGCTGGTTCATAAAGGAGAGTCCAAGCCACCGATCACATTCCATCCGCCGTTAGAATTTAAGGAACGCTGATGATAGCCCCGATCCGTTTTATAATAATCATGATAATCCGCCACGAAGAAAGGTGCATCCTCAGGAAGCGGATTGACAACACCGCCGCCTTGCGCATAGCTGCCATTTCTATAATCCACGATTCGCTGCGCATTCATGGCTTCTTTCTTTGCATACCGTGCGTCGGCAGAGTTCTCGGCGTCAAAATATCCGTTGGCATTGACGCGGGACATATCATACATGGTGGAGGCGA
>URXI01000029.1 GCA_900551775.1 uncultured Eubacterium sp. | reverse complement strand
GTCGCAAGACATGCGGCGGTGTAATATAATGATTTTATGTGATTGTAGCAGCTACGCTGCAAGGTGAGAATCATTGAAACACGTGCTGCGATTGTATCTTCAGAGGAATGCGCGTGTTATAATGGTTCTAAACGATTAAAACGGCGTTGCCGAGAGGTAAGAACTATTATAACGGCGTTGCCGCGAATATAAATAATATAGCGAAATAGGGAGGAATTTTCTGCATGGGAATCAAAGTAGCCAAGTTTGGCGGCTCATCGGTCGCTGACGGAATTCAGTTAACAAAGACGAAACAGATCATCGAATCTGATCCTGAAAGAAGGTACATAGTGGTATCTGCACCGGGGAAAAGGTTCGACGGAGATAACAAGATAACGGATCTTTTGTACTTGTGTAAGACCCATATGGAACACAATCTGCCTTATGACCAGGTTTTTCAGGTAGTGACAGACAGATTCATGGCTGTGAAGCTGAACCTGGGTGTTGAAGTAGACTTGCAGGAGCATTTTGACCGGATCAAAGAAAATCTAAAAAAGGGATGTTCCGCTGACTATATTGCCAGCCGTGGAGAGTATCTGAACGCTGTGCTGATTGCAGCATTCCTCGGCTATGATTTTGTCGATACGCAAGGACTGGTCAAATTTGACAATAAAGGCAGGATGATGCTGGAAGAAACAGACGCAGCTCTTCGTGAAGAGTTATCAAAACACGAACGGGCGGTTCTTCCGGGATTTTATGGCAGCAATGAAGAGGACGGAAAGGTGAGAACCTTCTCAAGAGGTGGTTCGGATATTACGGGTTCACTGGTTGCCAGAGCAGTGGGCGCGGACGTCTATGAGAACTGGACGGATGTTTCCGGATTTCTGATGGCAGATCCGCGGATTGTCAAAAACGCAAGACCAATCCACAAGATTTCCTATAAAGAACTGAGAGAACTTTCTTATATGGGCGCGTCAGTTCTTCACGAGGATGCGATTTATCCGGCAAGAATCGCGAACATTCCAATCAATATCAGAAATACCAACCTTCCGGAGGATCCGGGAACCATTATCACCGCAGAGCATGACGAGACCAGCACCAATGTCGTTACAGGCATTGCGGGAAGCAAGGACTTCCTGGTCATCGCAATCTACAAGAACATGATGAGTTCCGAGCGCGGTTTTGTAAGACGAATTCTTGCAATCTTAGAGGATTTCGACATCAACTTCGAACATCTGCCGAGCGGAATTGACACGGTTTCTGTTGTCATTTCCAGGAAGAGCGTGGATGGCAGAATGGATGAACTGCTGGAAGCCTTTGAAAAGCAGCTCAGTCCGGATAATATGGAAGTATTTGAGGACATCGCCCTCATCGCTACTGTGGGATGCGGCATGAGCAGGAGAAGCGGTGTATCGGCAACGCTGTTCACGGCCCTCGCGGATGCGGATGTCAACATCAGAATGATCGACCAGGGATCCAGCGAGATGAATATCATCGTCGGCGTGGAGAACAAGGATTTCGAGAAAGCAATCAAAGCGATTTACCAGGCGTTTGAATAAAGAACAAAGGGGACTGTTAACCTTTAAGGAGATATCAGTCCTTTTTTGTTGGGAAATTCGGAATGAGAATTGACAGATGGTTATATTAATTGTAATATTAAATTATGACAATGTGTAACCCTAAAATAGCGAGGTGTTTTATGAAAGGACAGAAGCGAAGAGCGATTCTTGCAATCCTGCTAGTGATTGCATTGATTGGTAGCACCGTGACGGCTTTTGGTGCACAGAAGAAGCCAGAGCCCTATTCAAATGTGTATATGAAAGGTAATCAAAGTAGCGATTTATCGAAGTTTGATTTCAGCAGTGACTACGATCTTTTGATGACTTTGGCCTACAGCAAGTATACGAAGTGGCCGTCAAAGGATAAGATGCCAGAAAATTTCTCGCCGGAGAAGCACATGGAGTGGGGAAGGCATGCAGACCTGGGTCTTAAGGAACTGCATGAACAGGGCTATACTGGTAAAGGTGTCAACGTAGCATATGTCGATCAACCGCTGGGAAAGATATTACATCCGGCGATCAAAAAAGTGGATCTGCATTACTACACGGATATAATGACAAAATATAATCAATCGTCATATAACGCGACTATGCATGGTCCGGCAGTATTGGATATATTGGCTGGAAAAGAAATCGGCGTAGCGCCAGAAGCCTCAGTACATTTTGTGGCGAATCCGGCATGGCTGACAGATCAGCGGAGCCATGCGGACTGCATCAGAAAAATCATTGAGGAAAACAAGAAATTGCCTGCGGACAAAAAAATCAAGGTGATCGGTTTTTCGGATAATATAGACCCAAGGGAAAAATATCCCGAAGAATATAAAGCAGCAGTAAAGGAAGCGGAGAAGGAAGGGATATCTGTTCTCTTTGCAGGCTATAGTCTTGCAACAGCAAAACCTCTTAGTGATAGAGATAATCAAAAAAATTACAAAGCATCATTTAAAGTTGATAAAAGTCTATATGTTCCGACAGATCGGACAGTAGCAAGTGGAAATAAAGACTACATAAAATGGGGAATGGGTGGATCCAGCTGGACAACGCCATACGTGGTTGGTCTTATGGCTATCGGCTGGCAGATCAACCCTGACTTATCTGTAAAAGAACTGGAAGATATGATGTTCCAGACTGCCACAGACCTCAGCGGCGCTGCTGACGGCGGCCTGATCAACCCGAAAGGATTCGTGCAGGCTGTAAAAGCAACTGTGCCGGATCACTCCGACTATGCACTTTTCGTATACAACAGTGACAGAGTTTCTAATGCTGATCTGGCAGCAATCAGGGATTACGCTGAGGACTTCCCAATGGATCAAAGTGTCAAATATCTAGATGTAAAAGGGCTCTCCAGCGCTACACAGATTTACGACAAAATGAATGAGATCAAAGCATCATCAAAGGGGAAGTTGACAGGCGTGCAGATTTTTGGTACTGACAGCGATGTGCCTGCATTCAATGTGAACTTCAAAGTGCAGATGTTGAATGGTATCGATGAAGGCGGTCGTTTCAAGTCGGACTATTTCTACGGAAATTTGAATAACGATGGAAAAGTATTGGAAGGAATGAGTGTCTATTCGGCATTTAAAGATGAGCTGAGCATCGACTTTGTACCGGAGTGGCCAGTGGTGCGTCTGCCTTTGACGAAAGGTGACTATGCCGGGTACTTTGACAAGTACAAAGGTTATAATAGTGCTATTGCGGGTAAAAAAAGACTGCCGCTAGTCAGCTTTGCGAATCCAATTTTTGACCAGAAGAATCATATCGACGACATGAGTTGGTTTTTGGAAAAGCGCATCAATAAAGAATTTGGCATTTTGTCATCCGGTCAATATACTTCGTATGGCAAATTGGGAGATGATTGTCCGGTAAACGGTAAAGTAAAGGGAGACTTTACGGCAGAAAACATGCAGAAAGAGAATCAGAAGGGAATTTCTGATATCCTGATCAGTTCTCATGGGCAGAAGACCAACATAGACAAGGCGATTTTTGTCAATGGAAAAGAGAAGCGGATATCTACGCTGAATACGGGCAACATCAATACGGTGTTAGGGAGCAACTACTATAACCTGATGACCTGGACCTGCAATAATGCTGAAGGATTGGATACAGAGAATTTAGCTTACAAGGCTTTGGCTGAGGGCAAGGCGATGAACGTATTCGCTGCGACAGCAGTGCTTTCCAACAACGGTGTCAATAATAAGGCAACTCTCACTAAGATGAAGGAAAACAACTTCTACTACTTCTACTATTCCTTCATGAAATATTATTATGGAGGATTGAACCGCAGCGACAGCTTCTGGCTGGCAAAACAGGCTTACGTCAAAGCGATACTGGAAAACTCCAGCAAGATTCAGCCATCAGGGGAAGGAAACTATCAGTTCAACCTGAACAATGCTTTGATTTATGAGCACCTGGGACTTTTGCGTTATGATGAGCCTGCAATGGGATCAGGGATCACGATATCGAAGTCCGGAAAATTAGTAAAGAGCACAGCTTACGTACCGGCAAAGACCACGCTGCAACTCCTGGGTTATCAAGTTTCTTTCAATAAGAAGACGAAGAAGCTGACTGTCTCAAATCTAGAAACAGGAGAAAAGTCCATCATTACAGCAGGGAAGAAGACTGCAACGATAAACGGGAAGAAGAAGATTTTACCGACCGCACCAAAACTAATTGGCAGCAGTGTCTATATTACAGCAGGGACGATCAAAAGTCTGACGGGAAAAACTGCGAAATGGAATAAGAAGACAAAGACGATTTCTATCAGTGATAAGGTAAACAACGGACATCAGATTACGTATCTGATCAAAATGAAATAATATGTGAAAAATGGATTCTGCCAAAAACATGACAGAATCCATTTTTGTTTGTAAAAGAGGCCATATCATGTTAGAATAAAGAGAATTCGATGAAATGTGGTGTTGTTATGGATAGAAAGTTGAAGAAGAAAAAGCTAATCAGCCTGACGGCAGTATTGGCTATTTTTTGCGTACTTTTCGTATACAGTGTTCATCCAGTGCTTGCTGAGACAGCGTCTAAACAGAAGGTGATCAAAGTTGGCTGCGTTGATATCGAACAATTTCTCATGATGGACAAAAACGGCAATGTCCACGGATATGGAGAAGAATATCTCTCTGCAATCGGCAAATATACCGGCTGGCAATATGAGTACGTCGAAGGAAGCTGGACGGAATGTTTGGAGTGGCTGGAAGAAGGCAAGATCGATCTGCTGTTTCCGGCAGAATATACGGCGGAGCGGGCACAATCATTTTTGTTTAGCGAGACACAGTGCTGCATTGATTTTGTTGCATTGCTGACGAGGCAGAATAATCAGAACTTATATTACGGCGACTTTGACAATTATGACGGTATCAAAGTCGGAATGATTATCGGCAACCATCTGAATAAGATATTCCGTGAGACAGCGAAGGAAAAGGGATTTTCCTATGAGCCTGTATATTTTGAAGGTATGGAAGCTTTACAGGCAGCGCTGAAAAATAAAGAGATCGATGCCATTGTCAACGGCAATTTATCAATCCAAGAAGGACAGAAATTGCTGCTTCGCACCAAATCTGTTCCAGCTTATTTCATAATGTCAAAGGCGAATCAAGCTTTGATGGGCGAACTGGACGATGCACTTGAGAAATTGGATGTTGAAAATCCTTACTTTGTTTCAAATCTGACGGAGAAATATTATGGAGATTTTTCTAAACATGCAAAAGGTCTGACGAGGGAGGAGGCAGAATTTGCCGCAGGCATGGAACCGATCAAAGTTGCTGTCGCACCGGATACATATCCTTACCAATGGTACGATAAGGAGGAAAAGAAGTATAAAGGCATCGATCTGGACGTGCTGAACAGCATTGCAGAAAATACGGGCCTGAAATTCAAATACGTTGAAACCAGTGATCGACAGGAGTCATGGTCACTTCTAAAAGAAGGAAAAGTCGATATGATTGCAGGAATTTACAGTGATAATGCACTGGAGCGCAAGTATCGATTGTCTTTATCTGCCAGCTATACTGACAAGATAAACACAGCAGTGACGAGGCAGGGAAACGTGGTCTATCCGACGGATAAACTGAAAGTTGTTATTCCAGACTCTTTTAAAGGGCTAAGAACTTTTATCGAAAACAACTGCCCGGATTGGTCCATTGTGACGGCTGCGGACGAGGAAGCCTGTTTGAGCATGGTGAGGGGAGGAACGGCAGATATCACTTTTATCGACTCCCTGAAGATCCATGGGGATACCAATTACCGATCTGCAAACAATGTGGACACCGTTTCTTCCATTACAATAAGTGTTCCCATTTATATGGGCATCTCCAATGACCAATCGCCTCTTTTGATGTCTTTGGTCGACAAGGGCATTTCGATGATGAATACGGGCGATGTGGAGGATTACAAAATATTTAACTCTATTAAGCAGAACCAAAACACGCTGTCGGCTTTGATCAGAACCAATCCCTTTACAGCCCTGGCAATTTCCTTTGTTCTGATGACCCTGATATTTTTAGCGATCTTTTTGACGAATAAGAATCGTCAGAGAGCGGCTTATGCCAGAATTTTAGAGGCTAGTAACCTTCAGCTTCATGAGGCGAATAACGCAAAATCAGAATTTCTGCAGCGGGTCAGCCACGATATGCGCACGCCGATGAACGGTATCATCGGCTTGACCACATTGAGTCTGGAAAAAAGCCAGGTGCAGGGGGAACTGAAAGAAAATTTGGAGCAAATCCATCATTCCAGTATGTATCTGCTTAACTTGATTAATGATACCCTGGATATGAGCAGAATTGAAGAAAAGAAAATAAACCTGCAGGAAGATGTTTTGTCGCTTCGTGCCGTTATTGATACCGTTTCCAGTCAGATCAGCGTGATGACAAAGTCGAAGAAGCTGGATTTTGTCTGCACTACAGAAGCGGCAGACGAATATCTCTACGGTGACAAGATTCGTATCGAGCAGATTTTGATCAATCTGCTGTCCAACGCTGTGAAGTTCACACCGGCAGGCGGTAGAGTGGAATTGTCTGTAAAGGGCTGCAGACGCAGTGAAGCGGAGATAGACGCAGAGTTTCTCGTAACAGATACGGGTATCGGGATCGGTGAAGAGTTTCTGCCAAAGATATTTGAACCCTTTGAGCAGGAATACGGCAATATTGTAGACAAGATAGGCGGCACTGGTCTGGGCATGTCTATCGTCAAGAATCTAGTTGACATGATGGGCGGCACCATTGATATCAAAAGTGAGAAGGGAAGAGGAACCAGAATTTCCGTAACACTTCCGCTGCGAATTGCAGAACAGACTGATACAGAGACTGCGCCACCTCCACATAATGGAGAGGCTGATTTTAGTCAGCTAAAAGATAAAAGAATTTTGCTGTGTGAAGACCATAAAATTAACCGTGAGATCGCGCGTAAGATTTTAGAGAATGCCGGCTGTCAAGTCGACACTGCCACAGATGGAAAACTATGTCTTGAGAAGTTCGCGGACTCCGAAGAATTTTACTATGATTGTATCCTGATGGATATCAGAATGCCTGTCATGGATGGTCTGACTGCTGCGATAGAGATCAGAAGCCTCGAACGCAGCGATGCAAAGACAGTGCCGATTATCGCTATGACAGCCAACGCCTTCGACGAAGATGTGAAGAAGTCGCTGGATGCAGGGATGAACGCACACATCAGCAAGCCCATTGACAGAGAGATACTGTACAGGGCAATTTTGAGAGATTATAGCAGCGAACTGCAGGATTAAGCAGTCGAAACGGCGTAAAGCATCGAGAAAAGTATGCTTTACGCCGTTTCTGCGTTGATGCGGCAGCGCATGTACAAAATCCTTTATTTCGCGATACACCTATCATTTCGGCAAGCTGGCTTTGTGATAAACGTTTTTCTGCCCGCGCTTCTTTTAAGCGATTCTTTAGAACGCCTTCAATCTTTTGATGTGTTTTTTCTGCAAAAAAGTACAATCACCCTATTGACATCAATCTCCCATGGTGCTACAATAATCCAATATTGATAATAATTAACGTTGTTAATAATTAAATGCGATAAAAATTAACGAATTATATGAATTGACAGATAAAACTGTTTTCGAAAGGAGAACGAGGTGAAAGAAGAACAAAGGGAATTTTTCGATATCATGACTTCCTTTAGGAAATTGAATATATCCACGATGCTGCCGGACATCAATCACGGAGATTTTGGTATTCTCAAGATGATTGATTACTGCAGTGAACACAGCAGGGGTAAGGGCGTAAAGGTATCTACCGTGGTCAGGTGCAAGAACGTACCGGCGCCGGCAGTTTCCAGAAGCCTTCGCTCTTTGGAACAGAAGGGATATATTATCAGATCTGTTGACCGGAACGACCGCCGCAACACCTATGTGGAAGTGACAGATGCAGGTAATGCGGTGCTTCGTGAGACAGACGCAATCATGAACGATTTTGCAGACGCGGTCTTCGGGCGGATGGGAGACGAGAACATGAAGAAGCTCAACTCTTTCTTGAGAGAATTTCTCGACACCGCCGAAAAGGAAGTCGCGCTTCGCAGATATAAGGGCAAGAAGGGAGAGACAGAAAATGAAGAGAATATTTAAGAATCTGATTCCCTACTGGAAAACTATCATTCTGATCGTACTGCTGCTGGTGGTGCAGGCCTATTGTGACCTGTCACTGCCACAGTATACATCGGACATTATAGATGTAGGAATTCAGAACGGGGGCGTAGAGCATATCACGCCAGAGAAAATCACATCAAAGGAGTTCAGGGAGGCGCAGATCTTCATGAACGACGATGAGAAAGATCTCTGGCAGAGTGCTTACACAGAAGAGGGTGATCTCTATCACCTGAACGTAACTGACGAAAAGGAACTGGATGATTTGGATGACAAACTGCTGACATCCATCGTTCTGACCTATCAGCTGGGCCATATGAGCGAGGCTGATTTCAAAGATACCATAAAAGAGACTATGGAAAAAAATCCGCAGACAGCACCGATGGCTGCGCAGATTGACGAGATGTCCATCAGCGATATCGAAAAGCTGATGCACACAGAGATCGACAGCTTCAAGGCTGAGGATGAAGAGGGCAACATGGCTGCGTATGTAGATATGCGGCCTTTGATGGAAAAGATGATCGCAAGCGGTCAGATTGACGCTTCTATGCAGAAAGAGTCGAGAAAGTCCATGGAGGATATGATCTCTACAACAGGTGCAGAAACTCTCCACTCCATGGGCGTGGCTTACGCGGTCTCCTGCAACGAAGCCGCCGGTCTTGATGTGGACGATATGCAAGTGAGCTATCTCTGGTCCGAAGGACTGAAGATGTTCATGATGGCATTGCTGATGCTGGCGGCGGCAATTTTAGTATCCTTCCTGGCTGCCAGAGTCGGCGCCGGCGTGGGTCGGGATGTCAGGGGGAAAGTCTTCCGCAATGTGGTCGGTTTCTCCAATGCGGAGATGGATAAATTCTCTACCGCGTCGCTGATTACAAGGAGCACCAATGACGTACAGCAGATTCAGATGGTAACGGCGATGATGCTCCGTATCGTGCTCTATGCACCGATTATCGGACTTGGCGGCGTTTATAAAGTGGCACAGACCGGTGCACGAATGGAATGGATCATCGCACTGGCTGTCGTAGTCATCATGGGCTTTGTGGGAATTCTGGTTTCCATCACCATGCCGAAGTTCAAGATCATGCAGAAGCTGGTGGACGGCTTAAACCTGGTTTCCAGAGAGATTCTGACCGGACTTTCCGTCATCCGCGCCTTTGGCAGAGAGCAGACAGAAGAACAGCGTTTTGACGAGGCAAACCAGAACCTGAAGAAAACCCAGCTCTTTACCAACCGTGTCATGACGTTTATGATGCCGGGCATGATGATGATCATGAACTGCGTGGTCATCCTGATCATGTGGGTCTCTGCTCACAGAATTGATGCGGGTGATCTGCAGGTCGGCGCGATGACGGCGTTCATCACCTATTCCATGCAGATCGTCATGGCCTTCCTGATGCTGACGATGATGTCCATCATGCTGCCGAGAGCAGGTGTTGCGGCTGATCGTATCGACGAGGTCATCAGAACCCATTCGTCTATAGAAGATCCGGCAGAACCAAAAGAAATCGCAGAAACAAAAGGTGTTTTGGAATTCTCCAATGTCTGCTTCAAGTATCCAAACGCCAAAGAAGATGTCCTCCACGACATCAGCTTCAGGGCGGAGCCTGGCAAAGTGACTGCCATCATCGGAAGCACTGGTTCGGGCAAGAGTACCTTGGTTAACTTGATTCCGCGTTTTTATGATGTCACTTCGGGAAGCATCACATTAGATGGCGCGGATATCAGAAACATTTCTATGAAAAAGCTGCGTGATGAGGTCGGTTTTGTCCCGCAGAAGGGCGTTCTCTTCTCAGGTACCATTGCCAGCAACCTGCGTTTTGGCAACAAAGATGCATCTGACGCGCAGATACGTTCTGCGGCTGAAATCGCACAGGCTGATGACTTCATCGAAGAGAAGGATGAAAAATACGACAGCTATATCTCTCAGGGGGGAAGCAACGTGTCCGGCGGGCAGAAGCAGAGACTTGCCATCGCCAGAGCCATCGCCAAGGAACCGCAGGTATTTGTCTTTGACGACAGCTTTTCCGCACTGGACATGAAAACCGACGCCAAACTGAGAAAGGCTCTGGACACAAAGGTGGCGGGCTGCACAGAAATCATCGTTGCGCAGAGAATCAGCACCATTCTCCACGCGGACCAGATTCTGGTATTAGATGATGGAGAAATCGTAGGCAAGGGGACTCACGAAGAACTACTTGCAAATTGTGAAGTGTACCAGCAGATTGCAAAATCACAGCTCTCTGCGAAGGAACTTGGGATAGAAGAGGAGGTGAGCTAGTATGAGCGAAAGAGAACATGACTTTAAAATGCCAAGAAGGCGTCCGCGGGGACCCATGGGAGGACCCGGCAAGGGCATGATGCCTGGCGAAAAAGCAAAAGACTTCAAGGGTTCATTTAAGAAGCTGCTGGCTTACATCGGTAAGTATAAATTTGCGATTTTGATCGTCATCATCTTTGCGGCGGCATCTACCGTATTTAACGTCATGGGACCCAAGGTCATGGGCCGCGCCACTACAGAACTGGCAGAGGGCCTGATGCGGAAGATCGGCGGCACCGGCGGCATTGACTTTGACCGGATTCTGCAGATTCTGCTGTTCACCCTGGGGCTGTATCTTGCCAGCGCGGTATTTACCTTTGTCCAGGGCTGGATCATGACGGGCGTGACGCAGAAGATCTGTTACCGCATGCGTAAGGAGATTTCAGAGAAAATCAACCGTATGCCGATGAAATATTTCGAGAGCAGAACTTACGGCGAAGTGCTTTCGAGAATCACCAACGACGTTGATACTCTGGGGCAGGGACTCAATCAAAGTGTGACGCAGATCATCACCTCCACGGCGACCATCATCGGTGTCATCGTCATGATGCTGACCATTTCGCCTTTGATGACGCTGATCGCCTTTGTCATCCTGCCGATTTCGGCGATTTTGATGTCTGTGGTCGTCAAGTTTTCGCAGAAGCATTTCCGCTCTCAGCAGAAGTATCTGGGCGTGATCAACGGTCAGGTAGAAGAGACTTTTGCGGGCCATCTGGTCATCAAAGCTTTCAATAAAGAAGAAGAAACCATTGATACTTTCAACGAGACGAACAAGACGCTGTACAATTCGGCGTGGAAGTCTCAGTTTCTGTCGGGCATGATGCACCCAATTATGATGTTCGTGGGTAATCTGGGATATGTGGGTGTTGCAATTTCCGGCGGAATTCTCGCTATCAAGGGAACCATCGGTATCGGTGACATCCAGGCTTTTATTCAGTACGTAAAGAACTTTACCCAGCCGATTCAGCAGATCGCCCAGGTTATCAACCAGGTGCAGTCCATGACGGCGGCATCGGAGCGAGTATTTGAATTCCTGGCAGAAGAGGAAGAGGATCAGACGGTTGTGAACGCTGTTCATCTGGAGAACCCGCAAGGCGCCGTCAAATTTGACCACGTCCGGTTCGGTTATGATCCTGAGCAGGTCATCATCAAAGATTTCAGTGCAGACGTGAAACCGGGGCAGAAAATCGCCATTGTAGGACCGACTGGCGCAGGCAAGACTACGATTGTGAAACTGCTGATGCGTTTCTACGACGTGCAAGAGGGCAGCATCACCTTGGACGGTCACGACATCCGGCAATTTAACCGACAGGAGCTGCGTGATTACTTCGGCATGGTTCTGCAGGATACCTGGTTGTTCAAGGGCAGCATCATGGAGAATATCCGCTACGGCAGACTGGATGCTACAGATGAAGAGGTCATGAAGGCGGCAGATGCGGCTTATGCGGATCACTTCATCAGGACGCTGCCGGGCGGCTACGATATGGAACTCAACGAGGATGCTTCCAACGTATCTCAGGGGCAGAAACAATTGCTGACCATCGCCAGAGCGATTTTGGCGGATAACAGGGTGCTGATTCTGGATGAAGCCACTTCTTCGGTAGATACTCGTACAGAAGAGCGAATCCAGAAGGCCATGGATAATCTGATGGAGGGCAGAACCAGCTTTATCATCGCCCACAGGTTGTCTACGATCAGAAATGCAGATCTGATTCTGGTCATGAAGGATGGAGACATCATCGAACAGGGCAGCCACGAAGAGCTGCTGGCGCAGAACGGATTCTATGCAGATCTGTACAATTCGCAGTTTGAAGAGGCAGAAGAAGCAGTGTAAGATTTGGTTGATATAGATGAAACAGGAGCAATGCCCCAGGGGGAGCTGCTCCTGTTTTTTTGGCGGGCAGGTTAGGGGATTTTCATTTTAAGGGAATAAAAATATACATATAAATACAGAATAAATGAAAATAGATGTTGATTTATCGAGAAAAAGGCATATAATAAGAGTAAGAGCGTAAAAGAGTGTGAAATAAAGGAGAGTACCATGCTGATACAGTTTAACTTTAAAAATTTTAGATCCTTCTGGGATGAGGTATCCCTGGATTTGTCGGCTACAAAGATAACGGAGCATGAAGATCATGTGGTGGAGATGGCAAATGATAAGCTGCTAAAGGTTGCGGCCATTTATGGTGCAAATGCCAGTGGAAAGTCTAACATTTACGATGCTTTTAGATTTATGAGCTATTATGTGGAGGAATCCTTTAAGTTTGGCGGTGAAAGCGACAGCAGGCAAAAAGCAGATTCGGATTACATCAGGGTAAGCCCGTTTTTGTTTGACAGCAAGAGCAGGAGTGAGGAATCAACCTTTGAGGTGTTCTTTGTTGATAATTCGGAGAATACTGGGAGAATTTATCAGTATGGGTTTGCGCTGCAGAATGACGAAGTGGTAGAGGAATGGTTTTATTCTAAGGCCAAGACTGCGAGAAACAAGTATAAGACTATTTTCTACCGAAAAAAGGGAGAAGAACTGGAAGGAAACGGGTTGCCGAAGAGCAGCATTGAAAATATAAAGGTCGCATTGGAAAAGGAGACTTTGATTGTATCGCTAGGGGCAAAGCTGAAGATATCGAAACTGAAAAAGGTAAGGGACTGGTTTCTGAATAACGAGGTTGTGGACTTCGGAAATCCCGCAGAGAACTTTTTCCGTTCCCAGGTGCTGCCGAAAGGTTTTACCACAAGCAGGAAAATACAGAGCAATGTGGTGAATTATTTTGCATCATTTGATAATGCCATTCGTGATTTTAAAGTGGAGGAAGTTCAGAGGGAAATCGAAAAAGAGTCCGATCTGAGTTATAAGATTGATGCACTGCATAAGATGGCGGATTGTGATGAATTTGAATCTATACCTTTGAAAAGTGAATCCGGTGGAACGTTGAAGATGTTTGCCTTATATCCCTCTTTGAAAGAGGTGCTTGATACTGGCGGAACCTTGTTTGTAGATGAACTGAATGCAAGACTTCATCCGTTATTGGTTAGAAATATCATATTGACTTTTTTGTCGCCGGAAATCAATACCAACCATGCACAGATGATTTTTACCACACATGACATCTGGCAGTTATCCAATGAGTTGTTGCGCCGGGATGAGATATGGCTGGTGGACAAGAATCAGAATGGAGTTTCCGATTTGTACTCCCTTGCTGATTTTAAGGATGAAAACGGAAACAAGGTACGCCGTGATGAAGCGCTGGCAAAGAATTACCTGACGGGCAGCTATGGCGCTATCCCTGCGCTCCGGCCTATGGAAATGTTAAAGGGGAGGAGCACGGATGGCGAATAAGAGTGGAGGAAAGCCCAGCGACCGCAGGGCCGGCAAGAGGAAAGACCGGCTGATTATCAAGGTGGAGAAGGCCAAGACGGTGGAACTGGTAAAAAGAACTCTGGAGCTTGTCGGTAAGGAATCACAATACCGGAACCATGGATTGTATTTGATCGGGATCAGGTGAAAGGATTTGATGAGATTATATGGACGGCGGAGAAAAACGGTGTACATTCAAGGTTCAGAAAAGCCGTAAAAATTTTGATTGCGGTTGTTATTGGCGCATTGTTGCTTGCAGGTCTTTACGCTCTGTTTAGCGACACGGTCATGCCTACCCTGCCCCATCGCATTCAGAAAATGTTCAACTAGGCAGGGTAAACTCTTGGCCGTGTTAGAAATCTCGCAGGCTGCCGCTACATTTTATCCAGTTCTGCAGATGGTGCAGACCGGACTGTTCCTCTTGCTTCTTAGTTGATTCCCACCTTTACTGGCGAATCGGGCTTCCAATCCCGGTTATAATAAGGCACGATCCAGGCTTCCTCTTCGGGATAATCTTCGAAGTAGATGCTGCCCAGGGAATCCCGCATGTTGATATCGTATATCTTCCCGTTGCTGTCACAGATATGACTGATCCACTGCTCTGCTGGCATTTTAGTATTGTCAAATCTGATCTTCCAGCGGTTATCCTTCTGCTTGGTCGAGAGAATTTTGATTCCATATGGCAGTTTCTCCGACTTGCCAGTGCGTAGGTCTACGTGATATCGGTAGTGGTCTTTGTCGAGCCAGCGGGCGCCGGTGACGACGATGGAAAGCTTTTCTGCCTTCTGAAAATAGGTGCTGTCGCAGTAATAGGAATCCATCTCCATGGACTCCGTACTTCCCACAGCCGTCATCCCGTTTGTTGCGGGCTTGAATTTTTTGCTGCCGTCAGCTAAAATGTAGAGATCCAGATAGGTCAGATAGGCGGTATTGGACGTATCGGTTTTGACGTCGATGCGCATGTGCGTCGGGTAGATTTCGATATCTGTAAAAGTGACCTTCTTACCGTCCAGCATCACGGTTTTATCGACAGGTATCTTCTTTCCTGTGGCGGTGAATGCAGGATCAAAATGTAACTGAAACTGAAAGACGGATATATATGGAGGCGGGTCATAAGTCGCATCCGGAAACTCAGGATCTTCCACAGGTGTGTCCTTAGGTGCATCCTCGTCGTACAGCTTTAATATCATCTCCATGGCATCCGGCACATCCCGGTCTGTAAAATCCACAGTGATACTCTGTAGGCTTCCATTCTCTACATCCCAGCCGTTGAGTGAATAGGAGCAGGAGAGGAAGCCGCCGTCTGCGTTTTTGATCTTAGGATCTATGGCGAGATGGCTGTATTTTTCTGAATCGACCCGAAAGAAGATATTGACCTGCTTCTGGTCGACGATCAAGTATTCCACGGAGACTGAGACACCGTTTTTGCTCTCTTTCAAATCCACCGGCTGCACGTATTCGTTATCCACTGCCTCTGAGAGAGAATTGGAGAAGGTCACAGCCTGTGCCAATTCTTTCAGGATAGGAATCTTGGAGCAGGCGTCTGCAATTGGCGCGCAGAGGTTGACTGCCAGCACGAAGGTCAGACATATGACGGCAAAACTGGTCAATGGCTTTGCGACCCAGTTTCTCCTTTTTCGCCTTGCCTGCGCTCTCTGCAAGGCGCCATCTAAGGCGGCAGCCGGCTGACCCAGCTCCTGCAGCAGTTTGGCGTATTCGTCTCTGCGATTCATTTTGACACCTCCTCTTCTAATTCTAATCTGAGCAGCGACAAAGCGCGGCGCTGCCGGCTGGCCGCCGTTCCCTGAGGAATCTGCAGGATTTCCGCAGTCTCCACCAAGGTATAGCCTGAAAAATATCTTAAAATAATGACTTCCTTCAAGTCCTTCGGCAGCTTTGCGATGGCTTCTTTCAGTGGCAGCCGGTCAAAATCTTCTTCTGCCGTCTCCGGAAACTCCTCAAAGCTGCCGCGGCGCTTTTGACGTTTCAATTCCCTGCAGCACTCGTTGATCAAAATTCTGATCATCCAGGTGTCGAAGTATTCCGGCTGCCTCAGCTTCTTCAGCGAACAAAGCGCTTTGTATACGGATTCGTCTACGGCATCCACTGCCAAAGTCTCGTTACCGAGATACAAAAGGGCCGTTCGATATAATTTGTATTTGATTTCTTCTATGTGAAGAGCAAATTGTTCCTCTGTCATATGCGCCTCCTTTTTGTCTATATATCTATTAGATACCGATGACGGCGGTTTTTATTTTTGATTTCTAAAATATTTTAACATAATTTCCATTCACTTTAGGCGCATTTTGATATATAATATGCATAAGGGGGAAGGTCAGAGAAAAATAGAAAGGGTGTTTTTATGAAGAAACTAGTTACAATAAGCAGAGAATATGGCAGTGGCGGAAGGATCATCGGACGCCTCATTGCCGAGAAACTGGGTGTTCCATTTTATGATAAAGAAATAATCGATATGGCCGTAGAGAAGAGCGGGCTGTCCAGAGAAATCGTGGAGACAGCGGAGCTTAGAGCAAAGAGCAGTTTTTCCTACAGTCTGTCTTCGGCAATGAACTTTGGCGAAGGCATGATGAGCGAACCGGTTTCGGTCAACGAGAAACTGTTCATTACCCAGTTTGATGTCATCAATCAGATTGGAGATACGGGAGAAGGCGTCATCGTCGGCAGATGTGCGGATTATATCCTCAAAGATATGCCGGGCGTCACCAACATTTTTATCTATGCAGAGCTGGAAGATCGTATCAAACGCTGTATAGACACATATGGCATTCCGGCGGAAAAGGCAAAAGAAACTGTATTGACCTACGATAAGGCAAGAGCAAATTATTACAACTATCACACTTGCCAGAAATGGGGTCATTTTTCAAATTATAACCTGGCGATCAACAGCAGCTACATATCAGAAGAACAGGCTGCCAATTTAATTGTAGAGTATATCAATACCAGGTCATATTAAAAACGTTTTGCGATTACAAAGGAGGAAGTGGAAATGGGAAAAAATAAAGATAACAAATTAGAGCCGAATAAGGCAGACAAAGGCAGAAATCAGGGGCCTTCAACTGCGGCAAAAGCAGCACTTGCTATTTTGGGTGTCGGCTTTGTGGCAGGAACCACCCTTGTCATCGGCATGGATAGAATCATGAAGAAAATCTTTGTCAACGAGGATTGGCCGGATGAAGAATGGTCAACTGACGACTGGGCAGAGGAAGATCTGGATTAATTGCTGATTTAGAACAAACCATAAAGCGGCGCTGCATAACGAATTCGTTATGCAGCGCCGCTTTTGTGTTTTTGCCGGCAAGGAGAGGAAACCGATAGCTTGGCCCCAAAATGAATATTCAAGCTCTAAGCGGAGTGGTTCTGTTCGGATTCTTCATCAGGAACATAGCGCATGATGTCGCTGACATCGCAGTGTAAAAACATGCACAGATCATTGATTGTCATGGTGCTGAGAGGCTCATCGTGACGCAGCCGGTTGATGGTGGAACTGCTAATGCCGTGTTTATTGATGAGCGCATAGGTGCTGATGCTTTTTTTCTTGAGTGTGTCCCAGAATGGTTTGTAAGTGATCATGCGGCCTCCAATCTTCCTAATTTTTCCTATATAGAAAAGTATATTTTGGATACACATCCTTGACTATAGTCTATAAAACGACTATAATGTGAAAAGGAGATGACGGAATATTTTGATAGGAGGAAGAGCGGTTCCGCTCTGCAGCTAGCCTCCTGTCGCCAAAAAGATATTCAGCATCTTAGCAGCTAATGCACGACAAAAGTTGTGTGGAAATTTTTATTTATAGGAAAGGAAACGAGGGGATGAAAAAGAAAATGAAGAAAGCAGCGGTCATATTGATGTCGCTGATCATGGTCATGTGCTACATGCCGATGATGGCGTTTGCAGATGGTGGTACGACCACAATCACTGTAAATACACCAGAAGGAAAGATTCTTGCCGCGGCAGGCGCAATTACAACAAATGATCAGGGTCTTGCTACAGATTTTGATGCATCAAAGTACAAAAAAGCCAGCGTAACTTTGGCAAACACAGATGACACAAAGACTGGAAGCTACAGAGTAATCGTAAAAGATCTGGCGCAAGATTCGGGAGTACAGCTATTTGCAACGGATGCCACTGGGACTTATGACATTGCGAAAGTCGGTTGGGGTCCATCAGAGGGATTTTCAATTACTGATGATAATTATAAGACCGGTGTCACTACAGATGTTTACATTGTAGCCACTAAGGCTGGGACGTATTCGGCACAAATTCAACTAGTCGATGCAACAACTCCAACGACAGTAATTGCACAGCAGAATGTTACGATTGACGTAGCAGATGGCGCAATCGATATCAGACTGCCTAATTTCGTAGTCGGTGAAAAAGGTGAATTTGAAATAAGTACATTTACAAATTTACCACAGGGAAGTACAGTTATGGTAGTGGGAAATGCGACGCTGACAAAGGATGGCCAAGACGCAATGGGTAAACTGGCGTCATGTGAATACTTTGATGGCACTTCCTGGCATAAACTAGAAGGAAATTTTGGATCATCGGATGGTTTCCCATTGAGTACCGCAACAAGCAAATTCAGAGTAGCATTTAAAGAAGCGGGCACCTATACGATTAAATATCAGGTAGTAAAAGCTGGGGAGACGAGTGTAGTTGTAGCTAGCAACGAGAAGACATTCACTGTTGCAAATGCTTATATCCCGACCCCAACACCAACCCCGACGCCTGATCCGGACACCCCGAAGACGGATACCACCACCAAGCCGGACGGCTCTACAGTGACCACCACGACCCAGAAGGACACTGCCACTGGCGTGGAATCCAAGACCGAGGTAACCAAGGACAAGGCAGGAAACACCACTGCAAGCGCAGAAGTTTCCGCACCGGCAAAGACGACGACAACCGGGACAACCACTACAGCGGAGGTTCCAAAGGCAGCAGCCGACAAGCTGGTAGAGCAGGCAAAGGCAGCCGAGAAGACTGCAACAGAAGCAGGAGCAAAGAGTGTGGACACGACCGTGACCATCGAGACGACCGCACCGGCAGGCACAGCAAAGGTTGAGACCTCGCTTCCTGCTGACGCAGTAAAGAAGATTGCAGAAGAAACTTCCGCAGACCTGAAGGTGGCCACACCGGCAGGCGAGGTGACACTGGACAACAAGGCGCTGAACACAGTGGCGGGACAGGCAGCAGACGGCACTGTCAAGATTACAGTGGAGAAGGTCGCACAGGACGCACTTCCGGAAGCAATCAAGGACAGGGTTGACGAGAAGACACTGGTACTGGACCTGACCGTCGAAACTGCATCAGGAAAGGTCAGCAGCTTCAATGGCGGAACCGCAACAGTCAGCGTGGAATTACCGGCGGGCTTAGGCGATGACGCCAAAGTCATGTTCATCAACGACAAGGGCGAGGCAGAAGAAGTACAGGGCAAGGTAGTCACCATCAACGGCAAGAAATACTATCAGTTCACTACGGACCACTTCTCCTACTATGCACTGGCAGATGCTGCCACAGTTGACGCTGCAGTAAAAGTTACAGCAGAAGCAAAGGCTGCAAGGCTCAAGGCAGGTGTCAAGGCCACGACCATCAAGGCTTCCTCCTCTGCGAAGAAGGGATCCATCACCGTCAAGTGGAAGAAGAGCAACGGCTTCAAAGTCGATTACTTCCAGGTATTCAGATCCACGAAGAAGAACAGCGGATATGGAACCAAGGCATTCTACACCACAAAGACGGGAACTCAGAAGAGCTACAAGAACACCAAGGCTCTGAAGAAAGGCACAAGATACTACTACAAGGTGAGAGGCGTCAGAATGATTGATGGCGCAAAAGTCTACACCAAGTGGTCAAACAAGGCGATCAGAATCGCTAAATAACCAAATAAATCACTACGCATAGCTTTAAGGATGTCGCATTACAGGAAAGAAAAACTGTAATGCGACGTTTTTTATTTTGGTGCAGGATACCTTTTGAAAATGCCCATGACCTCTATGATGCAATTGTTTGTCGTGACGTATACTGGATAGGGGTATGGGTCGGTCATTCTTTACAATAAGGTTAGGTTTTTTGATACTTTTCTAGAGGTCTCGCGTAACGCTGGAGCGGTGTAAGCCGCCGTATCCCGCTATACACTTTAATATGGAACCTGATTCCTTAAAGTATCTATGAAATATGCTGATCTCGGTTACTTTTATGAATTTTAAATGGCCTTTGAGTCAGAAAAATTAATAGGAAAAGTAACCAGAATCAGATATACCCCCTGTTAAAATCTTTTGACAGGGGTTCGGTTACGCGAGAATACGCAGATATGCCCAAAAAGCGTAAAGTTATCGTAACAGGAAGTTATTCCTGGACAGTTTTCCTTGTCTTTAAGATATTGTCACTTTTGAGGCAGATAATAGCGGGGGGTTATATGTAAATTATTGACATAATTGAGTCGAAGTGGTAAAATGTATATTATGTAAAAAAATAACAATAATTACAACTTATACCTGAAGTTAACAACCGAAAGGAGATTGCTATGCTGATAGAAGGGAATACTGCAAATATCCAATATCCTCTCACCAATGACATCATGTTCGCTTTGGTCATGAACGATGCAGAGCTTTGCAGAGGGCTGTTGAATCGAATTTTTCCTGCAAGACAGATTCAGGAACTCAGAATTGCAGGTGGTTCAGATGTAGAGGTACAGAATACCATCGTCACCGGCATCATCTCAAAAGGTGTTCGCTTGGATGTCCTCTTTGAAGATGACGATTCATGGGACAGTATCGAAATGCAACGTTTTGACGATACTGCCCTCCCCATGCGAGGACGCTACTATGCTTCTGCCATGGATATCGACCAGCTGCGCCGAGGGAATAAATATAAGGAACTGAAAAATAACTAGTTCATTTTCATCTGCACCTTTGACCATTATGGATTAGAACAGGCAGTCTACAGCTTTCAGAATTATGATGTAAAAAACAACTTGCCATACGGCGATGAATCCTTTAAACTAATAGTGAATACAACGGCTCCTGCAGAGAATACTCCTCAGGAACTGGTGCCGTTTTTTGATTACATAAACCGTATGGAGGTGCCTAAAGATGATGCATTCATCAAGGCCCTGCATGCCCAGGTAGAGAAATACAACACTTCGGAATGGAGGCGAAAGCTGATGACATTGGAAGAGCGGATAGAACTGCAAATTGAGATGGAGAGAGCACGGAGTTTTGCAGAGGGAGAGCAAAAGGGCTTGATTGAGGGGGAGACCAAAGCTAGATTGGAAAATGCAAGGAAAATGAAAGAAATAGGCTTTGACATGGAAACCATTTCAGGCATTACAGGACTGCCTATAGGAGAAGTAGAAGCACTGTAGCAAAATAATAGGACCTAAAAATATATCAATCACGTGGTCTACCGCGCCCCATTTCGGGGCGTTTTCTATTAGCTATTGAAAAAGCGACAGAGGAGTAAACTTGCTGCGAGCTAGTAACTATACGAATTCGTTTTTTTGTGATAAAATAATCGGTAGTGTAAATAATATATAGGTCAGAGGTGTGACATGATTCAAGACTTAGGAGATAAAAAATTGTACAACGAATTCGAGGAGATAGAGGCAGGGGAACGTGACAACGTCTTCTGCTTTGACGGAGATAAAATTTTGATCGCAAAGTGCGCCGACGGAACTTTGATCGTGCCGAAGGCGACAGATTTTGCCGGACACAAGATGCAGTACCTCTTTCGCATCAACGAAGAACGATATTTTTTGATACTGGAAAAGGTGGAGAAACCAGAGCAATATGAATGGGAATCCACGAGAAACCTGCGAAAGTTCGAGTGGAAGGAACTGGCCTTTGCTGCGGCAACCGCATATCATCTCTACCAGTGGTATCGGGATAACCAGTTCTGCGGCAGGTGTGGGGAGAAGCTGGAACATGCCCATGCAGAGAGAATGCTCAAATGCCAGTCTTGCGGCAACATGGTTTTTCCAAAGATCGCACCAGCGGTCATCGTAGGCGTTCTCAACGGCAGCAAAATCCTGCTTACAAAGTACAACGGCAGGGTATATAAAAAATACGCGTTAATTGCAGGCTTTACCGAGATCGGCGAAACGGCCGAGGAAACCGTTGCCAGAGAGGTGATGGAGGAGGTCGGCCTGAAAGTAAAGAATATCAGATATTACAAGAGTCAGCCCTGGGGCACAGACTGCAACCTTCTGTTAGGTTTTTTCTGCGATTTGGACGGAGATGATACCATTACCATGGACGAAGAGGAACTTTCTACGGCAGAATGGTTTGAGCGGGATGAGATGCCTGTAGATGATGACGGATTTAGCCTGACCAGGGAAATGATGAGTGTTTTTAAAAGAGGAGTGATAAAATGATGTACGATATCGTAATCATAGGAGCGGGTCCGGCAGGACTTTCCGCAGCAATTTACGGTCAGCGTGCTGGAAAAAAGACGCTTTTGATCGACGCAAAGGGCTTTGGCGGACAGATCATCAATACGCCGGAGGTCGAAAACTATCCGGGCATCAAAAAGGTTTCCGGCTTGGAGCTTGCTACCAATCTCTACGAGCAGGCTACAGAGCTGGGCGCTGAAATCGTCTACGAGAAAGCAGTCGGTATCGAGGACACCGGCGCTTTGAAAAAAGTAAAGACGGATAGTGCTGTTTATGAGACAAAGTCTGTCATCATCGCTACTGGCGCAAAAAACAGACCGATGGGTCTTGAAAACGAAGAAAAATACACAGGTGCAGGGGTTTCGTACTGCGCAACCTGCGATGGTGCCTTTTTCCGCGGCCGCGACGTAGCGGTCATCGGAGGCGGTAACACAGCTTTAGAGGATGCAGAAGTTTTGGCGGGCATTGCCGACAAAGTCTACTTGATTCACAGAAGAGATCAGTTCAGAGGCGAAGAAGCCAACGTCAAAAGGCTCCGCGAAAAGGATAATGTGGAATTTGTACTGAACAGTGTTCCTGTGGAGCTGGTGGGTGATGTGATGATCAGCGGTCTGAAGGTCAAGAATGTGAAGACAGAGGAAGTCATCACCCTTCTCGTCCAGGGTGTTTTCGTAGCCATCGGACAGATGCCAGACAACAAAGATTTTGCCGACGTGGCGGGACTGGACGACAAGGGCTATGTCGCAGCAGGGGAAGACTGCCTGACGGCTACACCAGGGGTTTTCACTGCGGGAGACTGCCGGACGAAGAAAGTAAGACAGCTGGCAACAGCTGCAGCAGACGGCGCGGCACTTGCCGCCGTAGAATATATCAACAATCTTGCTTAAGCATGACGGAGACGAAAAAATGGAACTTTCGAGAACAGATCAGATTCTCTGTGACCTGATCAAAATGGATACGACCAGCGGAATCAATCCCGAGCGCCCGTGTATCGAATACATGCAGGCTTTGTTTGACGAAGCAGGCATTGAGAGCCGGGTCATCGCCCTGGAGGACGACAGACCGAACCTCTATGCCTGCATCCCTGCAGGGAAAAGCATTGAAGAGAAGAAACCGCCGATTCTGTTTTACGGTCATGTGGACGTGGTGCCTGTAACCGATCAGGAATGGTCCTGTGATCCCTTTGGCGCCGGAGTTAAGGACGGCTATATCTGGGGAAGGGGCGCTATCGACATGAAAGGTGAGCTTGCCATGTTCATCGGCCTAGCTCTCGCGATCAAAGAAGAAGGCCTGCAGCTGCCTTTTGATGTCAGATTCCTCTTTGTCAGCGACGAAGAGGGAACGGGCAAATTCGGCGCAGCTTATCTGGTAGAGCAGCATCCAGAGATTTTTGAGGAT